>NZ_MECK01000556.1 GCF_014596465.1 Streptomyces sp. CBMA123 | reverse complement strand
GTGTTCCCGGCGGGCCGCTGCCGCCGCTGCGTACCGGCGGGTAGTCGCCCCGACGGCCGTCCGCCCGCCCACGGCGGTTGTCCGCCCGCTCCGTCCGCCCACTCCGTCCGCCCACGGCGGCAGGTCAGGGCCGGCCGCCCCCGCCGAGCCTCGGCGTGGTCACCGGCGCCGCCGCGCCCACCAGCACCACCAGCTCGTGTCCGCCGGGATTGGCCTGGACCGGCACGGTGCGCCAGTTGTTGACCAGCCAGACGTTGCCCGAAGGGTCGATCTGGACACCGGTGTTGCGCTCCAGCCCGTCGCTCGTGTACCCGGTGCCGGGCGGCGAGATCGGCTCACCGGTGCGCGTCCCGGGCGGGCAGGCGGCCGGGTTCACGCCACACAGCCGGGCGACCCGGTGGCCGCCGAAGTTGGCCACCCACACGGTGTCGTCCCCGTCGACGGCTACGCCCCAGGGCAGGAACAGGCCGCCGTTGGTGAAGGGTTCGGGGGCCGGCGTCCCGTCCGCCCCGATCATGGTCACCGAGGTCCCCGGACGTGGACCGTCCTCGCCGGCCAGCGCGTCCGCCAGGTCGCCGGCGGTGCTGTCACCGCAGGGCACCGGCAGGATGCCGCTGTTGCTCACCCAGGCGTTGCCCCGGCTGTCGGTGGCCAGCCCCAGCGGCCGGCGCAGGCCCGCCCCGGTGACGGTCCGCTCCAGCGCCCCGTCGGGGCCCACGACCTGGACGCTGTCACTGCCGTTGCCGCTCACCCACAGCCGCCCGGCCGGGTCCACGGCCGCGCCGAAGGGCTTGTGCAGCCCCGGCGTGGCGATCTCCCGGGCCGAGGCCGCGTCGCCGTCCGGGATCCGGGCCACGCTGTCCGAGCCGCAGTTGGCCACCCACACCGTGCCGGAACGGTCGGCCGCCATGCCCTGCGGCTGCACGATCCCGGCACCGCGCCAGCCCCGCGGCGGGGACAACGGGGCGCCGTCCGGGGCGAACCGGGAGACGCTGCGCTCCAGCGGGGCCGGGTCGACCGGGCAACCACGGCCCTGGAAACCGAAGTTGGCGACCCAGGCAGTGTCCTTCGCATCCACGGTGACGCCGAAGCCCGCGCCGTACAGGCCGCCGCCCCGGTAGGGGGCGCCGGGGGCGTCCTGCCCGGTGGGGGTGAACTTCAGCACCGCGTCGCCGCCGCACACCGGGACGGCCGGGTCCGGGCCGTAGCGGTAGTTGTTGCTGGCCCAGGCGTTGCCGTCCGCATCGAAGGCGATGTTGCCGGGGCCGTCCAGCTCATGGCCGTTGCCCTCGTAGCGCAGTGCCACCGTCCAGGCGTCCGGGGCGGCCGGCAGCGCGGGCCGGTAGCGGGCGGTGGTGCCGGCCAGCGCGAACAGGGCGGCGGCGTTGTGGCCCGGGTCGTGGGCGATGTCCACGGCGGCCAGCAGGGTGTCGCGCGGCCGCGGGTGGCCCGGGCGGCGGGCCAGGTCCAGCAGCCGGTCGCAGGAGTCGCCGCTGACGCAGGACGCCAGCAGATTGGCCAGGGTGTTGAACTCGGCCATGGTGGAGGTGAGTTCGCCGTTGGGCGGCGCGGCGAGCAGCGGGGCGACGCCGCCGGTGCCGGTGTCGGCCAGGTTGTGCGCGACGGCCGCCGCGTTCGGCAGCCCGGGGGAGGAGCCGGCCACGCCGGCCGGGCCGGTGAACCGGGCCAGGGCGTAGGCCGCGGCCACCGTGGTCCGCTCGTTGACGACGAGTTCGGGCGGCGCCGCGGCGCCGCTGAGCACCGCGGCCAGCGTCACCGGCCCGCCCGCGCCCTCCGGCCCGGAACGCCCGCCGCTGCCGTGGTCGCCCCGCGGGCCCCCGAGGTCGGCCAGCACGTACAGCACCGCCCGCGGATCCCGTGGCCGACGGTAGTCCAGGCTGAACCGTCCGTCCCCGGCGCTACGGGCCCAGGCCAGCACTCGCGGCCGCCCGCCCTCGCCCTCCCCGGCCTGGTACAGCGTCACCTCCGCCCCGCCCAGCGGCGCGTCACCGCTGCGCACCACCCCGCACTGGCCGGCCGGCTCCCACCCGGCGGGGACGGCCGGTGCGGCGTGGGAGGGCCCGGCGGCGATCTGGGCCAGGAGGGCGGCGGTCAGCAGGACGCCGCGGCGTCGGCGCATGGGGGCTCCGTTCGGTCACTGGGGGAGGGGGCGCGCCCGGCGGGGCCGCCGCCCTCCTGAGTGCCACATCCCCGGGCCGCCCGCACGCGACCGGCCGCCGGACGCGACGGAAATTGCCCGGTACGGCCGAGCCGCACCCCCGGCGGTCGGCCCCGGCCCGGCCCCGGCACAGATCCCTGGAAACCGCCGAAAAGGGGGAGGGGCATCTTCGTGTTGCCGGGTGCGGCTACACGTAGCAGGTTGTGTCATTGCTGCCGGAAGTCGCGCCGACGTGCAGACGGAAGTGCACCTGCCGAGTCGCGCGGAAGTCCCGGCTCCGGGGCCTTGGGCCGACTTCCCGCGCATCACCGGCGAGTTGGCTAGACTGCCCCGGCCCGATGTGATCAAGAAAGGACAAGGATGATCATGGGGGGAACCTGGATGACCGCGACCGAGCCCGACCCCGCGGAGCCGGCGGCACCACCGATACGCCAGGACATCCCGCACAGCGCCCGGATGTACGACTACTTCCTCGGCGGCAAGGACAACTTCGCCGTCGACCGCGAAGCCGCCGAGCGCGTCCTGACGGTCTTTCCCACCATGCGCACCGCCGTGCGGGCCAACCGCACCTTCATGCACCGCGCCACCCGCGCCCTGGCCCGCCGCGGCCTGCGCCAGTGGCTGGACATCGGCACCGGCATCCCCACCTCGCCCAACCTCCACGAGGTCGCCCAGGCCGTCGAACCGCGCGCCCGGGTGGTCTACGCCGACAACGACCCCGTCGTGCTGGCCCACTCCCGCGCCCTGATGACCAGCACCCCCCAGGGCCGCACCGCCTACGTCCACGGCGACGTCCGCGACCCCGCCTCGATCCTGACCACCCCCCAGGTCGCGCAGACCCTCGACCTGACCCGGCCGGTGGTCCTGTCGATGGTCGCCCTGCTGCACTTCGTCCCGGACCTCGACGACGCCCACGCCATCGTCAAGTGCCTCCTGGACCCGCTGCCGGCCGGCTCCGCCCTGGTCCTCTCGCACGCCACCGCCGAACTCGACCCGCCCGGTGCCACCAAGGTCCAGGAGATCTACAACCAGGCCGGCACCTCCCTGCGGCTGCGCCCCGAGGCCGAGTTCGCCACCTTCTTCGAGGGCCTCGACCTGCTGGAGCCGGGCATCGTCCCCGCCCACCGCTGGCACCCCGACGGCACCGAGGGCACCGCCGAGCTGCTGCCGGCCGACGTCACCGACGCCCAGGTCTCCTTCTACGCGGGCGTCGCCCTCAAGCCCTGACCCGGCGACGGCACGCCGAGGGCCCGCGGCGACGCCGCGGGCCCTTCGTGGTGTCCCGGGCCGGGCTCAGCCCTCGACGGTCGAGACGTGCACCCCGGACACCGGCCCGGCCGGGAGTTCGGCCAGGCGCCGCTCCTGGGTGGCCGTCAGCCGCCGCACCAGCAGCACGGCGAAGACCGCGGCCACCGGCTCCAGCAGGTCGGAGGCGCCCAGCCACAGGGCGGACTCCCGGTAGGCGTCCGCGTAGAAGGCCTGCTCGTCGGACCGGCTGCCCAGCCAACCGAGCAGGTCGGCCCCCAGGAAGGTGACCCACCAGGAGTTGAGCAGCGCCTGGGGGAGCGGCTCGCGCACCCCGAGCCCGTCGGGGCGGGCGCCGGCCTGCCAGATGTCGCCGGTGATCTGCCGGGGGAGCCAGAAGTTGGCGACGGGGACGAACCAGCCGACGAGCGCCCACATCCGCCGGTAGCGGTGCCCGTGCGGGGCGAGGAACTCGGCGTTCACCCGCACCTGGTGGAACCAGGCGAGGAAGGCGACCACCGAGCCCGCCTGTGCCACCAGGTGGATCGTGCTCGCGGCCCGGGCGAGTCGGTCCGCGTCGCCGAACGCGTCGCCGCTCAGCACGGAGTGGGTGAGGATGTCGTCGGCCGCCGCGAACATCCGGACGTCGGTGTAGAAGGAGAACAGCGCCGCGGCGCCGGTGACGGCGAGCAGGACGGTGGCGGCGGTGGCGGCCGTCCGCGCGGAGCGGTACAGGGCGGGCGAGGACATCGGGCAGGGGCTCCAGGGGCGGACCAGGTCGACGGAGCGAAACCCTAGGGCCCGCACGTCCGTTCGTACAGTCCGTTTCGTCAACGGCCCGGCCGCCGCCGGGATCCCGTCCGGGTGACGCGGGGGTGGTTCCGGCCCCCGGCCCGGCCCTGGTCCGCTCTCCTGGAGCGGCCGACGGAACCCGCCGTCGCCGCACCCGGCGCGCCCCGCCCCGGAGGAGGAGTCCCGTGCCCTCGCCCTGTGACCCCCAGTACGCCCCCGCCGGCGATGTGAGCGCGGCGCTCATGGTGATCGACTCCCGGCTCAAGGCCCTCTACGACGGCCGGACCGGGACCGACCCCGAACACCGCAAGATGGTCGACCACCTCGCCGCGTCCATGGGCCCGGACGACTTCAGCGCCCTGCTGGAGGGCGCCTGCACCCTCATCTACCTGTACATGAACTGGCTGCGGACGGCCTGCGAGGACCACGGCAAGGACGTCATCGAGTACGTGGTGCCGACCCTGGTGGCCACCATGCGGATGATGCCCAGGACTTTCCGCCCCGAGGTCATCCCCACCATGGCCGGCCTGCTCGTCGCCGCCGGCAGCGGCCTGAGCCCCAACCTGTGGCGCGCGCAGTACGGCCCGTGGACGGACGCCGAGATGAACCCCCTGGAGGCCACCGCCACCCTGCTCGCCGAGTACGTCAACCGGATCTGCGGCGACGACCAGGAGTTCGCCACCCGCCTGATCACCGACGCCCTCTCCCGGGCCGACGAGGACGAGGGCGAGGGCGAGGGCGAGGGTGAGGGCGGGGACGAGGACTGACGAGTGCCTCACGAGGACCTGACGAGGCTTCACGAGGCCTCACGAGGGCTGACGAGGGCTGACGAGGACTGACCGGCCCTGCTCCTGGGAGGTCCTTCCGCGGTCCAAAAATATACCTGGGCGAAGGTATACGGCCAGAAACGGCAGGCCGATGGCCGTTCGGCACGGGAGCGATGCCATGTGGCCGCTAAAATACCTTCCCAAAGGTATGTAGATCTCCTACGATCGCTGCGATGCATGCCCCTCGGTCCGTGTCGCATGTCGGAGGACTCGTCGTGAAGCCTGAGACCGCAGCCGTCCGCGCCCAGGAGAGCCCCGCGTTCCGGTTACCCGGGCAGTGGGTGCCGGTGCTGTCCGAAGTGGTGGCGGTGCCGGTGGCCGCGCTGCTGCCGGGGGACTCCCCGCGGAAGGGGGGAGAGGACCCGGAGCACGTACGGACGCTGGCCGAGGTCGGCCCCGCGCTGCCGCCGATCATCGTCCACCGGCCGAGCATGCGGGTGATCGACGGCATGCACCGGCTGCGCGCGGCCGCCGCCGACGGCGCGCTCGTCATCCCGGTGCGTTACTTCGACGGGCCGCGGCACGACGCCTTCGTCCTGGCGGTGCAGAGCAACACCCGCCACGGACTGCCGCTGTCCCGCGCGGAGCGGCTGTCGGCGGCCGGACGGATCCTCACCACCCACCCCCGGTGGTCGGACCGGATGGTCGCCGCCGTCACCGGCCTGTCCGCCCGGACGGTGCGCACCCTGAGACACGACACCGCCGCCGCCATCCCGGCGGTCGCGACCCGGATCGGCCGCGACGGCCGCACCCGCCCCCTGGACAGCACCAGCGGCCGGCTGCGCGCCAGCGAGCTGATCGCCGCCAACCCCCTGGCCTCCCTGCGCGCGATCGCCGAGGAGGCCGGCATCTCACCCGGGACCGTCCGCGACGTCCGCGACCGCCTGCGCCGCGGCGAGGACCCCCTCCCCGCCGGCCGCCGCACCGCCACCCCGCAACCCGCGCCCGTGCCCGTGCCCGCCGAATCCGCCGAATCCGCCGAGCCCGGTGAGCCCGCCGGACCCGCGGGCCCCCGCGTCGCCCGCCGCACCACCACCGCGTCGCCCGCCGCCCAGGACCCGGTCCGCACCATGGAACGCCTGATGACCGACCCCGCCCTGCGCCTCAACGAGAGCGGCCGCCACCTGCTGCGGATGCTCACCAGCAGCCTGCCCCCCACCGCCCAGCGCGACCAGCTGGTCCGCAGCGTCCCCCCGCACTGCGCCGAGCGGATATCCCAGCTCGCCCTCGAATGCGCCGCCGCCTGGCGCGAGTTCGCCCGCCTGGTGGAGACCACCAAGCCCGCCCCCGGCGCTCTGAGTGCCTGAACACGCTCCGGCCGCACGGCCGTTCGCCGCCGCACCGGCGAACGGCTGTGCAAATGGGTTCGGTTCATCAGTCGCACATCACCCTTGACCAAAGGACGACCGACGGCCCCCCGCCGGGCGGAATTCCGCCGGAGCGGAAGAATTGCCGGTGACGTTCCGCACACCGGCCACCGCCGCGCTCCCGTACGGTCTTTCCGCCATCCGTGCCACCGGCCCGGCCGGGGCTGTGACCTGCGCCAAGTGGCCCGCCGAGCACGGCGGGCCACTTGGCGCTGCAACTGATCCCCCCACCTCCGGGGGTGCATTCCCTCGCCTATTCCGGACGGTCCGGACCCGCCCTTCGCAGCTGCCGTTCCGGGCGAATTCCGCGCTTGCGTGACGGCCCGTCCGGAAGGCAGAGTGATCCCGGTCCGGGAGGCCAGAACCCGGTGTACGAACGGCGATCCGGCCTCTGGATTCCCGCGGTCCGGCAGAGCGCAATCCGCGTCGGTTACGCCGAGCGTGCCGGCGGCCGTACCGCGTGACCGGCTCGACCCCTCCCTACGCCCTCAGCGCTCGAGGTGGAAACGACAACGCCATGATTGACGCACTCACCACCATCAACGGCAGTACCGGATCCCGTCAGCACCCGCCGGAGCAGCCGGCCGCCGACCCGGCCGACCCCGCCGACCCGGCCCCGGCGGACGCCGCCCCGCTCAAAGGGCCCGTGAAGTTCCTGATCGAACGCGAGCTGCGCGCGGGGGAGTTGCTGCGCCGCGCCGAGCCCAGGCACCACCTGTACTGGAGGCGGATGGCCGCCTTCGAGATCCTCCTGCACGGCGGCAGCTGGACCGAGGGCACGGGGGAGACCCTGCTGCTGCAGGTCGCCGACAGCGCGGCGCTGCAGCACGTCCTGGCCCAGGACCCCTACGTCCAGCAGGGGTTGATCCTGCGGACCAGGATCCGGGAGCTGGAGAACATCCTGGAGGCGGCCAGGGCGCTGCGCCCCGGACCGGGGCGCGAGGCCGCCGGGCCCCAGCCCGTCACCGAGCCGCTCAGCGCCCATGAGCGGCGCCTGGCCCGGATGATCCTGGATGGTCTGACGAATCGTCAGATCGCCGCGCGGCTGGGCGTCTCGCCGCGTGCCGTCGAGCAGCACATCACGCGGATCTACCGCAAGCTCGCGATCAGCCGGCGGGCCCAGCTGGCGGTGGCCCTGGACCGCTCGGCCGAGCCGGTCGGCACCGGGGCGGCCCGGGCGCCGTACCGGGAGGGTGGCTGAATCCTCCCGGCAGGAGCACCGGGCCTGGGCCCGGGGACCCGGCGGCCGGGTCCGGTCCGGCACGGTCAGACCAGTTCCGGCACGGTCAGACCAGTTCCGGCAGCGCCGCGCCGCTGCGCAGCGCCTGCAGTCGGCTCAGGACCTCGCCCTCGCCGAGGAGTTGCGCCACCCGGTACAGGTCGGGGCTGTTGCGCGAGCCGGTCAGGCAGACCCGCAGCACGTTGGCGACCTCCTTGAGCGAGCCGCGGAAGTCCTGCGGCGCGGCGCGGTAGGAGCGGGAGTCGGTGGCGAAGCCGTAGTCGGTGGCCACCGACCGCAGCCGGTCCAGCCACTGCTCGTCGGGCCCCGCGTGCCGGTACCCGCGCAGTAGCGCGTCGGCGAGGTCGGCGACGCAGCCGGGCTCCAGCGGCGCGAACCGCTCGTCGTCGGCGCGGGTCACCGGGGTGTGCAGCCCCGGGAAGGCGAAGCCGAACTTGGCCCGGAACTCGCTCCAGCACGCCAGGTCCTTGCGTCCGCCGCCCGCCCCGGCCAGCTCCAGCGCGCCCAGCGCGAGGACCCGGTTGGCACTCAACTCCCGGGCCAGCTCGGGGTCGTGCTCGCAGGCCCAGGACTCCAGCAGCTCCAGGGACCGTTCGGAGGGCAGCGAGGCGATGTGGTCGCGGCTGACCGAGCGCAGCTTGGCCAGGTCCACCATGGCGCCGGACAGCCCGGCTTCGTCCAGGGCGAGCGCCTGCTGGGCGGCCTTGTCCACCGGCAGGTCGGCCAGCCGGCTGTTGGCCAGCCCCCGCAGGTAGTGCCGCACCGCCGCCGCCGGGTAGCCCGCGGCCATGTAGTACGCGACGCCGGCCTCCGGGTCCTTGCGCTTGCTGAGCTTGCGGCGGCTGGAGCCCTCCACCTTCATCAGCGGCGCGATGTGCGCGTACCGCGGGGGCTTGAAGCCCAGCGCCTTGTGGAGCTGGTGGTGCAGCGGCAGTGAGGAGATCCACTCCTCGCCGCGCACCACCAGCGTCACCCGCATCAGGTGGTCGTCGACGACGTGCGCGAAGTGGTAGGTCGGCAGACTGCGGCCCTGCTGGGGCGACTTGAGGATGACGACGTCGTTGCCGTTGTCCAGCATCGTCAGCGAGCCGCGCAGCCGGTCCTGGAAGCGCACCCGGCCGGGGATCCCCACCGGGCAGCGGAAGCGCACCGTGAACGGCTCGCCGGCCCGGATCCGCCGGTCCGCCTCCTCGGGGCCCAGCCCGCGGCAGCGCGCCCACTTGCCGTAGTAGCCCAGCGGGGAGCGCGACTGCTGCTGCCCGGCGGCGTTGGCGGCCAGCACCTCGGACGAGCAGAAGCACGGGTACGCCAGGCCCTGGCGCACCAGCTCCCGTACGTAGCTGAGGTACACGTCCTCCCGCTCGGACTGCCGGTACGGCCCCCAGGCCCCGGCCCCCTGCGCCCCGTCCGAGGAGTCCGCCTCGTCGGGCACCAGGTCGAAGTAGCGGAACGCCTCGGCGAAGGCCTGCGCCGCCCCGGCGACCTCACGGCCGGTGTCGGTGTCCTCCACCCGTACCAGGTACGTCCCGAAGGTCTGCCGGGCCAACTCCTTGGACAGCAGGGCCACATAGAGCCCGCCCAGGTGGAGCGAACCGGTCGGGCTGGGGGCGAAGCGGGTCACCTCTGCCCCCGTCGGGAGGCCACGCTCCGGGTAACGTTCCTCCCATTCCTGCACCTCAGGCAGGCCCGAGGGGAACCACGAGTCTGCGAGCGCGCGGTCGAGCATTGCGGGTCCTTCCGTAGCCGAGTGTGTGTCCGCGGTCGGGCGCGGCGTCGACAGCGAGCTCCACTGCCTTCGGTTTCGAAGCTAGGACAGCTTCCGGCGCCGGGAGCCGGCCCGGCCGCCCGGCGGTGCGGGATCCCGAACCGCCGACCCGTCCCGGTGCGGCTGCGCGGGCCCGGCTGGGACAGGCTGATCACCGAAGCCCGGCACCGGTCCGCACGAACCGGCGGCGGCCGGGCGGCACCGAACCAAGGAGGTCGCGTGTTCCGCGCGTTACTACTCGGCCTGGGAGCGCTGTCCATCGGCACGGACGCCTACCTGACGGCCGGCCTGCTGCCCGACATCTCCCACGACCTGCACGGGTCGATGGCGCAGACCGGCCAGCTCGTCACGGCCTTCACCCTCTGCTACGCGCTCCTCGCGCCACTGCTGGGAGCCGCACTGGGCCGCTGGAACGTGCGCACCGTCCTGCTGGCCGCCCTGAGCGTCTTCACCCTCGCCAACGCGGCCAGCGCCCTGGCGCCCTCCCCGCTCGTCCTGCTGGTGCTGCGCGGCGTGGCCGGCGCCGGAGCGGGCGTCTTCATGCCGGTGGCCGCCACCGCCGCCTCAGCCCTGGCCGGCCCCGAACGCCGGGCCCGCGCCCTGGCCATCGTGCTCGGCGGCCTCAGCTCCGGCACCGTCCTGGGCGTGCCCGCCGGACTCCTGCTCGCCGGACACCTCGGCTGGCGCGTCGCGTTCTGGCTGGTCACCGCCCTCGGCGCAGTCGCCTGGGCCGGCACCGCCCGGTGGCTGCCCCCCGTCGACGGCGCCGCCATGCCCGGACTGCGCGCCCGCGCGGAACAACTGCGCGACGCCCGCGTCGGCCTGGCCGTCGCCGCCACCTTCGGACAGACCATCGCCAGCCTGGGCCTGTACACCTACCTGGTGCCCCTGCTGAACGCCCACCACGCCGGCTCGCCCACCCTCGGCCTGTGGCTGTGGGGCCTGGGCGGCGTCGTGGGCAGCTTCGGCATCGGCCCGCTGCTCGACCGCGTCGGGCGCCCCGGCCGGGTGGCCGCGATCCTGCTGGTCGTCCTCGCCCTGACCCTGCTGTGCCTGGCCGCGGCACCCGGCCCCGCCACCCTGCCGCTGCTGTTCCTGTGGGGAGCGGCCGGCTGGGCCTTCGTGGTCCCCCAGCAGCACCGCCTGCTGGGCTTCGGGCCCAGCGCCGGGGCCGGCGCCCTGGCCCTCAACAGCTCCGCCACCTACCTCGGCGGCGCCGTGGGCGCGGCCGCCGGCGGAGCCGTCCTGGCCGCCGGCACCGACGTCCGCCTGCTCCCGGTCCTGGCAGCCGCCGGCGCACTGGGCTCCCTGCTCCTCCACACGGCCGCGCTACGGCTGCGCCCCGCCGGCCCGGAGACGAGCGCGGAGACGATCCACCCCATCCAGTCCATCTCCCGGAGGCCGCGGTGAAGTTCGGCGTCAACGTTCCCAACTACGGTGAATCGGCCACCCCCCAGGGGATGAGCCGCTGGGCGGCCCGGCTGGAGGAGCTCGGCTACCACCAGCTGATGGTCTCCGACCACGTCGCCCTGACCCCCGAGGTCCAGCGGCTGTTCGCCGCCCCCTTCTACGACCCGTTCACCGTGCTGGCCTGGCTGGCCGGCACCACCAGCCGCATCGGCCTGGGCACCACCGTGGCGATCCTGCCCTACCGCCACCCCCTCCTGGTCGCCCGCACCGTCGCCAACATCGACCAGCTCAGCGGCGGCCGCTTCACCCTGGGCGTCGCGGCCGGCTGGGCGCCGGGGGAGTTCGCCGCCCTCGGCGTCCCGTACAACCAGCGCGGCGCCCGCAGCGACGAGTACCTCGCCGCCATCAAGGCCTGTTGGGCGGGCGAGCGGGCCTCCTTCCAGGGCCGCTACGTCTCCTTCACCGACCTGAGCACCGGCCCGCTGCCCGTCCAGCCCGCCGGCCCGCCGGTGTGGGTCGGCGGCCACAGCCGCGGCGCGCTGCGCCGCGCGGTGCGCTACGGCGACGCCTGGCACCCCACCTCCGTCACCGCCGAATGGCTGGTCAACATCGGCCTGCCGGCGCTGCGCGCCACCGCCAAGGAACTCGACCTGCCGGTGCCCGCCCTGGCCCCGCGGATCAAACTGCGCCTCACCGACCGCCCGCTGGGCCGCGAGCGGGTGATGGGCATCGGCACCCCCCAGGAGATCCGCTCCGACCTGAACCTGCTGGCGGACCTCGGCGTCGAGAACGTCGTCCTGGACCCCACCATGCCCGGCGAGGCCCGCACCCGCCGCCGCGAGGAGCAGGACCTCGCCGCCCTGGAGACCCTCGCCCGCGACGTCGTCGACCTCGCCACCGGCACCGTCGCCTGACCCCGCACCCCCGCCGCTGTTCCGTACGGGCAGGCAACCCCCCTCCCCGCACGGAACAGCGGCCCCACCACCGGACGTTGTGCCCTGACATGGAATCAGCCCCCGGACGCCTGCGGCACCCCAGCGAACTGGACCTGCGCAAACTCCAGCTCCTCGCCGAACTCGAACAGCACGGCACGGTCAGCGCCGTCGCCGCCGCCCTGCATCTGACCCCCTCCGCGATCTCCCAGCAACTCGCCGCCCTCAGCAAGGACTTGGGCGTACGACTGACCGAACCGGTGGGCCGAAGGCTGCGCCTGACCGCCCAGGCCCGACTCGTCCTGCAGCACACCACCCGCATCTTCGACACCATCGAGGGCCTCTTCGACGACCTCGCCGCCCAGCGCGACGGCGAGGCCGGCCAGGTCTCGGTGGCCGGATTCGCCACCACCCTGGCCCCGCTGATCCTCCCCGCCGCCGGCCTGCTCAAGCAGACCCACCCCCGGCTGCGCACCGCGCTGGCCGAGGTCGACCCGCCCGACAGCTTCGAGCGCCTCTCCCGCGGCGAGACGGACGTCGCCATCGCCGTGGAGGCCCCCGACGCCCCCGCCCACGACGCCCGCTTCGACAAGGTCCCGCTGATGCGCGAGATCTTCGACGTCGCCCTGCCCACCGGCCACCACCTCATCGACGCCCCCACCCTGGGCCTGCCCGACCTCGCCGACGAGGCCTGGATCTTCGCCACCGTCGGGATGTGCCAGGAGATCCCGCTGGCCGCCTGCGCGGCCGCCGGCTTCGTGCCCCAGGCCACCCACGCCATCGGCGACTGGGAGGCCACCTTCGCCGCCGTGCGCGCGGGCCTGGGCATCAGCCTGGTCCCGCGCCTGGCCCGCCCGGTGGCCCGCGACGGCGTGGTGGTGCGGGAGTTCACCGACGCGCCCAGCCGCCGGGTGTTCGCGGCCGTACGCCGCGGCGAACAGCGCGTCCCGCAGATCGCCGCCGTCCTGGACGCCCTGCGCGAGACCGCCGCCGCCGAGGAGTCGAACGCCCTGCGCGCCGCCGACCAGGACGCTTAAGCTCCCGCTTCAAGATCATCGGTAGCAGAGTTTGATGGACGCCGCAGGGACGCGGATGTGACGCTCTTACTCACAAGGGCCCGCGACCACGTCCCCGCGGAACCCCTCCCAACACGGCAAGTCCGGGAGCAGCCACGGCTGCCCTCCCGCGATCCGCCGTGCCCGGAACGGATCCCCGTCCGGATCCCCACCATGCCGGGGCGTGCGTGAGAAGAGGGAATGTCATGTCGAAGGCCGCATTGATCCGTCTGAGCGTACTCAGCCTCGTCTGGGGATCCGTCTTCCTCTGGATCAAGCTCGCCGGTGACGGCTTCTCGCCCGTGGAGATGGTCTTCGCCCGGCTCGTCCTGGGCGCCGTCGTCGTCCTGGGCATCGGCTTCGCCAAGCGCCAGAGCCTGCCCAAGGGCCGCAGCACCTGGGGCCACATCGTGGTCGCCGCCCTGCTCGGCAACGTCCTGCCCTGGCTGCTCTTCGCCTACGGCGAGCAGACCGGATCCAGCAGCATCGCCGGCATCCTCAGCGGCACCGCACCCGTGTGGACCATGACCGCCGCCGTCGCCCTCGGCTCCGAGAAGCGCCTGGGCCTGGGCCGCATCGGCGGCATCGCCCTCGGCGTGCTCGGCGTCGTCCTGGTCTCCGCCCCCTGGAGCCACGACACCCACGTCACCACCGAGAGCCTCGTCTGCTGCGTCGTCGGCGCCATCAGCTTCGGTTCCAGCTTCGCCTACGTGGGCCGCTTCCTGGCCCCCCGCAAGATGCCGGTGTTCATGCTCGCCGGCAGCCAGCTGTCCACCGCCGCCGTCCTGAGCGCCATCGCCGCCCCGTTCCTGGGCCTGCCCGCCATCCACGCCACCGCCAAGGCCACCATCGCCCTGATCGTCCTCGGCATCGTGTGCACCGGCTTCGCCGTCCTGCTCAACACCATGATCATCACCAAGGACGGCGCCGCCGCCTCCGCCACCGTCGTCTACCTGATGACCGTCGTCTCCGTCATCCTCGGCGGCGTCGTCCTCGGCGAGCCCCTGGGCTGGACCGTCATCGCCGGCACCGCCGCCGTCCTGGGCGCCACCGTCCTGCTGCGCCGCAAGCCCCAGCCGGCCGCCACCCCCGCCGCCCCCGCCGCCACGGCCACGCCCGTCCCCGCCGCCGTCCCGGCCGAATAACCACCCACCCCCACCCGGGCCCGGGGAAGGCCACCACCTTCCCCGGGCCCGACCCATGACCCCGCACCCCGACCCGCCCCGCCAGCACACCCGGAGACCCCGATGCCGTACATCGCCGAACGCACCTTCCGCGACGGAACCAGCAACCACCAGGCCTGGACCCAGCACCGCTCCTTCCTGCAGGGCCTGGAGAACCGCGGCCTGCTCATCGGCGGCGGCACCTGGGAGGGCGACGGCGGCGAACTCCTCGTCCTCAACGTCTCCGACGAGGTCTCCCTGCACCGCCTGCTGCGCACCGACCCGCTGGCCCGCCACAGCCTGGTCGCCCGCTCCCAGGTGCGCCAGTGGCACCTGGCCTTCGGCCACCCCGCCCTGACCGGCCGCCCCGAGACCGAGGACAAGGCCGCCGGCCACGGCCCGCTGACCCCCCACGAGGGCCGCATCGCCCGGCTGATGCTCGACGGGTACACCAACCAGGCCATCGCCGAGCGCCTGGGCGTGGGCTGCCGCGCCGTCGAGCAGCACATCACCCGCATCTACCGCAAGCTGTCCATCCAGCGCCGCGCCCAACTGGCCAACGCCCTGCACGGCGCCACCGTGCACCGCTTGCCGACCCGCCCCGAACTGCTCACCGCCTGAGCGCCCACCGCGGAACCACTCACTGCGTGATTCCGTAGTGCCTCCCCAGCGGAGCGTTCCTAGTGTTGCACCGGCCGCCCAGGAAGGGCGCGGACACCTCCCGCGCCAGGGCCCGAGCCCTACGGACGCATCTCCCACCGCTGAATGAGGTCCCGTCATGTCCCTGCACTCCGCCGCGCGCGTCGGCGTCATCGTCCCCTCCGGCAACGCCGCGGCCGAGCCCGAGATCGCCGAGCTGATGCGCCCCACCGCCAACGTGCACACGGCCCGGTTCCCGCAACTGCCGGGCCAGGGGCTGCGCGAGCGCCTCGACACCTACAACGAGATCCTCCCGCAGGTCCTCAGCACCTTCGGCAAGCTCGCCCTCGACGCCGCCGTGGTGGCCTGCAGCGGATCGCACTACCTGCTCGACCCCCAGGGCGACCGCCGCCTGTGCGACCAGCTCGGCGACAGCGCCGGCTACCCGGTGACCTCCTCCACCCTGGCCACCCTGGACACCTGCGCCGACCTCGGCATCACCGACCTCGTCCTGGTCTCCCCGTACGAGCCGTGGCTGACCGAACTCTCCCGCAGCTACTGGGAGCAGGCCGGCCTCAAGGTCGCCCGGGTGCTGCCGATCCAGGCGGGGGAGCGGTTCTCCCCCTACGACGTCACCACCGAGGACCTGGTCCGCCAGGTCGAGGCCGCGAACATCGCCGACGACGCCGCCCTGCTGTTCACCGGCACCGGCATGTTCACCTTCGACGCCCTGCAGACCCTGGGCACCGGCAACGACCGCGTCCTGCTGACGTCCAACATCTGCTCCGCCCGCTGGGCGTACAAGCACACCGGTGCCCCGGCCGGCGTCACCTCGCAGCCCTGGCAGCTGAACCGCCTCGCGGTCCAGGCCGCCGGCCGCACCGCATGAGCGTCGCCCGCCGGCCCGTCGTCATCGTCGGCGCCGGCCCGGTCGGCCTCACCACCGCCCTCGTCCTGGCCCGCGCCGGCGTCCCGGTCACCGTCCTGGAACAGGGCCCCGCCCTCTCCACCGCCTCCAAGGCCTCCACCTTCCACCCCGCCACCCTCGACCTCCTGGAGGAACTCGGCGTCGCCGACGACCTCATCGCGGCCGGCCGCCGGGTGGAACACATCCAGTGGCGCGCCCTCGACCAGCGGGTCATCCACCAACTGCCCTACGCCCCCCTGGCCGGCCACACCCGCCACCCCTACCGCGTCCACGTCGAGCAGTCCCGCCTCACCCCCCTGCTCCTGGACGCCCTCACCACCCACCCCCACGCCGAGGTCCACTTCGACACCACCGTCCTGGACGTGCGCCCCCACGGCGACACGGTCCGGCTGTGGACCCAGGGCCCCGGCGGCCTGCGCCTGCCCCTGGACGCCGACCACCTGGTCGCCGCCGACGGCAGCCGCAGCCTGGTGCGCACCGCCCTCCACCTGCCCTCCGAGGCCCGCCCCTACCCCTCCTACGCCCTGCGGGTGGTCACCGACACCCCGCTGGACGCCCTCATCCCCGGCCTGGCACCCCTGGCCTACGTCCGCGACCCGGCCCAGTCCTTCAGCATCCTCGGCATGCCCGACCACTGGCGCCTGATCTTCCGGATGCCCCAGGCCACCGACCGCGACCACGCCGCCGACCCCGCCCACGTCCGCGACCTGCTGCGCCGCGCCCTGCCCGGCGTCGCCGACCAGGTCGGCGTCACCGACGCCCACACCTACCGGCTGGCCCGCTTCGTCCTGCCCGACTACCGCGCCGGCCGGGTGCTGTTCGCCGGCGACGCCGCCCACCTGACCTCCACCGCCGGCGGCATGAACATGAACTGCGGCCTGCACGACGCCGTCGCCTTCGGCCGCGCCCTCGCGGGCGTCCACGGCGGCTGGCTGCCCGACACCGCCCTGACCACCACCGCCGCCCAGCGCCGCGCCGCCGTCCTGGACGCCGTCCTGCCCCGCAGCGAGGCCCGCACCGCCGGCCTCGACGACACCAGCGCCCTGCAGCGCGCCCTGGACGACATCGGCCGCACCGCCGCCGACCCCGAGCGCACCACCGAATACCTGATCAAGGCGTCCCTGCTCGACTGCGCCCCCCGTCCGCAGCTGAGCCACTGACCCGCCGGCACCACCCGCCCGCCGTCCCCACCGTCCCCGCCGTCCTTGCGACCCCAGGAGATGAGACACGTGCGCATCTGGTTCCACAAACACACCGTCGAGGGGCGCCTGCCCCTCCTGGACACCTGGTACCGCGAGCACCTCGACGCGATCAAGGGCCCCGACACCGAGATCGACATCAAGACCCTGCCCGCCCAGACCTACCCCTCCAACACCCCCTTCGGCCTGGTCGGCCACCACGCCGCCCAGGTCCTGTTCAGCGAGCACTTCGCCCACAGCGCCGTGGCCGCCGAACGGGCCGGCTACGACGCCTGGGTGGTCGCCGCCGGCCAGGACCCGGGCCTGCGCGACGCCCGCCACCTGGCCGGCATCCCCACCCTCGGCTACGGCGAGACCGCCTTCCACCTCTCCGCCATGGCCGGCTACCGCTTCGGCCTGCTCGGCTTCATGCCGCCGCTCCAGGAGCCGATCCAGGCCAACGTGACCCGCTACGGCCTGGACTCCTCCCTCGCCAGCTACGAGGTGGTCCCCGGCGGCTGGGACGGCGTCCACCGCGCCCTGGAAGGCGACGACGACCTGTTCCTCACCACCTACACCGAGGCCGCCGAACGCGCCGCCAAGGCCGGCGCCGAGGTCATCATCCCGGCCGAGGGCATCCCCAACGAGATCCTCTGGAACCGCGGCATCCGCGAACTGCACGGCCTGCCCGTCATCGACCCGGCCGGCCTGGCCGTCAAGTTCGCCGAACTGTCCGTCACCCTCCAGCGCCTGGGCATCTTCAACCGCTCCACGGCCGGCTACTGGTTCCACCGGCCGGACCCGGAGATCACCCGCCACCTGGAGAAGGTCTTCCTCGGCGCCACCCTCTGAGACCTGCCCGCACCCCGCCCCACCCCGTCCCACCCGGAGCCCGCCCCCCACCGAGGCCCCGCCCGTACCACCCCAGCCCCGTCAAGGAACAGCCCGTCAAGCACGAGCCCCGCTAAGGAGCACCGACCCGTCATGAGCAACCACCAGTCGATCCTCGGCCCCTCCCCGTTCAGCACCCCGGCCGGCGCCCCGCTGCACCGCCCCCGCCGACTGCGCCGCACCCCCCACCTGCGCCGCCTCGCCGCCGAGACCCAGGTCAACGCCAGCAACCTGATCCAGCCGCTGTTCCTGCGCGAGGGCCTCACCGAGCCGCGCGAGATCCCCTCCATGCCGGGCGTCTTCCAGCACACCCGCGACTCCCTGCGCAAGGCCGCCACCGAGGCCGTGCGGGCCGGCGTCGGCGGCGTCATGCTCTTCGGCATCCCCGAGCACAAGGACCCCCAGGGCACCGGCGCCCTCGACCCCGAGGGCATCCTGCAGGTCGCCCTGCGCGACGTCACCGCCGAGGTCGGCGCGGACACCGTCGTCATCGGCGACATCAACCTCGACGAGTACACCACCCACGGCCACACCGGCGTCCTGGGCCCGGACGGCGACGTCGACAACGACGCCAGCGTCCAGCTCTACGCCCAGGCGGCCGTCGTCCAGGCCGAGGCCGGCGCCCAGATCGTCGCCCCCAGCGGCATGATGGACGGCCAGGTCCGCCACATCCGCGCCGCCCTGGACGCCGCCGGCCACGGCAGCGTCGCCATCCTCGGCTACTCCGCCAAGTACGCCTCCGCCTTCTACGGCCCGTTCCGCGACGCCGTCGAGTCCAGCCTGGAAGGCAACCGGCGCAGCTACCAGCAGCACCCCGGCAACATCCGCGAGTCCCTGCGCGAGGTCGCCCTCGACCTCGCCGAGGGCGCCGACATGGTGATGGTCAAGCCCGCCATGGCCTACCTGGACATCGTCCGCATGATCGCCGACCGCGTCGACGTCCCCGTCTCCGCCTACCAGGTCTCCGGCGAGTACTCCATGATCGAGGCCGCCGCCGCCAACGGCTGGCTCGACCGCGACGCGTCCGTCCTGGAGAGCCTGCTGTCCATCCACCGCGCCGGCGCCGACCAGATCATCACCTACTGGGCCACCGAGTTCGCGCCGCGCCTGGGCGCCTGAGGCCCCGCACCGAGACGACACCCGTCGGCCGCGCCCCGGCCGGCCGACGGGCCGTCACCGCCCCCGGCCGGGCCCCGCCCCGGCCGGGCCCCGTCGGACTACTGAGGTGTGAAATACCGTGCAACGACCGACTCCCGAGAGCAGCACCCTCGTCGCGGTGGGGCTCAGCCACGCCACCGCCCCCCTGGAACTGCTCGAACAGCTCTACGAGACCCCCAACCCCCTGGACGACCTCGTCAGCGAGATCAACACCCAGGGCCTGGGCAACGCCGTCGTCCTGTCCACCTGCAACCGGCTCGAGGTCTACCTCGAAGCCGCCCCCGGCGACGACCCCGCCCCCGCCCTCAGCGACCTGATCGCCCGTCACACCGGCGTCGACGCCGACGACATCGCCCCCTACCAGTACGTGCGCACCGCCGACGACGCGCTGCGCCACCTCTTCCAGGTCGCCTCCGGCCTCGACTCCGTCGTCCTGGGCGAGGACCAGATCCTCGGCCAGATCAAGGAGGCCCTCGACCGCTCCCAGCGCGCCGGCGCCACCAGCGCCAGCCTCAACAAGGCCGTCCAGGCCGCCCTGCGCACCGGCAAGCGCGCCCGCAACGAGACCGGCCTCAACGAGGCCGGCCGCTCCCTGGCCACCGCCGGCCTGGCCTTCTTCGAACGCACCGTCGGCTCCCTCGACGGCAAGACCGCCCTGGTCATCGGCGCCGGCTCGTTCGGCGGCGTCGTCCTGGCCGCCCTGCGCCGCTCCGGCCTGACCACCATCCACATGGCCAACCGCACCCCGGAGAAGGCCCAGCGCCTGGCCGAGACCGCCGACGGCCAGGGCTACCCGCTCGAGGAGATCCCCCGGCTGCTCGCCGACGTCGACGTCGTCGTCAGCTGCACCGCCGCCACCGAACCCCTGGTCACCCACGACCAGGTCGCCCACGCGATGACCCAGCGCGCCGGACGCGAGCTCTACCTGCTCGACCTCGCCCTGCCGCGCAACATCGACCCCCGGGCCGGCGAGGTGCCCGGCACCGTCCTGGTCGACCTCCAGCGCATCGCCCGCGACGGCGGAGACGACGAACTGTCCGTCTCCAGCGTCCAGGAGGCCCACCGCATCGTCGACGCCGAGGTCGACACCTTCAAGGCCGCCCAGCGCGCCGCCCGCGCCACCCCGATCCTCGCCGCCCTGCGCACCAGCGCCGCCGAGGCCACCACCGCCGAACTCGACCGGCTGGCCCGCCGCCTGGACGCCCTGGACGAAGAGGCCCGAGAGGCCGTCGCCCAGAGCATCCGCCGCATCGTCGACAAGATGCTCCACCAGCCCACCGTCCGCGCCCGCGAACTGGCCGCCGCCCCCGACGGCGACGTCTACGTCCAGGCCCTGCACGCCCTGTTCACCCCCGAAACCCGCGCCCCCGCAGGCGCCCAGGAGGCTTTGGTATGAGCGCGATATCAGCGCTGTGGAACGCCGACTCGATCGCCGTCATCGGCGCCACCGAACGCAAGGGCGCCCTGGGCCGCAAGCCCATGGACTACCTCCTGCGCTACGGCTACCAGGGCCGCATCCTGCCCATCAACCCCCGCGGCGGCGAGATCCTCGGCGTGCCCGCCTACCCGAGCCTGCGTGAGGTGCCCGGCACCGTCGACCTGGCCCTGATCATGGTCTCCGCCGACCGCGTCGCCGGCGCCGTCGACGACTGCGTGGCCGCCGGCGTCCCGCTGGCCGTCATCGCCTCCTCCGGCTTCGCCGAGACCGGCCCCGAGGGCGCCGCCCTCCAGGAGCGGATCGTCGCCACCGCCCGGGCCGGCGGACTGCGCCTGATCGGCCCCAACTGCATCGGCGCCGTCAGCTACAACACCCGTGTCCTGGCCACCTTCAGCCCCCTGTTCGGCGCCGACGACGTCCCCTTCGAGCCCGGCACCCTCGGCTTCGTCAGCCAGAGCGGCGCCCTGGGCTTCGGCGCCGCCAGCCTCGCCCTCCAGCGCGGACTGCGCCCCGGCTGGGTGGTCAGCACCGGCAACGACGCCGACGTCACCGCCCTGGAGGTGCTGCGCGAACTCGCCGACGAGCCCGCGTGCACCGGCCTGGTCGGCTACCTCGAGGACATCCCCGACATCGCCACCCTGAAGGCCCTCAGCGCCTCCGGCAAGCCCGTCGCCCTCCTCAAGTCCGGCCGCACCGAGGCCGGCAGCCGCGCTGCCGCCTCCCACACCGGCGCCCTGTCCACCGACGACCGCGTCCTGGACGCCGCGCTCAAGCAGCTCGGCATCGCCCGCGTCGACGACATCGACGAACTCCTCGACACCGCCCAGGCGTTCGAGTTCCCGCTGCGCCCCAAGGGCCCGAAGGTCGCGGTGGTCACCACCTCCGGCGGCTCGGGCATCCTGGCCGCCGACGCCATCGACGCCGGCCTGGAGCTCAGCCGCCTCTCCCCGGAGAGCACCGCCGCGCTGGCCGAGATCGTCCCGGCGTTCGGCTCGGTCGACAACCCGGTCGACATCACCGCCACCGTGCTCAGCGACCCGACGCTGTTCGACCGCTCGCTGGACGTGCTGATCGCCGACGACGAGGTCGACATCATCCTGGCCTGCTTCTGCGTCATGGCCGGCCCCGACGTCGAGAAGGCCGTCACCGCGCTGTCCAAGGCCGCCCGCAAGGGCGGCAAGCCGGTGTTCGTGGCCCGCACCGCCGCCGACTTCCTGGCCCCCGACGCGGCGCAGCAGATGCGCGCCGCCCAGCTGCCCGACTTCCCCACCCCGGCCCGGGCGCTGCGCGCGGCCGCCAACCTGTGGCAGGTCAGCCGCCCGCGGGCCGAGGCCCAGGCCCCGGCCGCGGCCACCGCGGCCCCCGCCGAGGGCGCGAGCGAGCCGCAGCTCAAGCAGCTGCTCGCCCAGGCCGGCATCGCGGTGCCGCGCGGACGCACCGTCACCACCGCCGAGGAGGCCGTCGAGGCGGTGCGCGAGGTCGGCGGCCGGGCCGTGGCCAAGGCCGTCGTCCCGGGCCTGCTGCACAAGAGCGAGGCCGGCGGCGTGAAGGTCGGCGTCACCACCGAGCAGGCCGCGCAGGCCTTCCAGGACCTCGCCGCGCTGGGCGGGGACGTGCTGGTCGAGGAACTCGTCGCCGAGGGCGTGGAGTTGCTGGTCGGCGCGCGCAGCACCCCGCTGGGCACCGTGCTGACCGTGGGCCTGGGCGGCATCTTCGCCGAGATCCTCGACGACGTCAGCCACCGCCTGCTGCCGCTCGCCCCGGGCGAGGCGGCGCGGATGCTGGCCGAACTGCGCGGCGCCCCGCTGCTGGACGGCGCCCGCGGCACCGAGCCGGCCGACAAGGACGCCATGGCCGAGCTGCTGCAGAGCGTCGCCGACCTGGTCGCCGCCTGGCCGGACGGCTTCGAGCTGGACCTCAACCCGGTGCGCGTCCTGCCCAAGGGCGCCGTCGTCCTGGACGCCGCCTACACCGTCACCGCGCCCGCCCAGGACTGACCCCCTCCCCGGCGCGGTGGGGCCGCCGCCCCCAGGCCCCACCGCGCCCCCCTTCCCGACCCACCCATCACCCCTTCCGAAAGGCACCACGATGACCACGACGTCCCGGACCATCGGCCCGGCCGGCGCCACCCAGCACTCCCAGACCCTGTTCGACCGTGCCAACACGGTGACCCCCGGCGGCGTCAACTCCCCGGTGCGGGCCTTCGGATCGGTGGGCGGCAACCCGGTGTTCATGGCCTCCGCCGACGGCCCCTACCTCACCGACGTCGACGGCAACGAGTACGTCGACCTGATCTGCTCCTGGGGCCCGATGATCCTGGGCCACCGCCACCCCGCCGTCCTGGAGGCCGTCCAGGAGGCCCTGGCCCACGGCACCTCCTTCGGCACCGCCACCGAGGGCGAGATCGCCCTCGCCGAGGAGATCACCCGCCGGGTCGCGCCGGTCCAGAGCGTGCGCCTGGTCACCTCCGGCACCGAGGCGACCATGTCCGCCATCCGGCTGGCCCGCGGCTTCACCGGCCGCTCCAAGATCGTCAAGTTCGCCGGCTGCTACCACGGCCACGTCGACGCCCTGCTGGTGGCCGCCGGCTCCGGCCTGGCCACCCTCGGCCTGCCCGACACCCCCGGCGTCACCGGCGCCCAGGCCGGCGACACCATCGTCCTGCCCTACAACGACCTGGCCGCCGTCGAGAAGCTCTTCGCCGAGCGGGGCCAGGAGATCGCCTGCGTCATCACCGAGGCAGCCCCCGGCAACATGGGCGCCGTGCCGCCGCTGCCCGGCTTCAACGCCGGCCTGAAGGACCTGTGCCACCGCCACGGCGCCCTCTACATCTCCGACGAGGTGATGACCGGCTTCCGCGCCAGCCGGGCCGGCTGGTACGGCCGCGACAACGTCGCCCCGGACCTGCTGACCTTCGGCAAGGTCATGGGCGGCGGCTTCCCGGCCGCGGCCTTCGGCGGCCGCGCCGACGTGATGGCCCAACTCGCCCCCCAGGGCCCGGTCTACCAGGCCGGCACGCTGGCCGGGAACCCGGTCGCCACCGCCGCGGGCCTGGCGACCCTGCGCAACTGCACCGACGAGGTCTACGCCCGGCTGAACCACGTCTCCGAGACCATCGGCGCCGCGGTCTCCGCCGCCCTGGACACCGAGGGCGTGGCCCACCGGCTCCAGTACTCCGGCACCATGTTCTCGGTCTTCTTCGCCGACCAGCCGGTCACCGACTACGACCAGGTCAAGGCCAGCCAGGCGTACCGCTACCGGGCCTTCTTCCACGAGATGCTGCGCCGGGGCGTCTACCTGCCGCCGTCGCCGTTCGAGGCCTGGTTCGTCTCCGCCTCGCACGACGACCGGGCGATCGAGCGGGTGGTCGAGGCGCTGCCCTACGCGGCCCGGGCCGCGGCGGCCGCCACGGCCTGAGCCACGGCCTGAGGTTCGCCTGAGCCGCCGCCCGGGCCTTCGCCGACTGAGCCGGCGCAGGCCGGGCCGGCGGCCGGGCGAGGGTCCTCGGACTCCCGCCCGGCGCGCCTCAGGCCCCGGGGGCCAGGGCGATCTCCACCCGCACGTTCCCGCTGATCGCCCGCGAGTACGGGCACCGGGCGTGGGCCTGGTCCAGCAACCGCCGGGCGGCGTCCGGCTCCACGCCGGGCAGCGCCACCCGCAGCTGGACGCCGATCCGGTACCCCGACTCGTCCCGCTCCAGGTCCACCAGGGCGGTCACCGTGTCACCGTCCAGCCGCACCCGGGCCTCGCGCGCGGCCATCCGCATGGCGCTGTGGAAGCACGCCGAGTAGCCGGCCGCGAACAGCTGCTCCGGGTTGGTGGCGGTCCCCGGACCGCCGACCTCCTTCGGCGCGGCGAGCGCGAGGTCCACGATCCCGTCCGACGAGCGGACGGTGCCGTTGCGACCGTCTCCGGACGACGTCACCTCGGCGGTGTAAATGACAGCCATCACCCAACTCCCTTTCAAATCGGCGTAAATCTCCGGCGGAAAGCCTCGATGACCATAGGCCCGCCGGAAAAGCACCAGGAATACGGAAACCCGAATACGGGCGCCGAAATACCGGCGCCGGACAGGGGCCTCGAAGTGGGGCGCCGACATACCAAGGTCCGTGACGACCGCCCGCAGCCGTACCAGAAGGAGAAAACCACCGTGGGACCCTTGGCCGGAATCCGCGTCATCGAACTCGCCAGCACCGCCCCGTGCGCCTTCGCCGCCACCCTGCTCGCCGACCTGGGCGCGGACGTCGTGCGCATCGAGCGCCCGGCCCGCCCCGGCGCCGCACCCGCGCCCGACAGCGACCCGCTGGGCCGCAGCCGCCGCTCCCTGACCGCCGACCTCAAGGACCCGGCCGACCTCGCCACCGTGCGCGCCCTGGCCGCCGGCGCCGACGTCCTGCTGGAGGGCTTCCGCCCCGGCGTCTGCGAACGCCTGGGCCTGGACCCGCAGGGCCTGCTCGCCGACAACCCCCGCCTGGTCATCGGCCGGATCTCCGGCTGGGGGCAGATCGGCCCCTGGGCGCAGCGCCCCGCCCACGACATCGCGCTGCTGGCCGCCTCCGGCGCCCTGGACGCCGACCGCGCCGAGGGGGCGGCGCCCGCCCCGCCGTCCACCTACCTGTCCAGCTTCGCCGGCGGGGGCATGCTCCAGGCCCTGGGCGTGCTGGCGGCGCTGCACGAGCGGGCCGGTTCCGGGCGCGGCCAGGTCGTCGACGCGGCCATGCTGGACGGTGCCGCCGTGCTGGACGTGATGATCCGCCAGTGGCGCCAGGTGCCCGGCCACGTGACCGTCACCGACGCCCCGCACTACACCACCTACCGCTGCCAGGACGGCCAGTACCTGGCGGTCGGCGCCATCGAGGACCGCTACTACGCCGTCCTGCTGGAGCAGCTCGGCCTGGAGGACACCCTGGACCGCCAGGACCAGGCCAACTGGCCGGCCCTGCGCGAGCGCATCGGCGAGCGCTTCGCCACCCGCCCGCGCCACTGGTGGACCAAGGTCTTCGAGGAGCACGAGGCCTGCGTGGTGCCCGTGCTCACCCCCCAGGAGGCCGCCGAACAGCCGGCCCTGCGCGAGCGCGGCACCTACGCGTCCGTCGGCACGGGCCACCAGCCCGCCCCCGCACCGCGGTTCAGCCGCACCCCCGCCCCCGCCCCCCGGCCGGCGCCGCAGCCCGGCGAGCACACCGCCGCCGTCCTGCGCGACTGGGCCCCCACCCCGAGCGCCTGACGCCCGCACCCCCTGACGCCCGCACCCCCCTGACCTCGCCGCCCGCGGCCCCCACGGAGGACCCCATGCTGAACACCGCCCCCGCCTTCCACCGCCCCGACCCCGCGATCGGGGCCCACCTCACCGAGCAGCTGCTCACCGCGCAGTCCGTCCGCGAGCTCAACGACACCTTCCCCGCCGACGACCGGTTCCAGAAGGTCGTCGTCGCCACCGAGGTCAAGCGCTTCCAGCTCGGCTCGCTCTGGCTGCACCGCGACGGCGCCCACCTGCCCGCCCTCAAGGAACTGGACCCGGCCTGGACCCGCCTGCTCGACCAGCTCGCCGGCCCGGCGTTCCTGGCCCGGCTGAGCACCGAGGTCGACATGGACCTCGCCGCCCTGCCGCGCGACATCGGCCTGTTCACCCACGCCGAGGGCGAGTTCATCTCCCCGCACCACGACGAGCCGGAGAAGGCCCTCACCGTGGTGCTCTACTTCAACGAGGACTGGCCCGCCGACGGCGGCGGCCACTTCGAGGTCCGCGCCTCCCACCACGGCGGCCGCCCGCCGGTGCGCTCGCTGCCGCCCACGGCCGGCTCCCTGATCGCCTTCGACTCCTCGGTGTGGCACGCCACCTCCACCGTCACCGCCCCGCGCACGCTGCGGGCGGCCGTCCTGGAGTTCTGGCGGGTGCGCCCCCGCCGCGCCGAGTGACCCTCCCCTCCCGCCCCCTCCACCCCGCAGAAGAATCGAGAACCCCCGTGCCCCTGGTCGACATCACCGCCCCCGCCGGCTCCATCGCCCCGGACCGCCTGGAAGGCCTCCAGCAGCAGGTCGCCGACACGGTGCTCCAGTGGATGGAACTGCCGCTGACGGACTTCTTCCGCTCCGCCACCTGGGTCTACGTCCACGAGGCGCCCGAGAAGACCTCGGCCACCGGCGCCGCCGCGACCGCCCCGGGCTTCATCGTCAAGGTCACCGCCCTGGAGGACTTCCTGACCCCCGAGCGCACCGAGCAGCTCTCCGTCGAACTCACCCGCCTCATCCAGTCGACGGCCACCCCGGCCACCGAGGCCGAGTCCACGGTCTGGGTGATCGTCCACGAGATCCCCGAGGGCAACTGGAGCGTCAACGGCAACCTCACCCGCCGCGCCAAGATCGACGAACTCATCGCCCAGAGCGCCCCCGCGGCCTCCTGACCCGCCTCCTGACCCACCCCCGCGACACCGCCCCCGCCGGCCCCCGGGCGGGGGCGGTGCCGTGCGCGCCGCCGGTGCGCGGCATCGGCCCCGACGGATTGTCAGTGCCCGCCCCTAGAGTGGAAACCACGCTGCAGGGAACGCCGAAAGGCCCCGCGGAATACACCGCGAAAGCAGCGTGGAACCACCGCGAAAAGACGCCGGATAAAGGGGAGAGCCATGTCCACGAACAGGATCAAGCACAAGGTCAACCACGTCTCTCTCGTGGTCGACAAGTCCGGCTCGATGCGCCAGCACCAGACCCAACTCATCCGCGTCGTCGACGAATTCGTCAAGGGCCTGCAGGAGGAATCCGACCGCCTCGGCCACGAGACCCGCATCAGCCTCTACGCCTTCGACCACGAGGTGCAGAACCTGGTCTGGGACATGGACGTCAAGCACCTGCCCTCCCTGCGCGGCCTCTACCAGGTCGACAACGGCGCCACCGCCCTGATCGAGGCCGGCGTGAAGTCCCTCGACGATCTCAAGAACATCTGGGAGGGCTACGGCGAGCACTCCTTCCTCCAGGTCGTCGTCACCGACGGCGAGGAGAACGCCTCCGGCTGCTCCCAGAGCGGCCAGATGCACACCCGCATGGGCGCCGGAAAGGGCACCACCGTCCTGCGCACCTGGATCGAGCGCATCCAGGGCGCCATGGACAACCTCCCCGACCACTGGACCTCGGCGATCCTGGTCCCCAACTCCCTGGCCAAGCGCACCGCCCAGGAGTACGGCTTCCCGGCCGGCAACATCGCGATCTGGGACGCCGACTCCAGCCAGGGCGTCGAGGAGGCCATCGGCACCGTCAAGTCCGCCGCCACCAGCTTCCTGCGCGGACGCGAACACGGCGTACGCGGCACCAAGAACCTCTTCGCCATGGGCCAGGACCTCAACACCGCCGACGTCAAGGCCGAGCTCGACGCCCTGGACGCCGGCAAGTACATCCTGATCCCGGTCGACGAGCAGAGCCCCATCCGCGACTTCGTCACCAGCGCCGGCCACCCCTACAAGACCGGCTGCGCCTTCTACGAGCTCTCCAAGCGCGAGAAGATCCAGGGCAACAAGCAACTCGCCGTCGCCGAGAAGGACCCGGCCACCGGCCGGATGACCGGCCGCGTCTTCTCCGGCCCCGCCGCCCGCCGCCTCCTCGGCCTGCCCGCCGCCGAGGCCGCCGTCAAGCCCGGAGAGAACCCCTCTTACACCGTCTTCGTCCAGTCCACCTCCGTCAACCGCAAGCTCGTCCCGGGCACCAAGCTCCTCGTCCTCCTCTGACCCGCCGCCGCGCCGCCGCCCCGCCGGCCGGGCCCGGACACCCGAACTCCCGCGAGCCGCGCGACTGTTACAGGACAGTGACGTTCCGCACACAACCGGTGCCGCCGGGTGAATCGTCCTCATGAAAGACAGCACCCGAACCGCACCGACCGTGCCAACGGGCGAAACGACCACCTCCCCCCTGAAAGGGGTGCACCCGTGATCGTCTCCAAGCGGAACTCCCTGCGCCTGGCCGCCGTCGCCACCCTCAGCGCGCTGCTCATCGGAACGGCCGGCACCGCCATGGCCGCCGCCCCCGCCACCCCGGCCGCCGCCCCGGTGGCCGCCGCCACCACCACCGCCGCCTCCATCGCCGCCAAGCCCTCGGCCACCTCCGTCCCGGCCTGGCAGCTGTTCCGCGTCACCGGCACCACCACCGGTCTCACCGCCGGCACCACGGTGACCCTCCAGCAGAAGCAGCACGGCACGTGGGTCACCCTGCCCGCCTCCGTGCACACCACCCGCACCGGCTCCTACTCCCTCGGCGTCAAGCTCGGGATCAAGGGCCTCAACGAACTGCGCATCATCGGCGGCGGCGCCGCGTCGCCCGTCTTCACCGTGACCGTGCACTGACCCACGGCCCCACCCCGGCAGCCCGTCCCGTCCCCACGGCGACGGGCTGTCGCACGCCCAGCCCCGCCCACCGCTGAACCCCCGCCACCCGTCGGGCCGCTGACGCCCTGAACCCTCCGGAGAAGGGTGCGGGCGGATCGTCACCGTACGTAGCGCCCGGTGGTCACCGGACGGCTGCCCGGACGCCGGTCGGATCTTCAGACGTATCGGCTAGCCTGCCCCCCGGCACCGCGAGGCGCGGTGGGGGAGGGGGAGTTGATGTCCGGTATTCGTTCGGGGGCGACGCGTCGTTCCGCCGCCGCACCCGCGGTCGCCGTGCTCCCGTCGGCGCTGCTGCCGGCGCCGGCGGACGGGGCCGCCACCAGCCCGCAGACCATCCGGCACTGACGGCGCCCGGCCCGCGCCGCGCCACCACATTCACGCGCTCCACGAGGGGGAAACCGATGACCCGCACCACCACCCGCACCACCACCGGCCGCACCGCCGCGATGCTCACCGCCGCCGCGGCGGCCCTGCTCGCCCTGACCGGCACCGCCGCCGCGGCCGACACCCCGCTGTCCGGCAACGAGGCGACCGTCACGGTCGGCGCCCGCAACGCCGCGCCCGTGGTCAGCCCCGACGGTGCCAAGGCCTACGTCGCGGTGACCGAGGCCGACAACACCTCCACGGTGAAGGCGGTCGACACCCAGTCCGGCGCCGTCACCGCACGGCTGGCCCTCGGCACCCTCCAGTGGAGCGCCCACCCGGCGCTCAGCGCGGACGGCTCCCGCCTGTACGTGCTCGACGGCCAGCGCCTCAGCGTGGTGGACACCGCCACGCTGACCCTGCTCGCCACCGTCACCCTGCCCGACCAGCCCCGCCCGGCCGGCTGGGCCGCGGGCTCGACCTCCGGACTGGCCTTCAGCCCCGACGGATCCACCCTCTACGTCTCCCAGAGCGGGCCCACCGCCTACCGGCAGAACGGCCAGAGCCGGATCCTGGCCTTCGCCACCGCACAGCAGGCGTTCACCACCACGGTCCAGATCCCCGCCCCCTACGTCGGCGCCCCCGCGGCCCGCCCGGGCACCGGCGACGTCTACGTCGGCACCAGCCAGGGCGTGGTGCACGTGAGCGCGGCCGCCACCACGCCCACCGTGGCCGCCACCGTCCAGGGCACCGCCACCAACCTGGACTACGACCTGGCGTTCACCCCCGACGGCAAGCGCCTGTTCGGCCTCGCCGAACTCGGCACCGGCGCGAGCACCCTCATCGACCCGGCCACCGACGCCGTGACCACCACCTTCCACCCCGCCGGCAGCGGCGACGCACTGGAGAACCCGCAGGTCAGCGCGGACGGCACCCGGCTCTACCTCACCGACAGCAACTACGGCACGAGCACCGCCTCGGTGCTCGCCCTCGACACCGCCACCGGCGCCCCCGTCCCCGCCGAGAGCGCCGGCGACCTCGACGAGGACAGCCTCACCGGCCTGGCCCTGGGCCCCGACGGCCACACCTTCTACGTGGGCGGCACCGTCGGACGGAACGCCAACCTGCAGATCATCGCCCACTGACCGGCCACGAACCGGCCCCCGCCCGCCCACGCGGGCGGGGGCCGGCCCGTCACGCCGCCCAGGGCCGCGCCGCAACGCTGGACAGCCACACCGGAGTCGGTCACTCTTCTCCACCATGGACCTCCCGCCGCCCCGGCCCGCCGCCGCACGCACCGCACTCCTCCAAGCGGTGACCGCGGTCGGCGACGAGGCCCCCGCCCTGCTCGCCGGCTGCCACGGCGAGACCCCCGTCCCCGGATCCGAGTGGACCGTCGCCGAAGCCGCCGCCCACCTCGCGATGGCCAACGAGCTGATGGCCGCCCTGGCCGCCGGCGAGCAACGCCCGTACGGGGACGGCACCCCCGCCTCGCTGGCCGCCGCGAACGCCGCCGCACTGGCCCGGCGCCCCGAACGGGACCCGGCCGTCCTCGCCGAGCAGATCGCCCGGTGGGCGAGGGAGTTCACGGCCGCCGCCGCCCCGCGCAGCGGCACCGAACCGGTGCGGACCCCGCTCGGCCCGATGGACCTGGACACCCTCGGCTCCTACCTGCTGACCCACATGCTGGCCCACCTCTACGACGTCGCCCGCGCCCTCGGCCGGCCGCACCCGCTCGACCGGCCGCGCGTCGCGCTGACGATGCCGTTCCTGCGCACGGCCATGCCGTGGGTGGTCGACGCACGCGCCGCGGCCGGCCACCACGCCTGCTACCGGCTGCGGGTGCGCGGCCTGGAGGGATTCGCGGTGACCTTCACGGACGGCGCCGCCGAGGTGAGCCAGGAGCCGCCGCGCCGCCCCGACTGCACGATCCTCACCGAGCCGGTGGCGTTCTTCCTCATCGCGCTGGGCCGCTCCAGCGCCACCGACGCGCTCCTGCGGGGCAAGGTGCTCGCCTGGGGCCGCCGGCCCTGGCTGGCCCCGGCCTTCCCCCGGCTGTTCACCGCCCCCTGACGCGGACCCGCCCGGCCCCGGTGGTGCCGTAGCATCCGGACGGCACAGCGCACACCTGTTCACGGGGGAGTACCACAGTTGTCCAAGAGAGCGACGGCCGTGCCGTCCGGGGCTGCCGCACGGGTGGCCCGCGCGTCCGTGCTGATGGTGGCGGGCGCCCTGGTGCTCGGCTCCTGCTCGCTGGTGGGGTCGGCGGGCGGGGGACCGGGAAAGGTGGACGAGCCCACACAGGTCGAGTCCCGGGCGGAGGCGCTGACCCGGGCGGAACGGGTCCAGGACCACGTGCGTGCGCTGACGGGCCTCGAGCGGGATCCGTGGATCAAGCTCGTCGGCTACTACAGGTGCCCGGGCCGGGGGACGGGAATAGCCGATGAGCGCGAGGCGTACCAACTCAGCTCGGCGATTCAGCTGAAGACCACGGACGACCAGCGCCCCGAGGTGCTCCGGGCACTGCGGGAGAAGCTCGCGGGCGAGGGCTTCACGATCACCTCGAACGGTCCGGCCGGCCCGGCTGACTCGCCGACCGGGGACTTCGACGCCGTCCACGAGCCCGACCGCTACACCGTCTCCCTGGCCGGCGGCACGAAGCCCGGCCAGGGCGTGGGCGTCATCGTCACCCTGCCCTGTCAGGCCCCGCCCACCGGCGCGGCCTCTCCCGCTCCGACGGCCACCACCTGAGGCTTCGGCGAGCGGCACGGCGGCCGGAAGACCCGTGACCATGGTGGTCCCTCGTCCCGCCGCAGGTCACATCGGGCGGCGGTCGCCGCACCGGTGGGCCGGCCGCTCGGCGCATGACGACCGCCGGGTTCCCCCGAGGTTGCCCCCGACACTGTCCCTCGGGTCCTTGCGCGCGCCACGGAACCTGCCATAGACCGGCATGGACAGACAGAGACTGCGGCTTGAACCGCCTGTCCAGGAGGTGGATGTGCACGCGCATGACCAGAAGACGCGGAGCGAGTCCGGGCGCCGTGACCGCAGCCGGCCGACCGCGCAGAGGCAGTCCGCACCGCCGGATCCCCGCTCGATCAGCGCGCTGCAGCGCACCATAGGCAACGCGGCCGTCGCCCAACTGATCAGGCAGCAGCGGGAGTCGGAAGAAGCGCCGGTACAGCGTTCGACGGTCCCCCAGGTGCTGCGGTCCCCGGGCCGTCCGCTGGCCGACAGCGTGCGGACGGAGATGGAGGCCCGGCTGGGCGCCGACTTCAGCAGCGTGCGGGTCCACGACGACCCCGTCGCGGCCCGCTCGGCGGCCGAGATCAGCGCCCGCGCCTACACCTCCGGCGAGCACGTCGTGCTCGGCCAGGGCGGCACCGACAAGCACACGCTGGCCCACGAGCTGACCCATGTCATCCAGCAGCGATCGGGCCCGGTGGCCGGCACCGACCACGGGAACGGACTGTCCGTCAGCGACCCCGGCGACCGTTTCGAACGCGCCGCCGAGGCGAACGCCGTCCGGGCGCTGAGCGGGCCCGTGCCCGAGGCCGTCCAACGGGTCGCCGAGCCGGCCCCGTCCGCGGACCAGGAGCTGGCGGTGCAGCGGGCGTTCACCGGCAGCCCGTACGTCACCTACGGCGGGGTGAACGGAAACGGCGTCGGCACCACGATGCACGCCGAACTCTGGCCCGGGCAGCTCGGCAAGGGCTCCGCACCCAAGGAACAGCCGTCCTGGTGGCCCAAGACCGGCGCGACCGGCCTCTGGTTCCAGAACTTCATGGTGCAGGGGCACCTGCTCAACCACAACGTCGGCGGCCCCGGCGTCATGAAGAACATGACGCCGATCACCGGGTCGGCGAACTCCTCGCACCACTCCAAGGTCGAGAAGACCGTCAAGGACGAGGTGCTGACGAAGGGCAACGTGGTCGAGTACTACGTGGAGGCCGACTACAGCACCCACCCCGACGCGCAGGACTTCCAGACGGGCGACGCCAACCTGGACGCCGACATCGACGCCAACTACGCCGCCAAACTCGCCGGCAAGCTCCACGCCGAGTACACGGTCTACGACACCGCCGGCAACGAACTGAAGGGCGACGCGTGGGAGATCGAGAACAACCGGCTGTAGCACCGACCGCACCCGCTGGCGCCGCCGAAGGCGCCGAAGGAGACGTACGTACGTGATCAACCCCCGTGCCCGGCTGACCGCGATGATCGCCGACCTGGAGCGCAACCCCCGCGTGCAGCTCGAGGAGGCCACCGTCGCGCCACCGACCCCAGCCGCCGACCTCGAACTCGCCACCCGCCTGGCCGACGGCCGTCTCCCGGACGGTGTCGAGGCCTTCTACCGCGAGGTCGGCGCGGTCCGCCTGACGTGGCGGCACACCGTTCCCGAACTCCTGAACAACGACCTCTCGGACCAGGGCCTCATCAACCTGCTGCCGCTGCGCGACGTCTTCGGCGACTGGAAGGGCGTCACCTGGCACTCGGCGGAGGACCAGGAGTTCCGCGCCGTCAAACCCTTCGACAGGTTCGTCCCCGAAGCCTGCGCGGCGTTCGTTCCCCCCCTCGACTCCGTCCACTACCACTACCTCGGCGAGGAGTCGCACGACACCGGCTACTCCTTCGACGCCTACCTGGAACGGCTGATCGCCTCCCGCGGCTTCTGGTACTGGCCGCAGACGCTCTGCCGGGGCCTGGAGGACAGCACGGAGGTCACCGCGTTCCGCCGCGCGATGCCGGTCATCTTCCCGGACTACGACGACACGCTGTTCCACCCGGCGCAGCACTGAGCCCGTGCACCGCCGGAAACCGGCGCCGCGGAGGGGCCGCCCTTCCGCCGCGCCGGTTCCGCGGCCGCGGGCAACACCATCCGCCCGGGGCTCCTGGTCGGTGGGGGAGGGTCAGCCGAGGGCGCTGACGACGGCCTTGGTCGCCTCCGCGATCAGGGCGTCGTCGGAGGTGGCGCCCGCCTTGCCGCGGTCGGACAGGACGACGATCACGACCGGGCTGCGCCCGCCCGACGGCCACGCCACGGCGACGTCGTTGCGGGTCCCGTAGCCCGCGTTGCCGGTCTTGTCGCCGATCTTCCAGTCGGCGGGCACCCCCGCGCGGATGTACGGGCCGCCGGTCGTGTTGCCGAGCAGCCAGTCCGTCAGCAGTCCGCGCCGGCCCTCCGGGAGGACGTCGCCGAGCACGTAGCGGCGCAGGTTGGCGGCGAAGACGCGCGGGGTGCTGGTGTCGCGGGTGTCGCCCGGGGTCGCCTCGTTGAGGGTGGGTTCGGTGCGGTCGACGCTGGTGGTCGAGTCGCCCAGGTCACGCAGGGACTGCTGGACGGCCGCCGGGCCGCCGAGCTCGGCGGTGACCAGGTTGGCCGCGGTGTTGTCGCTGTACTGGATGGAGGCGGCGGCCAGGTCACGCAGCGTCATGCCGGTGGCCACGTGCTTCGAGGTGATCGGCGCCCACTCCAGCACGTCCTCCTGCCGGTAGGGGACGACCTTGTCCAGGTCCGCGTCGGACGCCTTCCGCAGCAGGGCCCCGGCGGCGAGCGACTTGATCGTGGACGCGAACGCGAACCGCTCGTCGGCCCGGTGGGCGACCTCCCGGCCGCTGCCGGTGTCCACCGCGAACACGCCGAGCCGGGCGCCGAACCGCTGCTCGAGCGCCGCGAAGGAGGCGTCCGCCGAGGCGTCAGCCGAGGCGGCCGCGGGCCCGCTCGCCACCGTCGTGCCGGAAGCCGTCGCACCGGAAGCGGTGCCGCCGGCCGTCGACGCCGTCGAGGCGCTGCCCGCCCCGCCGCACCCGCCGATCAGCGCGGCCACGAGCAGGGCCACGGCGGGCAGCGTGGTACGGGGGCGGAGGAGGAGGGGCGTCATCGAAGGGTCTCCCGGATCGTTCGTGCCGTCACCGCCGCGATCGCGCCGGCCCGCTCAGCTAAACAGGCCGCCGACTCCCCAGTCCAAGACCGCAATCATGAAGTGGACGATAAGAAAACACCTATGATGGCTGCCCATGGACCTGCTGGGGCACCTCCGCCACTTCCGCGCCGTCGCCGAGGAACGGCACTTCGGCCGCGCCGCCGAGCGCCTGCGGATCGCCCAGCCCTCGCTCTCCCAGCGGATCCAGCGCCTCGAACGCGAACTCGGCGTGACCCTGTTCGACCGCGGCCCGCGCGGCGTCGACCTCACCCCGGCGGGCCGGCTGCTGCTCGCCGAGGCCGAGGAGACGCTGGACAGCGCCGCCCGCCTCCTCGCCACCGCCGCCGACCTGCGCAGCGGACGGGCCGGCACCCTGCGCGCGGCCGTCCCGCCCGAACTCGGGCCGGCCACCCTCGCCGCGCTGCTCACCGGCTTCGAGAGCGCCTCCCCGGGCACCCGGCTCGAACTGCGGGAACTGCCCGTCGCGGCCGTGGTGCGCGAACTCGCCCAGCACACCGTCGACGTCGCCGTCGTCCGCCACCCCTGCCCCGCCGACGGACTGGCCTTCGGCCCCGTCCTGCACCAGCCGCTCGGCGTCCTGCTCGCCGCGCGCAGCCCGTACGCCGACCGCGCGGAACTCGCGGTGGCCGAACTGACCGGCCTGCGCCTGGTCCTCTTCCCGCGCGCCACCGCCCCGGCCCTGTACGACGAGGTGCTCACCACGCTGACCAGGCACGGCTGCACCCCCGAGGCCGTCGTCGACCCGCCGGGACCGGACGTCGCCGGCGCGCTCGTGCTCACCGGCAGCGCCATCGCCCTGGTGCCGCGCACCGCGCCACCACCGGGTACAGTCTGGCGTCCGCTCACCGGCACCCCGCTGGCCTGGCGGACCTCCACGGCCTGGCCGGCCGGGCGGGGCGGGCCCGCCGTCCGGCTGTTCGCCCAGGCCGCCCACGAGGCGCTGACCGGACCGGGGGGCCTGCTGCCCCAGCCGCCCCACCGCCCGCTCTACCCCCGGCCCGCAATGGAGTTCCCGCTTTGACCAGCGACCGCACCAGAGCCGACCACCCGGCTGCCGACCGGCCCCCGCGCAGCCGGGCCGCGCAGGACCGGCCCCCGCACGACCGGGCCGCGCGCACCCGCATCGCCGCGGCCTTCGCCGACGCGGGCGTCACCGGCCGACTGCACGCGCGCGACCTCGACACCGGCGCCGAGATCGGCCTCGGCGCCGACACCGCCGTCAGCACCGCCAGCGTCCACAAGCTCTGCCTGCTCGTGACGCTGTACCGCGAGGCCGCCGCCGGACGGATCGACCTGACCCGGCAGGTCGACGTCCCCGCCACCGGCCGCACCCCCGGAGGGACCGGCCTCGCCGCCATGCTCGACCCCGCCCGCCTCTCCCTGCGCGACCTCGCCTACCTCACCGCCGCCGTCAGCGACAACACCGCCGCCGACACCCTGTGGGACGAGATCGGCCTCGACACCGTCAACCGCACCATGGCCGACCTCGGCCTGAACCGCACCGTCGCCGTCCACAAGCTCCGCGACCTCATCGCGGCCCTCGCCGAGGACACCGGCCCGGACTCCCCGGTCGACCCCGCCGTCGTCGCCCGCCTCAGAGTCCTCGACCCCGCCTTCACCAACCACAGCACCCCCCGCGACATGACCACCCTGCTCACCGCCCTCTGGCACGGAGACGCCTGCCCCGGCGACCACGGCGCCGCCCTGCGACGCCTCCTCGGCCTCCAGGTCTGGCCACACCGCCTGGCCTCCGGCTTCCCCTTCGACGACGTCCGCGTCCACGGCAAGACCGGCACCCTCCCCACCCTGCGCCACGAGGTCGGCGTCGTCGAATACCCCGACGGCGGCCGCTACGCCCTCGCCGTCTTCACCCGCGCCGCCGCCACCACCATCACCCTGCCCGCCGCCGACGCCGCGATCGGAACCGCCGCCCGCCTCGCCGTCGACGCCCTCCGGGCACCAGCGCCCACCACCGCGCCGCACTGACCGGGACCGCCCGCCAAGGCTCCGCCGCGCACCTCTGCTCGATCAGCGCGGCTACGGCGGTTCGCATCCGCCCCCGCCCACCGACCGCCGCGCACCGTCGGCGGGCCGCCCGGTGCCGAGGCCGTCGGCTCCTCGGGCGGGCAGCGGGGGAGGGGTGGGCCGATCGGTGCGCCGTAGGTATAGATCTGACCAAACCGGGGCGCCTCCCGGGGCATCTCTCACGGACGCGTCCGAGAGTGCCGACCATGGCCATCAATGTCCTCACCGCGCCCGGGCAGACCCCGGCCGCCCGGCCGCGCGGCCGCCGGGCCCCGTGGACGTCACCCGACGGACAGCCGGGCTACGCACGGCCCGTGCTGCTCGGGATCGCGACCGTCGCCGCCGTGCTCTACACGTGGAACATCAACCACAGCCAGTACCACACCTTCTACGCCGACGCCGTGCGCAGCATGACGGAGAGCTGGAAGGCGTTCGTGTTCGGGTCGTTCGATCCGGCGGGCACCATCACGCTGGACAAACTGCCCGGGTTCCTGTGGCCGCAGGCGTTGTCGGCGCGCGTCCTCGGGTTCCATCCGTGGGCGCTGACCCTGCCGCAGGTGGTCGAGGGCGTGCTGTCCGTCCTGGTGATGTACCGGGTGGTGCGGCGGTGGGCGGGGGCCGACGCGGGGCTGCTCGCGGCCGCGGCCTTCACGCTGACGCCGGTGGCCGCGGGCCTGTTCCGCACCGCGGTCGAGGACGCCGCCTTCACGCTGCTGCTCCTGCTCGCGGCGGACGCCGCGCAGCGGGCCGCCCACGCGGCGCGGCTGCGTCCGTTGCTGCTGGCCGGGGTGTGGGTGGGGCTGGCGTTCCAGACCAAGATGCTGGAGGCGTGGGCGGTGCTGCCCGCGCTCGCGGCGGTGTACCTGCTCGCGGCGCCGGCCGGTCTGCGGCGGCGGGCCGGGCACGTCGCGCTGGCCGGGCTGGTGACGGTGGTGGTGTCGGCCTCGTGGATGCTGGCGGTCACGGTGACCCCGGCGCAGGACCGTCCGTACGTGGACGGCACGACGGACAACTCGGCGTTCAGCATGGTGGTCGGCTACAACTTCCTGAACCGGTTCTCCTCGCTGGGGATGAGCGCGGCGCAGACGGGCAGCGTGCAGGCGGTCCGGGTCGGCGGGGCCAAGGGTCCGTACACGAGCCAGCCTACGAACCCGTACCAGGTAACCGACACTCCTCGGAGTCCGTTGGCACCGGCCCCGTCCCAGAGTCAGGGCGGCGGCGCGAACGACGGCGGCTGGACGAAGATGTTCGGCTCGCGGTTCGCCCCGCAGACCGGCTGGCTCTACCCGCTCGCCGCCGTCGCGCTGGCGTGCGGGCCGGCCTGGCGGCGGCGCGAGCCGCGCACCGACGTGCTGCGGGCCGGCTACGTCCTGTGGGGCGCCTGGCTGGGGGTGTTCTTCCTGGTCTTCAGTGCGGGCAGCGTCGGCGGACACAGCTACTACATGGGTGTGATCGCCGCCCCGCTCGCGGCTCTGGGCGGCGCGGGGACGGTCCTGCTGTGGCAGGGCTTCCGCGCGGGCGGTGCCCGGGCGTGGGCGCTGCCCGCCGCGATCGCCGGGACGGTCGCCTGGTCGGCCCGCCTCGCCCGGGAGTTCCCGGCCTTCCTGCCCTGGCTGGCGCCGACCGTGATCGGCCTGGGTGCCGTGGCGCTGGCCCTGCTCGCGGCGGTCGCGCTCAAGCGCGTCACCGGGCGGGGGTTCGCGCCGGCGGGGCTGCTGGCCGGCGTCGCGGCGATGCTGGTCGCGCCGGGTGCCTGGGCGTCGTCGGTGCTGAGCCCGGCGTACGGCAACTCGGGCATGGGCACCGTCGGCCCCTCCGGGGGTGCGCGGCACCCGATGGGTTCCACCGCCGCCGTGGCCGCGCCGCGCGCGCAGCACGGCGGGGGCGGGTTCGCCGGCTCCTCGGGGCACCTGACGGCGCCCGCACAGGCCCTGTTCGACTACCTGCGGGCCCACCGGGACGGCGCCCGCTACCTGTTCGCCGCCTCCGACTGGAGCGCCGCCGCACCGTTCATCCTGGCAACGGGCGAGGAGGTCCTGCCGATGGGCGGCTTCAGCGGATCGGCGCCCTCGCCCACCCTGGCGGAGTTCCGACAACTGATCAGGAAGGGCGAGTTGCGCTACGTCCTGCTCGGCACCGACCACCGTGGCGGTGACGATTCGGCGGGTGCGACGACCACGGCGCAGGTCCAGTCCTGGGTACGGAGCGCCTGCACCCAGGTGCCGGCCACCGACGTGCCCGGCCCGGCGCCGACGGCCGACGGCCGGCAGCTCTATCGCTGCCCGCGCGCGGACTGAGCGGCGCCCCGGGACGCACCGGCACTGCTCGCCCACCGCGCCGCGCGACACCGCTACCGGGTGGACCTCAGCGCAGCACGGACTCCAGGAAGTCGCTGCCGATCCGGGCCACGACGGAGATGTCGAGCTGGTGCAGGACGTAGCGCCCCCGGCGCCGGGTGACCAGGAGCCCGGCCTTCCGCAGGACGGCGAGGTGGCGGGAGATCTCGGGGGCGGTGAGGCCGTACGCGTCGGCCAGCTCGTTCGTCGAGTACGCGGCGCGCGCCAGGCTGCGGCACAGGTTCATCCGCATCGGGTGGGTCAGCGCGTCCAGGCGCAGCTTGACCGTCTCCACGGGCTCGGCGCCGCCGATCTCGTGGGCCGCGGCCGGGTACTGGATCACGGGCTGCCAGCCCGGCCCGTACAGGGTGAACAGGTGCGGCCAGCCGAAGACGCTGGGCAGCAGGGTGACGGCGGTGCCGCGGGCGTCGGTGCGGCCGTGCACGAGCTTGTCGACGACGATGCGGCTGCCGTGCTCGTCCTCCTCCAGGCTCAGCGCCGGTGACGCCGCCGTGAGCGCCTCCGCCAGGCCCTTGCGGCGCAGCAGTTCGCTCTTGTCCTGGGCGTCGGCGGTGAGCTGGACGCGGACCCGGCGCCAGGTGTCGGCGAAGAACGCCCGGTCGCAGTCCTCCAGGAGCCGGCGGATCCACGCCCGGGTGGCGGTGGGGTCGGTGAGCATCCGTTCGACGAACGCCGCCTGGTGCGGACCGCGGGCCGCCGCGAGGTCGAGCGCACGGCGTCGCGACCACGCGTCGACCAGGGGCGAGGGCAGGCCCCTGGGGTAGTGGTTGGTGCTGCAGGAGATCTCCAGGGCCGCGCCGACGAACCTCTCGTCCTCCATCCGGTCGAGGTCGTCCAGTTCCTCGGCGAGGGTCCGCCGGGGCTGGGCGGGCATCAGGAAGTCGGAGCGCGTCGAGCGCCACATGAAGTCGGCCTCCAGCATCCGGCCGGCCAGTTCCGGTTCGAGCGTGCCGGAGGTCGCCGTCGTCCACGCCTGCAACCGGGGGTGGTGGGCCGGCTCGGCGAGCGCGTGCAGCGCGTTGCCGAGCTCGGCCAGCGGCGAAGGGTGGAAGACGATCCGCTCGTGCGGCAGCCCGGTGATGTCGATGGTCACGCTCACCTCCCTATGGTGCCGGGCCGGGTGACCACGTCATTTGACGGGGGTCGTCAATCGGCGGGACCGGCGGGCCGGCGGTGGTGCACGGTGAGCGCATGAACGCACTGCACCAGCACCTCCTGGACAGCTACCGTGCCGCCCAGCACGCCGAACCGGCCCCGCCCGCCCCCGGCACCCACGACCTCGCGGTGCTCCGGGCCGCCCGCGACCGCCGCCGCTTCGAAGCGGTCCTCACCGGCCGCCCGGCCCCCGGCCGCCTGAGCTTCGCGGTCCGCCGCTGGCTGAGCGCCCAGGGCTGACAACGGCGGGTCGCACCCACCCGCTCGCGGCCCACCCGCTCGCGGCCCACCCGCTCGCACATCCGTGCCGGGCCGAATCAGGTGGCGCCCAGCGTCCGTCGGCCTCGTCCTGCGCCCAGGACGCCAGGAAGTCGGCATCCTGAACGACCTCCGAGGCGCGGTCGGCCGGTGTGAGGAGGTGTCGGTGCCACAGGACCGAGGCGAGGAAACGACGGTGCGTGGGATCGGGATGGTGCCGCAGAGCGGTGAGATCCGGCACGTGACGGCCGGTCCGACGGCCCCGGTCCGGCGGCGCAGTTCCTCGACCACGCCGGTCTCGTAAGGGCGACCACGGCTCGCCGGGCGGCCGGCGCCTCGGCCCGCGCCCGGTGAACGTGCCGCCGGCCGTGGGCCGGGGCCCGTCCGACCGGTCAGGGTGCTCCGGACAGGACTTCCACGACGCCCGTGTCCAGGGAGTAGTAGGCGCCGACGACGGCCAGGGTGCCCTTGGCCACGAGGGGGGCCAGGTCGGGGTTGGAGCGCAGGTCGGCTGCCGTCAGGGTGACCTGGGCGCGGGACATCGTCTCGACCGGGTCGGCGCCGCCCTCCCGGACCGCCTGGTCGTACGCCGGCCGCAGGGCCTTGGCGATCGCGTCCAGGTTGCCGGGCAGCGGCTTGCCGTCCCGGATGGACTCGTACGCCGCCTTGACCGCGCCGCAGCGCTGGTGCCCGAGGACCACGATGAGGGGGGTGCCGCTCGTCATGGGCCCGTACTCGACGGACCCGGTGACCACCGGGCTGACCGCCTCACCGCCCGTGCGCATGACGTACAGGTCGCCGAGGCCGGTGTCGAAGAGGAGCTCGGGCGGGACCCGCGAGTCGATGCACGAGAGGATCGACCCGAACGGCTCCTGCTCCTGGGCGACCAGCTGACGCCGGTTCGGGTCCCGGTCGGGGTGTTGCAGGTCTCCGCTGACCCAGCGCCTGTTGCCGTCCATCAGCCTCGTGAACGCCGCGGCGGGTGTGGTGGGCTGTGCTTGCGGTGTCGACGACGGCGCGGCACTGCCCGTGGGCGAGGCCGGCGAGGCGAGGGGGGCGGGGGAGTCCGCCCTGGTCGTCGTGCATCCCGCGAGCGCGAACGCGGTGCTCACCAGCCCGCCGGCGAGCAGCGCTCGACGACTCGGGCGACCGGCTTCGTCCATCGGTTCGTTCCCCTCACTGCCACTCGGAATGGTCCCTGTGTCCCGACCAGGCCGATTGTTCGGCCTGGGGGAGGGGCCGTGGCGGCAGGCGCAAGCGGGCGCGGGCCACATTGCTGCGGACGGCCCACAGGCGTCGGGATCAGCGGCGCGGGCCGCAGGCCCCGTAGCGGAGCAGCGCCCCGCACGGGTGCTGCGCGAGGGGCGCGTGCGGGGCGCTGCTGCCGTAGGAGACGGCGGGGCACAGCCGGTTGTTGCCGTTGACGAAGCGCATGCCGCCCGGCCGCTCCTCGATGCGCCGGGACTGCCCGGCGTCGTTCGTGCACGCGGTCCGGATCACCCGGGCGTTGGCCTCGGTGCTGGAGTCCTGGACCGCGAGGGCCGAGGGTTCGATCGACAGCGAGCCGAGGCCGGCTGCCGTCCTGGGGCTGTTTCGGCGGGCGGCCCGTTCGGTCGTCGTGGCGCTCAGCGCTCCCGCCGGGCGGACTCGTTCTCCTGGGCCAGCCGTCGCAGGGCGAGCAGGGCCGGTTCCAGGAGGACGGTCCGCAGCAGGGCCCGTTCGGCCTGCTCCAGCGGGTCGGCCGCCGGGTCGAGCTGGTCGAGGTCCAGGACGGCGGTCCGCTCGGCCAGTTCGGCGTAGCCCCGCAGAGCCGCCGGGTCGAGTTCGGCGCCGAGCGTGCGCAGGGTCTCCAGGGTCTCGCCGAGTACCGCCCGGGCGGGGGCGTGCTCGGAGACCTCCCAGCCGAGTTCGCCGATCAGCGCGTCCACCTCCGCCGTTCCCGGCTTCGGCTCCCCGTGCGCCTGCTCCGCTTCCTCGTCCACCGGGCGGGCCCCGAGCACCAGGCCGAGCACCTGGTGGCGCTGCCCCGCGTGTTCCGCCACCGCGCCGAGCACCTCGCGGGTGGCGCTCACGCTCAGCCCCCGCACCCCGATCAGCGCCCGCACCAGGCGCAGCCGGCGCAGGTGGCTCTCGTCGTACTCGGCCTGGGTGGCGGCGGTGGCCCGGCCGGGCGGCAGCAGGCCCTCCCGCAGGTAGTACTTGATGGTCGCGGTCGGCACCGCGCTGCGGCGGCTGAGTTCGGAGATCCGCACCGGCGGCACTCGTCCTTTCCCCTGGCATCTGGATACCAGCACTGTCTAACATAGATAGTGCCACTACCCAATGTGGCGTCCTCCGCCGATGGGGAGAGTCAGCCATGCCCACCCTGCCCTGGATCACCCCGAACCCCGCCGTCCCCGGCACCCGGGCGGTCGTCATGGCCTCCCGCTTCGAGGTCCGCTCGCTCGCCGACGTCCCGCGCTTCTTCGTCCGGTCGCTCGCCATCTGGCGCCAACTGCGCAGCGCGCCAGGCGCGTTGGGTGCCTCGCTGATCGCCCGGCCGCTCCGGCGGACCTTCTGGACGCTGTCCGCCTGGGAGAGCCGCGAGGCCCTGGACGCCTTCGCCGCCGCCGAACCCCACCGCAGCACCATGACCGGCCTGCGCGCCACCATGCGGGAGTCCACCTTCACCTTCTGGGACACCCCGGTCGAACGGCTCCCGATCCGGTGGCCGGACGCCCATGCCCGCATCGACGCCCAGCGTGCCGGGGCCGCCGGCCGCTGACCGCCTCGACCTGGATTCCGGCCGGGTGCGGCCCGCTGTCAGGATGCCGAGCTCCGTCGCCCGCCCGCCCGCCCGCCCGGCCGCACCCGGCCGCCCGCCCGAGGGCGGGGCGTTGGGGTGTCGTGCCCTGTCGAGTCCTTGGCCGTTCCAGATTTGCGTGCGTAAAACACGCTTTCCCTGTACAGTGGCAAGCGTGCCCTAAGCACGCATCTCGGATTGATGCGCGACGGGCCGACTCCCGCATCCGAGCGAAGGAATCCCCGTGAACCGCACCCACGCCCGCGCCGCCCTGACCGACCTGCTCCTCACCCCGGGCCTGGCCCTCGAGGAGGCCGCCGACCGGCACTTCGCCCCCGACTACCGCCAGCGCACCGACGGAAGCTGGGCGAACCGCACCGAGTTCCTCGCCCACATCGCCCACCTGCGCACGGTCGTGGCCGGCGGCTCGGTCGAGGTCCACGACGAACTCTCCGACGGCGACCGCTACGCCGACCGCCACACCATGACGATCACCAAGACCGACGGCTCCACCGTCCGCATGGAGGTCTACCTCTTCGCCGAGTTCGCCCCCGACGGCCGCTTCCGCCGCATCGAGGAGACCACCCTCCTGCTGGAGGGCGCCGACGCCGACCGGGACCTCGGCAGCGCCCGCTGACCACCCCGCCCACCCGGCGCCACGAGGCTGCCCGGTCCCGGCGCATCGTCCCAGAGTGAGAGGAAGTGGTTGTCATGCTCGACGTGCTCATCGCCGGGGCCGGCCCGGTAGGGCTCTGGCTCGCCGCGGAGTTGCGCCTGCACGGGGTGGAGGTGGCCGTCGTGGAACGCCGGGCGGCACCGGACGGGCGGTCGCGCGCGGTCGGCCTGCAGGCCGGCACGCTGGACACCTTCGCCACCCGCGGCCTCGCGCAGCGGTTCATCGAACGCGGCACCCCGGTGCCGACCGGCCACTTCGGCGCGGCGACCACCCGGCTGGACTTCTCCGCGGTCGGGGCGGTCCACCCCTTCATGCTGGCGCTCGGTCAGTCCGTCACCGAGCAGCTCCTGGAGGAGCACGCGGTCGCCGTGGGCGCCCGGGTGCTGCGCGGGCAGGAGGTCGTCTCGCTCACCCAGGGGCCGGACGCCGTCGAGGTGGTGATCCGGGCCGGCGGCACCCACCGGACCGTGCGGGCCCGCTGGGTGGTGGGCTGCGACGGCACGCGCAGCGCGGTGCGCCAGGCGGCGGGCATCGACTTCCCCGGTCAGGACACCACCATGACCGGGTGGCTCGCCGACGTCGAACTCGACGATCCGCCCACCGGGCCGCTCGCCGCCACCGGGCCGGGCGGCTCGTTCCTGGCGGCCCCGATCGGCGACGGCGTCCACCGGCTGGCGGGCCTGTCCACGGCCACCATGCACCGCGGCACCGGCGAACCGCTGACCCTGGCGGAGGTGCGCGAGCAGACCCGCGCACTGCTGGGACGGGACCTGGGCCTGCGCAACCCCCGGTGGCTCTCGCGCTACGGCAACGCCACCCGCCAGGCCGCCCGGTACCGGGCCGGACGGGTGCTGGTGGCCGGGGACGCGGCGCACATGTTCTTCCCGGCCGGCGGGCAGGGCATGAACCTCGGCATCCAGGACGCCACCAACCTGGGCTGGAAGCTGGCCGCCACCCTCCAGGGCCGGGCGCCCGACGGACTGCTCGACAGCTACGACACCGAACGCCGCCCGGCGGCCCGCGCCGTCATCGACAACACCCGCGCGCAGCTCGCCCTGTTCGCGGCGGCGAACCCGGAGCAGATCGCCCTGCGCGAGGTCTGGTCCGCCGCACTCGCCGAACCACGGACCAACCGCCAGTGGGCCCGCCGGATCGCCGGCTTCGACGACCCGCTCCCCGCCGGCACCGAGCCCGGCGGGCACCCGCTGAACGGCACCCGGCTGGCCGGCCTCGCCCTGAACACCCCGGCCGGCGCACCCACCGCCCACCCGCTGATGCACCACGGCCGACCACTGCTGCTGGACCTCGGCGGGACGACGACGCCGTGCCCGACGGACGGCCTGGAGCGGCGCGCCGCAACCGTCGACACCGAGACGGCGCACGCGCTCTGGCGGGACGTCACCGCCGTGCTCATCCGCCCGGACGCCCGGATCGCCTGGGCCGGCACCGACACCGACCCGCAGCGCCGGGCCGCGGACTGCCTCCCCACCCTGCGCACCCTGTGCCGCTGAACACCGCCCGGTGCGCCCACCCGCCCCCCGCCCGGCGGCCCGTCCTCACGGATCAGGCCGGTGCACCGCCAGGCGGCTCATGGTGCCGAGCCGGACGAGGGGCTGTACAGGTCGACCATCGTGCGCACGGGGAGCGGCAGCCAGTCTCCGGCCGACAGGTCGTCCTGGGAAAGCAGTTCGAGCACCTCGGCGGCCGTCGGGCGGTGCCGGGGGTCGTGGTCGAGGCACCGGTTGACGGTGCCGGCGAGCCGGGAGGGCAGCAGGCTGACGGCGGACGCCAGGGATTCACCGGCCGCCAGTGGCGCCGCTCCGGCGGCATGGCACAGCACCATGCCGAAGGCGTAGAGATCCGCGGCAGCAGTGACCGCCCCACCGGTGAGCCGTTCCGGGGCGACGAACCCCTCGGTGCCGATCACGTAGTTGGTGCTGGTGAGCCCGGTGCTGTCGAGAGCCCGGGCGATGCCGAAGTCGATGATGCGAGGGCCTGAGTCGGAGATGATGATGTTGGCGGGCTTGAGGTCGCGGTGGACGATGCCGCAGGCGTGGATGCGCTCCAGTGCTTCGGCGACGCCGACCGCCAGGGTGTGCAGGGTCCTCGGGGGCATGGCGCCCTGCTGCTTGAGAACCTCCTGCAGTGACGGGCCGGGGATGTACTCAGTGGCAAGCCACGGCGGGTCACCGTGGGGGTCGGCGTCCACCACGGACGCGGTGTGGAATCCGCCGACGAGGCCCGCGGCGCTGATCTCGATGGCGAACCGCCTCCGGAAGGTCGGGTCCTCGGCGAGTTCCGACCGGATGACCTTGACCGCGACCAGGCGCCGGCCGGGCGACTGGCCGAGATAGACCGTGCCCATCCCCCCTTGCCCCAGCACCGCCGTCAGGCTGTAGCGGCCGATCCGGCGAGGATCGCCCTGCCCCAGCGGACGGTGCCCGGGGACACGGCTGGTCCGTGCGAGCGGCTGCGGTGGATTCCGCGGCCCCGCGCTGCCGCCGTTCGGAGCGAAGGGACTCGTGTACGGGTCAGCGTGAACCTCCATCGCCGGTGAGCCCGTGACCGGGCCGGACGCGGCGGCCACCCGGCAATCGACGCGGCGGATCGCGACGCCCCAGCGCACTGCGTCCCGGTCGAGGGCACTCCGCAGGACCGTGCTGATCACCTCGCGGGACGTCAGAGCCGGTTCCAGGTCCATGCCGTCGACGGTGCCACGCACCGTAGCGACAGCGAGCTGCTCGATCGCCTGGGTGAAGGAGTCCACGCCGTAGACAGCGGCCCTCGCATCCGCCACCTGGTACCCGACGGTCACGTCGATGTCGACGCGCCGGTGGTCCCGCGTGGTCACCTCCTGCGGTGCAATCGCCATGCTCTGTTCGCGCAGGTCGACCCGACTGCGAATGGTGTTGATCAACGGGGTCACGAAGTGCGGACCGGCGTCGAGCGTGCGGCTGTAGCGCCCGAACCGCTCCACGACGACGGCGCTGGCATTCGGGACGATCTGGATCGCTTTGACAAGGAAACAGAAGACCAGCACCACGAGAATGATCAGAAGGATCAAGACCGGTTCCACAGTGGCCCCCCACCCCGCAGGCTTCCCTGCCCTGACGCCGCATCATGCGGCAGCAGTCTTCCAGAAGCATCCCCTGCGGGGCCCGTGTTCACGGAACCGCCCGGCTCGAAGCAGCGTCGGGCCAGGGCCGCGGCGAAGAGGCGGTCATCGGGCAATCGTGGCAAGAGATCCCTGCCGTGCTGGACCATCTCCGCCAGGGCTTGGAGGTAGCCGGCACCCGGCCTGCCCGGCAACCCGTCGATCAGCTGACCGAGTAGCGGTCCGCCGGGGAGGTGGTGCCACCGGGCGGTGGCACCACCTCCCGTGCCGTGCAGTGGAAACAGAGCCTTGGAGCGTTTGGACGGCCGGTGGTCCCGGGGGAGTGTCAGGCCAGGAAGCCCCGCAGCAGTGAGGCCGTCGCGGCGAGGTGTTCCTCGGTGGCGCGTCGGGCGCCGTCGCCGTCGCCGTCGAGGATCGCCCGGACCATCGCCCGGTGCTGCTCGGCGGCGTGCTCGATGTTGCGCTCCAGTATGGGGATCGCGTTCAGCAGGTCGTTGAGGCGCATCCTGGCCTCGGCGATGGCCGCGGCGAGGGCGGGTGAGCCGGTGAGTTCACCGATGGCGAGGTGGAAGCGCGAGTCCAGCTGGCGGTACTGCTCCGCCGGGGCTGCGTCCAGCTCGGTCAGCCGGTCCTCCAGGTGGGCGCGCTGCTCGGGGGAGAGGGGGCGCCGGGCGGCGGCCTCGGCGGCCCCGACCTCCAGGACCTGCCGGTAGGTCAGCGCGTCCTCCAGCGCGCCGCCGAGGTCGCGGGCGGCGCGGCGCAGGTCGGCGACGTCCGGTTCGGGCATCCGATAGGTGACGAAGGTTCCGCCGTAGCGGCCGCGGCGGGGTGCGACGCAGTCGGCCTGCTGGAGGGTGCGGAGCGCCTCGCGCAGGGTCTCGCGGCTGACGCCGAGCCGGGCGGCGAGGTCGCGTTCGGCGGGCAGCCGGTCGCCGGGGCCGAAGACGCCGAGCTTGATCGCCTGGAGCAGCCGTTCGACGGTCTCCTCGAAGGCGTTGCCGGTCCGGATCGGGCGGAAGATCGCCCCGGCCTCCCAGTCGAGCCGTGCCTGCTCACGCGTCACGTCCACGTCCACGCCGGAATCGTACCTGCGCACGGATATCCCGCACTCATTCCCATCCTGCCCTTGACGTGGCCACCGTCCAGCCGGAACGATGCTGCTCACCCACCCAATGGTCTGACTTTAGACCATTGAAGAGCCGTCCGACCGTCGAAGCCGCCGGGGCGGGTGCGCCCACGCCGTCGTGGCCGCGCGCACCCCGGCACACCCTCAACCCCCAGGGGTGCCCATGACCGACGCACGCTCACCCGACCACCCTGGCCCCGCCGTGTTCCCGGTGGATTCCTCCCCTGTTTCCGCCGACGAACAACGCCTCCGCGAGCTGGGCTACACCCAGGAGCTGGCCCGCTCGATGACGGGCTTCTCCAACTTCGCCGTCTCCTTCTCCATCGTCTCGATCCTGTCCGGCTGCCTGACCCTCTACGGGACGGGGATGAAGACCGGCGGCCCGGCCCTGATCATCTGGGGCTGGCCGGTGGTCGGCCTGCTGACGCTCTGCGTCGGCCTCGCGATGGCCGAGATCTGCTCCAGCTACCCGACGGCCGGCGGCCTCTACTACTGGTCCGCCAAGCTGACCCGCAGCCGCGGCCCGGCCTGGAGCTGGTTCACCGGCTGGTTCAACTTCCTCGGCCAGGTCGCGGTGACCGCCAGCGTCGACTACGGCGCCGCCTTCTTCACCAACGCCTTCCTCGACCTGCGCTACGGCGTCGCGGCCACCCCCGCGCACACCATGGAGATCTTCGCGGTCATCCTGCTGGCGCACGGCCTGCTCAACACCTTCGGGGTGCGCCTGGTCGCCGTCCTCAACAGCGTCTCCGTCTGGTGGCACCTGGCCGGCGTCGCGATCATCGTCGGCGCGCTCGCGCTGTTCCCCGAGCGGCACGCCTCCGCCTCCTCCGTCTTCACCGACTTCGTCAACCGGACCGGCTTCCACAGCCAGTTCTACGTCGCGATGCTCGGCCTGCTGATGGCCCAGTACACCCTCACCGGCTACGACGCCTCCGCCCACATGACCGAGGAGACCCAGGACGCCGCCCGCTCCGGCCCCCGCGGCATCGTCAACGCCATCACCGTCTCCCTGGTCGCGGGCTGGATCCTGCTGCTCGGCATCACCTTCGCGATCCGCGACTACGACGGCGCGCTCAACAGCGACACCCAGGTCCCGCCCGCGCAGATCTTCATCGACGCGATCGGCTCCGGCGGTGCCCAGTTCCTGCTGCTCATCGTCATCGGCGCCCAGTTCTTCTGCGGCATGGCCTCCGTCACCGCCAACTCGCGCATGATCTACGCCTTCTCCCGCGACGGCGCGCTGCCCGGCTCCCGCCTCTGGCACCGCATCTCCCCGCGCACCCAGACCCCGACCAACGCGGTCTGGCTGGCCACCGGCGGCGCCCTGCTGCTGGGACTGCCCGCGCTCTGGAACAACACCGCCTACACGGCCGTGACCTCGATCTCCGTCATCGGCCTCTACATCTCCTACGTCATCCCGGTGTACCTGCGGCTGCGCCAGGGCGAGGACTTCCCGCGCGGCCCCTGGCACCTGGGCCGCTGGAGCCGGCCGATCGGCGTCGTCGCCGTCGTCTGGACGGCGGTGATCAGCGTCCTGTTCATGCTGCCCACCGCCAGCCCGATCACCGCCGAGAGCTTCAACTACACCCCGGTCGCCGTGGCCGTCGTGGGCGGCTTCGCCGGCGTGTGGTGGCTGGCCTCCGCCCGGCACTGGTTCACCGGGCCGCACATCAGCGCCGCGCCGTCCGCGCCGTCCAAGCCCTACGCGCCCGACGCCCCGGCCCCCGGACCGGAGCCCCGATGACCAGCCCGCAGCCGCCCACCCCCGACACCGATCCGGAGACCCGATGACCACCCCCCGGCTCACCCTCGACGAACTGCGCACCCGCGTCGCCGACGGGTCCGTCGACACCGTCGTGCTCGCCATGACCGACATGCAGGGGCGCCTCCAGGGCAAACGCGTCGCCGCCGAGTACTTCCTGGACGACGTCGTGACCGGCGCCGCGGAGGGCTGCGGCTACCTGCTGGCCGTCGACGTCGACATGAACACCGTCGACGGGTACGAGGTCTCCTCCTGGGAGAACGGCTACGGCGACCTGACGCTGCGCCCCGACCTCGCCACCCTGCGCTCCGTCCCCTGGCACCCCGCCACCGTCATGGTCCAGTGCGACGTCGTCCACCACGACGGCACCCCGGTCGCCGTCTCCCCGCGCCAGGTCCTCCAGCGCCAGCTCGACCGCCTGGCCGGCCACGGCTGGCAGGCCCAGGCCGCCACCGAACTGGAGTTCATCGTCTTCCGGGACAGCTACGAACAGGCCTGGGACAAGGACTACACCCGGCTCACCCCGGCCAACCAGTACAACGTCGACTACTCCATCCTCGGCACCGGGCGCATCGAACCCCTGCTGCGCCGCCTGCGCAACGGCATGGCCGGCGCCGGCCTCACCGTCGAGTCCGCCAAGGGCGAGTGCAACCTCGGCCAGCACGAGATCGCCTTCAAGTACGCCGACGCCCTCACCACCTGCGACAACCACACCGTCTACAAGACCGGTGCCAAGGAGATCGCCGCCCAGGAGGGCTGCAGCCTCACGTTCATGGCCAAGTACGACGAACGCGAGGGCAACTCCTGCCACATCCACCTGAGCCTGCGCGACGAGCAGGGCACCCCGGTGTTCGCCGGAGACCGCCCGCACGGCTTCTCCCGCACCATGGAGCACTTCCTCGCCGGCCAGCTCGCCTGCCTCGCCGACTTCGCCCTGCTGTTCGCCCCCACCGTCAACTCCTACAAGCGCTACGTCCCCGGCAGCTTCGCGCCCACCGCCATCGCCTGGGGCCGCGACAACCGCACCTGCGCCCTGCGCGTCGTCGGCCACGGCCCGTCGCTGCGCTTCGAGAACCGCGTCCCCGGCGGCGACGTCAACCCCTACCTCGCGGTCGCCGCCTTGATCGCCGCGGGACTGCACGGCGTCGAGCAACAGCTGGAACTCCAGCCGGAGTTCACCGGAAACGCCTACACCTCCGACGCGCCCCGGGTGCCCGCCACCCTGCGCGACGCGGTCGACGCCTTCGAGCGCAGCACCGTCGCCACCGAGGCCTTCGGCAAGGACGTCGTGCGGCACTACACCCACGCCGGACGCACCGAACTCGCCTCCTACCAGCGGGCGGTGACCGACTGGGAGCGGCGCCGCGGATTCGAGCGACTGTGACCGCCACCGACGTGACCGCCACCGACACGACACCCCCCGACACGACCGGCCCCGACACGACCGGCCCCGACACGACACCCCCCGACGACCGCCGACGACCGCTCATCGGCATCAGCACCTACCAGGACGCCGCCGCCTGGTCCGTCTGGAACCAGCGCGCCGCCCTCGTACCCCAGACGTACGTCGACGCCATCGCCCGCGCGGGCGGCACCCCGGTCCTGCTGCCGCCCCAGCCCGGCGCGGCCGGCCACCTCCTCGACGCCCTCGACGGACTCGTCCTCACCGGCGGACCGGACGTCGACCCGGCCCGCTACGCGGCCGCCCCCCACCCCCGCACCGGCCCGCCCCACCACGCCCGCGACGACTGGGAGAGCCGGCTGCTGCGCGCCGCCCTCGCCCGGGACCTGCCGGTCCTCGGCGTCTGCCGAGGCATGCAACTGCTCAACGTCGAACTCGGCGGCACCCTCCTCCAGCACCTGCCCGACGACAGCCACCAGATCGCCCCCGCCCGCTTCGTCCGCCACCGGGTCACCCCGGCGCACGGCAGCCGGATCGCCGCCGTCCTGGGGCCCGTCACCGAGGTCTCCTGCTACCACCACCAGGCCGTCGACCGGATCGGCACCGGCCTGCGGGCCACCGCCCACAGCGCCGACGGCACCGTCGAGGCACTCGAACTCATCGGCCACCGCTTCGCCCTGGGCGTCCAGTGGCACCCGGAGACCGACCCCGACGACCCGCGCCTGTTCCACGCGTTCATCACCGCCAGCCAGAGGGAGACCGCCCGATGACCGAACCGGACCTCTTCGAGGTCGTCAACCCCGCCACCGAGGAGGTGATCACCACCGTCGAACTCGCCGGCCCCGCCGAGACCGACGCCGCCGTCGCCCGCGCCCGCGCCGCCTTCGACACCTGGCGCCGGGTGGCCCCCGCCGACCGCGCCCGGCTGCTGCGCGCCTTCGCCGCCGCCGTCGACGCCGACCGCGAGCACCTCGCCGCCCTGGAGGTCGCCAACGCCGGGCACACCATCGGCAACGCCCGCTGGGAGGCGGGCAACGCGCGGGACGTCATCGAGTACTACGCCGCCGCCCCCGAGCGGCTGTTCGGCCGGCAGATCCCCGTCGCCGGCGGCCTCGACGTCACCTTCCAGGAACCGATCGGCGTCGTCGGGGTCATCGTGCCCTGGAACTTCCCCATGCCGATCGCCGCCTGGGCCCTCGCCCCGGCGCTCGCCGCCGGCAACACCGTCATCGTCAAACCGGCCGAACTCACCCCGCTCACCGCGCTGCGCCTGGCCGAACTCGCCCTGGCGGCCGGGATCCCCGAGGGCGTGCTCCAGGTCCTGCCCGGCCGCGGCCCGGTCGTCGGACAGCGCTTCGTCACCCACCCCGACGTGCGCAAGGTCGTCTTCACCGGCTCGACCCGGGTCGGCAAGGAGATCATGGCGGGCTGCGCCGCCCAGGTGAAGCCCGTCACCCTCGAACTCGGCGGCAAGAGCGCCAACATCGTCTTCGCCGACGCCGACCTCGCCAAGGCCGCCGCGACCGCGCCCTACGCCGTCTTCGACAACGCCGGCCAGGACTGCTGCGCCCGCTCCCGGATCCTCGTCGAGGCGTCCGTGTTCGACGACTTCATGGCGCTGCTGGAGCCGGCCGTGCGCGGCGTGCGGGTCGGCGACCCGAGCGACGAGAAGACCGAGATGGGCCCGCTGATCTCGGCCGCCCACCGCGAGCGGGTCTCCTCCTACGTCCCGGACACCTCGGCCGTCGCCTTCCGCGGCAGCGCCCCCGACGGGCCCGGCTTCTGGTACCCGCCGACCGTCCTCGCGCCCGTGCGGCACGACGACCGCGCCTTCACCGAGGAGATCTTCGGCCCGGTCGTCGCCGTCGTCCCGTTCCGCGACGAACAGGACGCCCTGCGCATCGCCAACGCCACCGAGTACGGCCTGTCCGGCTCCATCTGGACCAGGGACCTCGGCCGCGCCCTGCGGGTCTCGCGCGGCGTCGAGGCCGGCAACCTCTCCGTCAACTCGCACTCCTCGGTGCGCTACACCACGCCGTTCGGCGGCTTCAAGCAGTCCGGACTCGGCCGTGAACTCGGCCCGGACGCCCTCGACGCCTTCACCCAGACCAAGAACGTCTTCATCTCCACGGAGGAATGATCAGCATGACCCAGCGACTCGACGGCCGCGTGGCCGTCATCACCGGCGCCGGCAGCGGCATCGGCCTGGCGACCGCCCGCCGCTTCGCCGCCGAGGGCGCGAAGGTGGTCTGCGTCGACCTCGACCCCGAGACCGGCGCCAAGGCCGCGAACGAGGTCGGCGGCCTGTTCATCCAGGCCGACGTCACCGACGAGGCCGCGGTGCGCGACCTCTTCCAGCGGGCCGTCGACGAGTACGGACGCCTCGACATCACCTTCAACAACGCGGGCATCTCCCCGCCGGACGACGACTCCATCCTCACCACCGGCCTGGAGGCCTGGAAGCGCGTCCAGGAGGTCAACCTCACCAGCGTCTACCTGTGCTGCAAGTACGCGATCCCGCACATGCAGCGCCAGGGCAAGGGCTCGATCATCAACACCGCGTCGTTCGTCGCCGTGATGGGCGCGGCCACCTCCCAGATCTCCTACAGCGCCTCCAAGGGCGGCGTGCTGGCCATGTCCCGCGAGCTGGGCGTGCAGTTCGCCCGCGAGGGCATCCGCGTCAACGCCCTGTGCCCCGGCCCGGTGAACACCCCGCTGCTGCGGGAACTCTTCGCCAAGGACCCGGAGCGGGCCGCCCGCCGCCTGGTCCACATCCCGCTGGGCCGCTTCGCCGAGCCCGAGGAGATCGCCGCCGCGGTGGCCTTCCTCGCCTCCGACGACTCCTCCTTCATGACCGCCAACACCTTCCTCGTCGACGGCGGCATCTCCGGCGCCTACGTGACCCCGCAGTAGCGGGGCCCGCCCCCGGCAGGACGCCCCGCCTCACCCGCCTCACCCTGCCTCACCCCGCCTCACCCAGGGCCCGCCCCCCACCATCGGGGGCGGGCCCTTCCGCAGGTCCGGGGCGCCGGAGAAGCCGAGCCCGGACGGGCCCTGCCGGTGTCAGCGGGTGATCGGTGGGCAGGCCGCGGCCCGGTCCACGATCCCCTCGACGATCCGCATCAGGCGCTCCCCGGTCCGGTCGACGCTGCTGTTCTGCGTGCTGACCTGCGCGCCTTCGAGGGCGAAGGTGATCTCGGCCGCCGTCTGCTCGGGGTCGGGCAGCCCGGCCTGCGCGCACATGCCGACGAGCCGGCGGGTCTGGCGCTCCTTGTGCCGTTCGATCACCTGCCGCGCGGGGTGGGAGCGGTCGGGCAGCTCGGCGATGGAGTTGATGAAGGGGCAGCCCCGGTGCGAGACGGCCGGCAGTCCCTCGGCGATGAAGCGGGCCAGGCCGAGGATCTGTTCCCTGGGCCGGCCGGGGTGCTCGGCCTCGACCCGGTCGAACGCCGCCTGGTAGTCGGCGGCGACGATCCGCAGCCACTCCGCGACCAGGGCGTCCTTGGTCTCGAAGTGACGGTAGATCGCCATCTTGGTCGTCTCGGCCTTCTCGGCGATCGCCTGGACGCCCACCCGCCGGATCCCCTCGCTCTGGAAGAGCTCCTCCGCGGCGTCGAGGATGCGCTCGCGCGGCGGCAGTTTCGCCACCCGGCTCGGTCGTCTGGCGGGCGATGTCATGGCTGTTCCTGGCCTCCGGCCGCTTGCTGGTCTTCCGCTCCCTGCACTTCCTGTTACGGTACCAGTCCGTTCCGCACGATACCGATCGGTATCGTCAAAGACTGAGCGGTACCGTTCTCGATTCCAGGAGTGACCCAGTTGGACGTCAAGGAGTACGTGAGCTTCGACGCGGTCGGACTCGCCGACCTGATCGCCCGGGGCCAGGTGACCCCCGCAGAAGTGCAAGCGGCCGCCCGGGAGGCCGCGCAGGCCGTCGACCCGCGGCTCAACGCCGTCGTGGAGACCTGGCCGGCCGACGACGAGCCCCGCCCCGGCAGCGCACCGCTGGCGGGAGTCCCCTTCCTGATCAAGGACCTCGGGATCACCATGGCGGGCCGGCGCACGGATCTCGGCAGCCGCCTCGCGGCCGGGACCGTCGCCACCGCCGACTCGACCCTGATGTCCCGCTTCCGCCGTGCCGGCCTCGTCACCTTCGGGCGCACCGCGACCCCGGAGATGGCCTACAGCACCACGACCGAACCCGTGCTGTACGGCCCGACCCGCAACCCCTGGGACCTCACCCGCAGCGCCGGCGGCTCCAGCGGGGGCGCGGGCGCGGCCGTGGCCGCCGGGATCGTGCCGCTCGCACACGCCACCGACGCGGCGGGCTCGATCCGCATCCCCGCCGCCTACAACGGCTTGTTCGGGCTGAAGCCGACCCGCGGCCGGATACCCGTCGGTCCCACCGCCGACGAGATCTTCAACGGCCTGGCCGTGCACGGCAGCGTCAGCCGCACCGTGCGCGACAGTGCGGTCCTGCTCGACCTGGTCAGCGGCCCGGAGCCGGGCGACCCCTACGTCGCCCCGCAACCGGCCCGCCCGTACGCGCAGGAGGTCACCCGGGATCCGGGCTCCCTGCGGATCGGCGTCCTGGCCCAGGCCTGGGGCGGCCACCGCACCGCGCCGCCGGTGGCCGACGCGCTGTCCCGCACGGTGCGCCTGCTGGAGTCCCTCGATCACCGGGTGGAGCAGGCCGAACCCGAACTCGGGGTCGGCTGGGAGGAGTTCGTCCTGGCCAACGCCCGCCAGTGGGCGGCCAACCTCGCGGTGTCGGTCGACGAACTGGCCGCCGCCACCGGCCGGCCGGTCGACTTCTCGACCCTCGAACCGCCGATCCTCGCCAGCTACCACTACGGACGCCGGGTCACCGGGACCGAGCTGGTGACCGCGCTGGCCGTCCGCAACCGGGTCTCCCGCACCCTGGCGCGGTTCTTCGACGCGTACGACGTCCTGCTCACCCCGACCGTGCCGGACCTGCCGGTGCCCCTGGGCACCCACGGCCGCGGCGCGGAGGCGCTGGACGGCCCCGGCTGGCTCCGCCGGCTGTTCGACCTCTCGCCCTTCACCGCGGCGTTCAACGTGGCGGGCACGCCCGCCATGTCGGTGCCGGTGACGGCCGACACCGCAACGGGGCTCCCGGTCGGCATGCAGTTCGCCGCCGGCCACGGGCGCGAGGGCCGCCTCTTCCGCCTCGCGGGACAACTCGAACAGGCCGCCCCGTGGTCGGACCGCACCCCCGCCGTGTGGGCGGGGAACCACCCGAACCGCTGACGGCCGCCCCGCAGCGCCGGCCCACGACCGGCCCGGCACCCGGCAGTGCCGGGCCGGTCGGCCGCATCCGCCTCCGCGGCCGGCGTCGTCACCGCCCAGGAGCCCGCGCCCGACTTCACTACGGGACGAAGTGCCAGGGAAGCGTCCGGCGAGCGTCGTTCTCCGGGCCGCCGGCGCGCCGGCACCCTGGTGTGCGGGCGAACGAGGGAAAGCCGCCCCATCCCGGGACGGCCCACGGGCGGGTGCTCTACCCGACCGGGAGGCCTCCTTGCGGTCGAATCGCCAAATCCCACCGATCCCCCCAGGGGAGCGGTAAGTTGACGGCTGCCGACTACGGGGAGGACCACCGCCGTGACCACCGACCAGGCCGCCCTCGGCAGTGCCGTGAAGGCGGTCGTCGCCGCCGCGGGTGCCGATGATCTGGCCGCGCTGTACCAGGCCGTGATGCCCCCGGCGGGCGGGGACACCCCGCCGGCCGAGGCCGCCCGGTGGTTCGGATCGCTCCTCGTCCACCTGGCGCTGACCGCCGCGTCCGCTTCCGAGTTGGAGCGGGGCTGCCCCCGGGAGGCCGTCTCGGAGTGGATCGGGGAGGTGCTGGGCCCCGTGCCCACCCCGGCGCTGCTGCGCGCCGAGGACCCGGGCCGCATCGACCACGTCGAGGCGGTGAGCGCCGCGGAGGGCTACTCCCGGTGCCAGGAGTACGCCGTCGACCTGATCCGGTTGGGCCTGGCCGATCCGGATGAGGCACCGGACGAGCGGGGCGTCGACGCCCACTGCGCGGTGACGAACGACAAGAAGCTGCGGATCACCGTGATGGCGATGCTCGGCCGCCTCGCTGCCGGTCCCGGCGGGCGGGGGGTGACGGCGGGCGGGGGGTGACGGCGTCGCGCCGATGGCGTCCTCAGGAGGCGTCGCCGGGTGCGGGGTGGAGGTGGAACGCGAGAAATGCGCCACGTCATGACTGGGCGTCAGCTCCGGTGACGGTGGGTGCCAACGCCGGGAGTGACGACGGACGCTCTTAAACTCTTCTTAGAATGCTTCCCCTAGCGTCTCGTTCATGATGATGCAGCGTGGTGCAGTCGGATCTGTCGCCCTCACAGCCCTGGCCTTGACGACCACCGTCGGAGTGGCCGCCGCGGCCCCCGCCCCCGGCAGGCCCGCCGCCTCGGTGTCCCACAGCAAGGTGACGGCCAATCTGTACATGTCGCTCGGCGCCTTCGAGGATGCCACGTCCGGCCAGGACCCGAAGGTCAAGGCCATGATCGACCGTCCGGACATCGGCGGCGTACAGGTCGTGGCACCCTGGAAGGCTCTTGAGGGGAAGAAGGGCGAATACACGTGGTCGCGACTGGACGGTGCCCTGCGGTATCTCCAGGAACGCCACAAGAAGCTGTTCGTCCAGGTGCAGGACCGGTTCTTCGATGTGGCCCTGAAGGACGCCAACGTCCCTCAGTATGTGAAGGACGAGGGCGGACTCGCGCCGACGGTCGATGAGAACCCCGACAACCCCACCACCCACGGGGCCGTGGTCGCGCAGTGGAACCAGCAGGTGCGAGCGGACTTCCAGGCCATGCTGAAGGCGATGGCGGAGAAGTTCGACGGCAAGCTCGCCGGGGTGAACCTTCCGGAGACAGCGGTCGAGGTGGACACCGCGAATGATCAGACCGCGTACACCTCCGGCTCCTACATCGATGCCGAGATCGACAACATGCGCTACGGCAAGAAGGTCTTCGCCAGGACGCAGTTCATCCAGTACGTCAACTTCCTGCCGGATGACGACGACCACAAGCGCATGAGGGAAATGTTCGACCTCGCCAGGGCCGACAAGATCGGCATCGGAGGACCGGACACCCTGCCGGACCGCCCGTACCAGATGGAGAACTCCTACAAGTTCCTCCACGAGTACAAGAACGCCCTCCCCCTCGTCGCGATGGCCGTCCAGGAACCCGACATCAACGCCAAGGACCCCAGGACCGGTCAGCCGTACACCCGCGAACGGTTCACGGACTTCGCCCACGACTACCTCGGTGCGCGCCAGATGTTCTGGACCACCGAGGCGGACTGGCTGCAGAAGCCCCCGGCATGACAATCGCGCGAGTACGGCTTCTCGGACCCGTGTGAGGTCGCGGACGCCTGATGGTCGGCGGTGTCGCCGGGGTGGCTGCGCTGGCCCCCCGGCGCCTGCCGGCCGACCTCCGCCCACACCCGCCCGACGGCCGCACCCGCCCGACGGCCGCACCCCCGAATCGGCACGGCCCCGCCGGGTTGCGCGTGTCCGCCGAACGGGTGACGCTGGACATGGCAGCCCGTGCGGAGCGCGGGCCGGTGCGCCGGACGTGAGAAGGACGCCTCGAGTCGCCGACCGCGTCGCACCCACGGATCCAGAATGCCGAGGAACCGTCATGCCTCTCTTCACCGGCCCCGTCGACGACCCGCTCGCGTTCAACAACAACCCGCCCATGCAGGACGCCCTCGACACCACACGGCAACAGCTCTCGGACGCCGGCACCCCGACGGTCGACGACCTGGCCGTCATCGTCGTCGCACTGACCGGATTCGAGGGCGGGCTCAACCACCCCTGGGCGGCGATCCGGGACCAGGACGAGTGCTACTCGGCCAGCCTGCTCAAGACCTCGGCGATGTACACCGCCTTCGACCTGCGAGCGAGCGCCGACCAACTGGCCACCGACCAGGCACTGACCGCCTGGCCGGACATCGAGGCCGCACTCGAAGCCACCTTCGACCCGGACATCGCCACCCACACACCGTCCCAGATCAACACGTCGACGACGCTGCGCGCCGAGGACAAGAACAGGCGGCCGGACTACTCGGCTGTCCTCCAACTCGGCGCTCCTGGTGGGGACTTCACGGTCGACTTCACCGCGGCGCAGGTGGCCGCCCTCGAAGACATGATGGTGCAGCAGAACGACCCGGGAGCCACCACGACGATCCACGGCCTGGGCTACCCGTACCTCGACGGCAAGCTCGCCGACGGCGGCCTCTTCGACGGCGCCTCCTCCCAGGGGCTGTGGCTGGCGGGCGACTACGCCGGGATCTGGCCGGCCGCGCGCATCCCGTGCGTCAACGACGTCGACACCGCCCAGGGCACCACCGCACGGCAGCTCGCGAGACTGCTGACACTGCTCGCGGACGACAAACTCGTCGGCCCGACGAGCAGCCAGGGCATGAAGGCACTCATGGCCCGCGCCGGCAAACTGTTCCCGTCCACCGCCCCGCCGATCTGGCCCCCCGGCGGACAGTTCACCGCCACCCACGGCAAGGTCGGCATCGGCTCGCTGAAAACCGGCCGGACCGTGCTGTCCGAGGGAATCCTCGTCACCGACACCGTGCGGAGCAGGAGCTTCGCCGTCGTGTACCAGAACGTGATCCAGGACGGCCTGACACAGCGTCAGGCACTCGTGCCGGTGGCAACGCTGGTCGAAGCCGCCCTGAACGCCTTCTGACACCAGGCAGCTCCGCCCGCCCACCCCGGTCCGCATCGCCGTCCCCGACGCGGGGACGAACGAGGCCCGGGGACCCCGCCCCGACCCCCCGCCCCGAACCCCCGCCCGTGGACGGCACCGCCACCAGGTGAGTGCGTGACCGCCGGCACCGCGAAGGCGATCACACCTTGACCACCCAGCCGCCGGGCAGCACCCCGGCCCTGAGGAGGGCCGGGGTGCCGTCGTGCTCACGGGTGTGATGCCAGGGGCAGGGTCACCCCGCGGCGGCTGCCCCGTAGCTGACCGGGCGCCAGGCCGAGAGGTCGACGGCCCGCTGGACCAGTCCGGCCTGCGCCCAACTGCCGTCGGCGTGACGGATCGTGTGGTAGAGCGAGCCGGAGTTGTCACCGGACTCGAAGACCAGCTGCAGCTCACCGCCCACGTTCGCGCCGTCGACACCGCCCATCGTGAAGCCGCGGAAACCGGCCCGATCGAAGTGGACCTGGGAGCCGATGTCCCCCCATCGGTTCCAGGTGCCGTCGGCGTTGCGGATCGTGTGGTAGAAGCCGGCCTGGCTGTTGTCCGTGACCACGACCTGCAGGGCGCCGTCGAAGCTCGCCGCGACGACGTCCGTCGGCGTCCCCCACGGGGAGGGCGTGCCGGTCGCGCCCAGCACACTGCCCCAGGTGCTCCAGGTGCCATCGGCATGGCGGATGGTGTGCAGCACTTCGCCCGCCGACGTGGTGCCGACCAGCTGGAGTTCACCGTTCACCTCCGCCGCGGACAGGCTGGAGAACTGGCCCGAGCCCAGGCCCGAGGACGCGCTCACCGTCCCCCAGGGCTGCCAGGTGCCGTCCGGGCGCTCGATGGTGTGGACGACCCGGCCGGAGCCGTCGACCGCGGCGACCTGAAGCCGGCCCGCCACCCTGGTCGCGGTGATCCGGCCCATCCAGGGGTACTGCGGGTCGTGCGGAAGGTCGGTGAGGCCGGTCATGTCGGAGACCGGGGCCCAGGTGCCGTCGGGGTTCTGGGCAGACTGGACGTAGTGGAACCCCTGCCCGGCCATCTGGGCCCCGAACATCCGGAGCCGGCCACCGTCGACCGCCAGGCTCCAGTACCAGAGGCCGGCGAACTGGGGGACCTCCCGGACCTGGTCCCAGGACCCGTCCGGCGCCCGCCGGGTCTGGATGATCTTCCAGGGGTCCGCTCGCAGGAGCAGGTTGAGCCCGGACGCCGAATCCGTGCTCTGGGCGGTGGTGGCCGTCGATGATTCGGCCGCGGCCGCCGGTGTGACGGTCAGCGCGGTGGCCAGCACGGCAAGCGCGGCGGACGTGGCCATCGCTGATACGGCGCGGAATGCGCGCTTGTTTCTCTGCACAGGTTCCCCCCTGGTCTCGTGGGGCGTCGATTTGCCCAGGCGAAGTCATACCAGACCGCGCGGACACTGCCGCAGGCGGTTGGCCGACAGCGGATCGGAACCCACCACGGCGAACGGTCGTCGCGGTCGCGGCGGCCATGCGTCACGCGGCACGGAGGGAAGTCATGTGTTCCTCGGCGCGGCCCGGGCAAGGGCTCGACGCCGCCCGCTGGGAGGATCTCCGGCATGACCTCTCCGCTGCGTGTCCTCCGCGTCCTCGGCGATCGCCCGTTCGCCGAGGTCGGTCTGCCCGTCCTCGCCGTGGACGACGAGGAGCGCGGGCTGCTCGCCGTCGCGGGCGGGCCCGGGGAGGGCGGGATGTCGACGGTGGGGGTGTACGGCACGGGAGACCTCGGCTGCCGGGCCGTGCTCCGCACGCGCTTCCGGGTGCACGCGCTGGCTTTCCACCCCACGGCGCCGCTGCTCGCCGTCGGGACCGGGGACTACGACGGCGGCTACTTCTTCGAGGGCGAGCTGCTCCTGCTCGACTGGGAGACGAGCGTTACCACCTCCCTCATCGAGCACGACTTCGGCCGCCAGGTCCTCGGACTGGCCTGGCTCGACGAACGGGACCTGCGCGTGCTGATGGCACCGCCCGATGACTGGCAGGACGACCGGGCACGCGTCGAGGGCCATGTCGCGGTCGTGCGACGGCCTGACTGGCGCGCCGTCGCACCCCGTTCGCTCACCGCCACCGACCTGGCCGGCCCCCGAGTGCCCGCACCGCGTCCCGACGGACGGGACGGGACCCACCGGATGCTCTCCGCGCTCAGCCCGGACCGGGAGCTCCGGCGGCGAGTCCTGGCCGTCGAGGAGCTGTCGGACGGCGCGGTCCTGGCCACCCTCGACCGACGGGAGGAGGACCCGGAGCGACCCGGGCGCACCGCCCTCGCCGACGGCCTGCTGATCCAGCACCGGACCACGTCCCCCACCGACCGGTACCTGCGCCTGCGGATCCGGGGCGGCAGCCGGGAGTACGTCCACCAGGTCCGACGGGGCCGGTACTGGATCTCGGCGCGCTGCGCCGGAGGGACGGGTGCTCAGCCCCTGTTCCCGTTCACCTGGGAGCCCGGGGACATGCAGTTCCCCGGCCCGGGTGCGGAGACCGGTGGCGGCGACCTGGTCCACGCCGGTCAGGCCTACGGCGGAGAGCGGTTGCAGCCCGGCGAGTCCTTCGTCGTCCGCCGGGCGGCCGGCGACGGCGCACCCCGCTGGGCCTTCCGGGCCGACCACGTCGCCACCGACCTCGACACCGAAGCCGACACCGCCTACGTCGCGTACCGCAACGGCGAGATCCTGGCGCTGGACCTCCGCGACGGCACCCTCCGCTGGCGCCACCGGCTGACCGTGGCCGGTGTCTCCGCCGTCCCGACGGCGCTCACCGCCACCCAGCCCGGCCGCCTGCTCGTCGGCACGGCCGACGGCCGGGTCCTGGACTGCGCGACCGCGTAGCCGGGCGGAGGCGTGCTGCGGGCCGTGGCCGAACCGCCGATACGCGACGAAGGTGGTGACCACCGCGTCGCGGTGCAGCACCGCGGCCGTGCCGCCCACGGAGACCAGGCTCCGCCCCTGCGCGCCCGACCACGCCCACCGTCCCGGCCCCCTCGGGCCGGGGAGCACGCAGGCCTGAGGGGGCCGTGGCGATGGCCCCCTGTTTCCCCAGGCGGGGGAGCGTTGCACGGACGGGCTGCGTCAGCTGTGTTCGGGCGGGTGCTTCGGCCGGTGGTCACAGCGGCGTTCATCGGGGTGGCCCGGGCGGGCGGCTCGCGCTCCAGGTAGCCGCTCCGGGGCCGGGCGGGAGTCAGCGGCAGAGGGCCGTGTCGACCGCGTCGGTCAGGCGCTTGCCGGTGGGCGCGTCCGGGATGGTGGTGACGGCGATGCTGACGGCACGGCCGTCCTCCGTGACGCCGCCCCGGGTCCGGTAGCTCACGGAGGTGCCGCCGTGGCCCCAGACGAGGCCGCCGCAGGTCAGTGGCCTGCTCTGGATCCCCAGGCCGTAGCGGACGCCGGGGCCCAGGAGCTCGGCCGGGACGGTGGTGCGCATCTGGGCGAGCTGGGCGGCGGGCAGCAGACGACCCGCCAGGAGCGCGCTGTAGAAGGTGTTGAGGTCGGTGTTGGTGGACACGACCGCCCCCGCGGCCCAGGCCATCGACGAGTCCATCGCGGTGTAGTCGACCAGCGGCGCGTCCGGGCCGGTGCGCAGGTAGCCGTGCGGGTGGGGCTCGCGCAGGGCGGTCTCCCCGGTGGCGGGGACGTAGGTGTGGCGCAGGCCGATCCGGTCGATGACGCGCTTGGTGACCTCCTCGCCGTAGGGGCGGCCGGTGACCTTCTGGATCAGCAGGCCGGCCACCAGGTAGTTGGTGTTGCTGTACGCCCAGTCGGTCCCGGCGGGGAACATCGCCTTCTGGGCCAGTGCCCCGTCGAGGAGTTCGCGCGGCTCGAAGTAGCGGTACTGGATGGTGGTGAAGTCGGTCAGCGCGGGGGCTTCCATGTATTCGGGCAGGCCGCTGGTGTGCTGGAGCAGCTGGCGGACCGTGATGTTCCGGCCGTCGATGCCGTCGCCGCGCAGAAGACCCGGCAGGTAGGTGTCCACGTTCGCGTCGAGGCCGACCTTGCCCTCGGCGACCAGTTGCAGGACGACGACGGCGGTGAACGCCTTGGTGTTGCTGCCGGCCCGGATCTGCCCGTCCACCGGGACCTTGGCCTTGGTGGCGAGGTCGCCGACACCGGCGGTGTAGGTACGGCTGCGGCCGTCGCGCCCCTTGACGGTGGCGAGGGCGGCGGGCATCCCGTCCTCCTGCACCAGCGCGTCGAGGCGCTGCTGCACGACGTCCGGGCGCGGTGCGGCGGAGGCCGTGGTCGGGGCGAAGGCGGTCAGCGCGAGCCCGGCGGCGGCCGTGGCCGTCGTGGCGCGCCGCACCATGCGGATGCGGCGTGCCGTGCGCTGCGGGGTGTGTTCGTTCATCGGGACTCCACTGCCGGGAAGAAGGAAGGGGGAGATGCGGGTGGTGCGGCCGGGTGGCCCGCGCCGAGGACCGGCGCGGGCCACCCGGGGGACGATCAGCGGCAGAGCGCCTCGTCCACGGCCTGGTCCACGTGCTTGTCGGTGTCGGCGTCGCCCGGGATCGTGGTCACGGCGATGTTCACGGAGCGGCCGTCGTCGGTGCTGCCGCCGAAGGTCGCGTAGCCCGGGATCCCCCCGCCGTGGCCCCAGGAGAGCCCGCCGCAGGAGAGCGGGCGGCTCATCAGGCCGAGGCCGTAGCGGACCCCGGGGCCGGCCGGCTCGGCGGCGACGGTGGTGCGCATCTGGGCGAGCTGGGCCGCGGGCAGCAGCCGGCCGGCGAGCAGCGCGTCGTAGAACCGGGTGAGGTCGGTGTTGGTCGAGACCATCGCGCCGGCCGCCCAGCCCCAGGACGGGTCCAGCTCGGTGTAGTCGCGCAGCGACCCGTCCGCGGCACGCTGGTAGCCCTTGGGGTGGGCCTCGTGGATCGTCATGTCGCCGGGGACGGGGAAGTAGGTGTGGCGCAGGCCGATCCGGTCGATGACGCGCTTGGTGATCTCCTCGCCGATCGGGCGTCCGGTGACCTTCTGGATGATCATGCCCGCCAGCAGGTAGTTGGTGTTGCTGTACTCCCACTGGGCGCCGGGCGCGAAGTGGGCCTTGTGGGCCAGCGCGGCGTCGAGGAGTTCGCGCGGCTCGAGGTAGCGCTTGGGGTCGCTGAGCGCGCCGGCCTTGTCCACGTAGTCGGGCAGGCCGCTGGTGTGCTGGAGCAGCTGGTGGACCGTGATGTTCCGGCCGTCGATGCCGTCGCCGCGCAGAAGACCCGGCAGGTAGGTGTCCACGTTCGCGTCGAGGCCGACCTTGCCCTCGGCGACCAGTTGCAGGACGACGACGGCGGTGAACGCCTTGGTGTTGCTGCCGATCCGGACCTGCCCGTCGACCGGGACCTTGGCCTTGGTGGCGGCGTCGCCGACACCGGCGGTGTAGGTGCGGGTACGGCCGTCGCGGCCCTTGACGGTGGCGAGGGCGGCGGGTACCCCGTCCTTCTGGACCAGGGCGTCGAGGCGTTGCTGCACGGCGTCCGGGCGCGGTGCGGCGGAGGCCGTGGCGGGTGCCAGGACGCCGGCCACCACGGCCGCGGCCACGGCGGTCACGGTCGCCGCCACCCCGCGCCGGTGACCGCGGAGGCGGTTCGGACGGTGGTGCTGCGATGCGTGTTCGTTCACGGGAAAGCCCCTCTGGGTAGGGCACCGGAGCTCTTCTCGGCGCCCTCCAAGAGGATCATCAGACGGGCCGTCAATCCGTCCGCGCAGAGGACGATATGGCACCCGGGAACGTGCTCCGGGTCGGGGCCGGGCACGGGACCGTACTCCCAGGGCCGGTCCGGCACGGTGCCGCCGGACACAGGTCCCGGGGTGCCCCGCATGCCGAGCGCATCGGGGTCCGTCTCGCCTTTGTCGAGGGGAAGTGCGTTCGCCGCCACGGCGGGTGAACCCGGGCACCGGGCCGGCTGCGCTCTGGCAGTCGAGGGGAGAGCAGTCCGGCCGACCCCTTGTCATGGCGTCGTGGGGGCGGTGACGGTGGCCGGGTTCGTCGTCGCGGGGCTACTCCTCGACCGGCAGGCCGGCCTCGCGGGCGAGCACGCCCAGGGCCCGGCGCAGCGACTCGCGCTCGACGGGGGAGAGGGCGGCGGCCAGTTCGGCGTCGATGGCGTGGGCCTGGGCGGCGCACTCGTGCAGCAGGGCGCGGCCGTCCTGGGTGAGGGCGAGCATCTGGCGGCGGCGGTCGGCGGGGTCGCGCTCGCGTGCCACCGCGCCCAGTGCCTGCAACTGGTCGGCCATGCTCACCACCAGGCTCGGCGCCACGCCCATCGCCTGTGCCAGTTCCAGCTGCGAGGAGGCCGCGCCCGCGTCGAGGGCGGCGAGCAGCGCGACGTGTTTCGGCTTGAGGCCGCGGTCCTGGATCGCGGCGGTGAAGCGCGTGGTGGCGATGGTGCCCAGGGTGCCGAGGCGGAAGGACAGCGAGGAGGTCAGCGAAGGGGGGTTGACGGCGCTCATGGCAGCGATACTATCTCTATCGAATCATTCGAAGCTCAAATCATTTGAGGTGTGTTTGATATGGGTGGGACTGGGACGGGCGCGCTGTCGAAGCCGCTGGTGATCGCCAACGCCGCTGCTGCGGCGCTCTCGATGGCCTCCTGCGCGGCCGGGTTGATCAACCCCGGGATCGGGCTGGCGAAGGAGGAGCCGGTGACCGGCGGCGTGCGGTTCTACGCCCAGGCGTACGCCGCCCGGGCCCTGCCCTTGGGGGCGTTGCTGCTGCACCAACTGGTGCGCGGGCGTGGCGGAGCGGCGCTGCCGGCGGTGCTGCTGCTCGCGGGTGCGGTGCAGGCGGGGGATGCCGCGATCGGGGTGCGCACCCGCAACCCGGGGATGGCGCTCGGGGCGGGCGCACTGGCGCTGCTGCACCTGGCGACGGCGCGGCGGGTTGCGGGTGCGCGGTGACCGGGGCGCTGCGCGTGGCCGACGACACGCTCGCCTTCCTGCTCGAACTCTCCGTCTACGCCGCCGCCGTGCGGTTCGCCCTCACCCGGCGGGCGGCCCGGCCGGCCCGCTGGGCGCTCGCCCTCGCCCTGCCGGCCGGGTACGCCGCGGTCTGGGCGCTGTTCGGCGCGCCGGGTGCGACGGTGCCGCTGCACGGTGCGCCCCGGGCGGTGCTGGACCTGGTCTGGTTCGGCAGTGCGGCCGTCCTGCTCCGGGCGACGAACCTGCGCCGCACGGCGGTCGTCTTCGCGGTGGCCTACCTGCTGACCACCGCAGTGCACCTGACGCTGTGACAGGGCGGAGCCGGGGCGCGGCCGGCGGCGAGGGGCCCCGTCAAGGCCGCCGCCGCGGCCTCGGCGACGTGCCCGACCCGTACGGGCCGCCGCCCGCCGCCGGCTCGCCATGGGGCCCGACGCGCTGCCGTGTGGTGATGCCGCTGCTCACCCTCGCCCTCATGCCGCGGGTGCGCTTCCCGGAACTTCGCCGCAGTCCGGACGCGTACGTGCGCCACCTGCGCAAGCGGGGCTGACCGCGCGCATCCCCCCGGCCCCACCCCGCGAACCGCGCCGCAGGCGCTGACGTGCATACTTTCCGGACGATCGGCAGGACGTAGGAGTGATGGCACGGTGAAACTGGCGGAGGCGCTCGCGCAACGCGCGGCTGCGGTGCGGCAGGTGGAGCAGCTGCGGGCGCGCGTCGTCGGCAGCGCCCGCTATCAGGAGGGCGAGGAACCCGCCGAGAACGCGGCGGAGGTACTGGCCCAGGCCGGGGAGACGCTGGACGAGCTGGAGCGGCTGATCCGTCAGATCAACCGGACCAACTCCACCGCGACCATCGAGGGCGGCGGCACCCTCACCGACGCCCTCGCCCGCCGGGACGTCCTGCGGTTGCGCCACTCGGTGATCACCGCAGCCGCCGACGCCGCCTCCGGGCGCGACCAGCGCGGAGCCGTACGGCAGTTGCGGTCCGAGCTCAGGATTCTTTCCGCCCTGCCGGTCGCCGAGCTGCGCGCCCGGGCGGACGTGCTGGCCAAGGAGATCCGTGAGGTGGACGCCCTGATCCAGCGCACCAACTGGCAGATCGACCTGATCGAGGACTGACCCCACGAGCAGGGTGTGGGGGAGCAGGTAGTCGCCACGGAGGCGTGCACACACCGCGGGCCGGCGGTTCATCCGGCCCTTGGCGCGTGAAGAGCAACGCAGGGGTTCGATTCCTCACCGACAGTGCAGCTCAGCACCGCGCACAAGTGACGGAGCACTCCGTACAGCACATCACCACGTGCAGATCCGGGCGACGAGGGCGGGAAACGGGGCGCCCCACACCCGTTGCGGGGGCCGTGCCAACAGCACGGCCCCCGCAATCACCCCACAGCCGACCCGCACGGACACCTCGAGGATGCGGACAGCGCCGACAGCTCCATTTCCGTCGGGCGACGGGACGGTGGCGGAGTGCGCCGGCTGCCGTCGGATCAAAACGCTTCGCTCCGGGCTGGAGCGGGCGGCTACGCTCGCGCCATGGAGCTTGACCAGGAGCCGGCCCGGTACTGCCTGCGGGACCTGCTGGACGGCCGCCTTGATCCGCTGGCGGCGGCCGAGCGGATCGGCTTCGAGCTGTGCCCCGCCGACCCCGGCTCGCCGCTGCGGCCGGTCCGCGGGTGGCTGTACCGCGCGGAGGACCAGCAGGAGCACCGCGGCGGACTGACGGAGGAGCTGGAGGCCGAACTGCACGACCTGGCTGCCCGGCTGCTGGCCGGTCCGCTGTCCTGACGGCGGCTGGGTCCCGACAGCGCTCCCGCCCCGGTTCCCGGCGGTCGAAGTACCCGTCGGAGTTCGCACTGGCGGCGGTCGAGCGGGCCCGGGCGGAGCCGGTACGGGGTGACAGCCCTGGCAGCAGCTCACCCCACGTATAGTGCAGGCGTTTTGGGGAACTGACGACCACGTCGCCGAGGAGACCGTTGTATGGAGCCCGTCACGCTGATCACTGGTGGATCGACCGGAATCGGTGCCGCCACCGCCCGCACCCTCCTCGAGCAGGGGCACCGTGTGGCGGTCACCGGACGTGACGCGGGCAAGCTGGCCGCCTTCGCCGCTTCGGCCGGAGCGGGTGAGCGGCTGCTGACGATCACCGGCGACGCCGCCGAGGCGGAGGACGTCGCCGCTGCCGTGCGCCGCGTGGTTCAGGCGTGGGGCCGACTGGACAACGTCATTGCCAACGCCGGTTTCTCGCTGCCCGGCAACCTGGAGAGCCACGCCCCCGAGGACATGCGCGCCATGGTCCTCACCAACGTTCTGGGCCCGGCCCTGCTGGTGCGCGAGACCCTGCCGCAGTTGAGGGCGTCCAAGGGCCGGATCGTGTTCATCGGTTCCGTCGCCGGGGTGCGCAACACGCCCGGCAACCTGTACTCGGTCACCAAGTGGGCCGTGCACGCGCTGGCCGAGAACACCCGGCTGCTGGTCGGCAAGGACCGAGTCGGCGTGACCGTCGTCGCCCCCGGAGTGGTGGACACCGCGTTCTGGGCCGAGCGCGGCGGCACCCCCGAGGAGGCGATGACCCCCGAGCAGATCGCGGCCGCGGTCGCCTTCGCGCTCAACCAGCCCGCGGGCGTGGACATCAACCAGATCACCATGCGGCCGACCGGGCAGCTCGGCTGACGCCAGTACGGCGACCGAAGCGGAGCTGAAAGCCGTCGCCCGCGACGCCGAGGGCGTCGTGGTGCAGTTGGAGGAGGCGTAACGGAGCCCCGTGCCTCTTCGGTCCGCGCTCGCCGTCGTGCCGACGGCCACCGCAGTTGCGTGGTCGCGGCTTCCCGGGGGCGTGGTGGCGCCGGTCCCGGTGTTCGTCGGCAGGCGGCCCCGGGGCACCCCGGCTGTCGTGTTACCAGGTCACGATGACGTAGCCGTCGCCGCCTCGGGAGCCGGCGGTCGCGGCGGCCCCGGGGGTGCCGGAGCTTCCGTCGTTCTTGTTCGCGACGCCGTCGTCGCCTTGGCCGCCGTCGCCGCCGGTCCCTCCGTTGCCGCCGTTTCCGCCGGTGGCGACGGAGGCGGGCAGGGCGGCGCTGACGGCAGTGGGCAGGTTCTGGGTGGGGGCGGCGCCGCCCGTTCCGGCGGAGCCGGCTGTGCCGCCGGCGCCACCGGGGGCGTTCAGGCCCTGGTTGTTGGCCCTGCCTCTCGCGCCGCCTTCGCCGGGCCGGCCGGCGGCGCCGTTCGCGCCGTCGCGGCCGGGGTTGGCGCGGACGGTGGCGGTGACGGGCTCGAAGTCGATCTCGCAGCTTCCGGAGGCCACGGTGCCGCCGGTGCCGGGGCTCGTCGGCCGGCCGGGGCGGCCGCCGGAGCCGCCGTCGCCGTTGACGGCGCCGATCCGGCCGTTCTGTCCGCCCGTGCCGCCGCCCCCGCCTCCGCCACCTCCGCCGCCTCCGCCTCCGGCACCGTTCCCGCCCGCGCCCCACACGTAGAACGTCACCTCGGTGACGCCCTCCGGCGCGGTGAAGGTGCTGTACAGCGAACCGTCCCGGCCGAATCCCAGCTGCCCGTGCGCGGCCGCGGGCACCGCCGTCGCAGCAGGGGCGGCTCCGGCAGCCGTACCCGCCCCGAGGCAGGCGGCCCCGAGGGCCGCCGCCATCGCGCCACACGCCAGCCGCCTGGGGGAGGCGGCGGAGATACTCGATGAAGTACGCATGCAAACAGAAGTTCATGCCGGCCGCGCCACCGCAACGCCCCTGTGCCGTTCGGCCCAGCGCCCCTGCATGCGGCCGCCGTGCGGCCCGGCCTCACCGTCCGAAGGTGGGGGACGTCGAGGAACTGACCCCGTACTCCTGCCGCTGCGGCGCGGTTGGTCGTCCTACCCGGCGAAGATGCCGATGGCGTTGGGGATCCGTCGTTCCTGACCGTGGTCGAGGTGGTTGCGCACCGCGAGTTCGCCCGTGTCCGGGTCGCGGGTGACCAGGGTGGCGGAGGCGCCGCCGTCCAGGTACACGCCGTCGGAGCAGCCGAAACCGCGGAGTGCTTGGGCGAGTTCGGTGAGTGTCAACCCGGTGGAGGTGCCCTCGCGGCCGTCCGTGGAGAGAAGTGTGAGCAGCCGGCCGTGGTCTGCCAGGCAGACCGCGGTGCGCGGCTCGACGTCGTGGGCGTCCAGCCCTGCCAAGGGGTTCCCGCCGTGCAGCATCGGGTAGGCGCCGAGGGCGAAGGCGAACGGCACCGGCCCGTTCGACGCGAGGCGGTAGTCCGCCACGACAGCCGTTCCGACCGGCAGGCCCGCCAGCACCCGGGCGCCGGCCTCGCGGCCGAGCAGTACGAGGCTGCCGGCGGGGATCGGACCGCGGCCCGGGGTGGCGGAGGCCGACACGACCCGGTTGCGGCGGACCGTCAGCTCCCAGGTGTCCGTGCTGCAGGGCGCCTTTCGCGACTCGTCGTTCCCGCACACGGCGCGCTCTCGGGAGACCTCACCCCAGTCGGAGGTGAACACTCCGATCGAGCCGACCGGCAGGGCGTACTGGTTCAGCCCGCCCAGCTCCCACGTACGGCCTGCAGCCCGCAGGTGGCCCCGAAGTTCCAGACGGCCGGTACGGGCCACGCCGTCCACCCCGACCCCCAGCACGTCCTGGTCCGTGTCACCCGGCGGCGGCCACCAGCCGAACCGCTGAGCCTGCGGGACCGCGGCCTTCAGGGCCAGGCCGCGGTGGACGGCCGGGCCGGAGGGCGCCCCCGTCGCCTCGACACCGGGGTGCTGCTCCTCAGTGATGTCGAAGAAGTCCCCGTTCACGGCCGCGACCGCCCCGCGTTCGCCGGCCAACCGGGTAAGCGGTGCCCGGGCGGCGACCGCACTGGGATAGAGCAGGTCCGCTCGCACGCCGGGCCGGCGCAGGTCGGCCCGCGCGGCGTACAGCCGAGCGGTGCCGTGCGAGGTGGGTACCGTCACTTCCCTGTACGCGACTCCGGCCGCGAGTGGTACCCAGGGTGCGGTGCCTCCGAGGGCCTCTTCGGCGGACGACGCGGCTGGGCCGGCCGGGACCAGGGCCATCACCAGGGCGACCGCGGATCTCAGGAGAACCTTCACACCCCCATCCTCGCGGCTGCCGCGCCCTGCCCGCAGCAAGGTCTGCGCGGACCAGGTCCGGGCCGCGCTACGCCAGGCCGGCCGGCCTGACGACCAAGCAGCTGATTGCCGCCACCGGGCTCAAACCGACACCGAGGGGTCCGGCCGCCGGGCTCCAGTGGACCAGCCGACGGTTCGGCGAGAGCCGGTCGGAGCGGCGAATCACATCGCTGCTGTTGGGACGACGGACGCCCGCGGTCCGGGGACCGCGGGCGTCCTGGATGCTTCAGCGACGCCGCGTCAGCGGCGGGCGCCCCGACGGCGGGCGATCACCAGCGCGCCCCCGCCGACGGCGAGCAGCGCGGCGCCGCCGGCGCCGTAGACGATCATCTGGCTGCTGTTGCCACCCGTGCTGGCCAGGGTGCTGGCCGGCGTGGTCGAGACCGGATTGGCGGTCGGCTTGCCGACCGGGCCGGTCGTGTCCGCCGGCACGGCCGGGGCGGTCGACGGGGTGCCGCCGGACGGCGTCCCGGTGGTGGCCGGCGCCGACGGCTTGGCGGTGGTGGAGGGCGAAGCGGTGGCCGTCGCGGTGGCCGAAGGCGTCGTCGTGGGGGTGGGCGTCCCGGTCGGGTGCGGGGTCGCGGTGGACGTGGGCGACGCCGAGGAGGTCGGCACCGGGGCGGTCGGCGTGCCGGTCGGGGTCGGCGTGCAGGCCTTGCCGCCGTTCCAGGCCGAGATCAGGTTGTCCGGGAAGACGCCGTCCGGGTACCTCGGCGCGGGGTTGGCGACGCCGTCGAACTTCTTGTCGCCGTTGTACAGGTCGATCTGGCCGTAGCACTTCGGCAGGTGGGCGGAGACGTCCAGGGTCGCCTGGCGGTTCCCGCTGCGCAGCGTGGTGGTCGCCCAGCCGAGGAAGGTCTGCTTGCCCGAGGTGGCCCAGGTCGGCCCCTCGGTGTCGTAGGAGGCCAGCGAGACCCGGTAGTCGCAGCCGTCCACGATGTCGCCGACCAGCCGGACCTGGATGACGCCATGCGGCTGGGACATCCGGCCGTCGGAGATCCAGCCCTTGCCGCCGTCGACGGAGAACTGGACGCCGACGGCGCCGCACCCGTGCTCGGCCTGGGCCTGGGCGGTGCCGGCGGTGAGCAGCGGAGCGCCGACGGCTATGCCGAGGGCGGTGAGGGCCGGAAGGCTCCGACGCAGGAGGTGGTGCACGAGGAAGCTCCCTAGGGGGTTGTACACGGTTCGGTGGGACTCGCCGCTCCCCGGTGGCGATCCGGACGGACCGTCACCGGAACTGAGCGGACGTGAAACCGTGACCGTACCCGATGGCCCCGCGGTCCCGGGCCCCGCACCCACACCGAGCAGGCCTTCGCCGCTCTGCAGGGGGGCAGTCCAGGCCGCCCGGCCCGCTCAGGCCGAGCACGGGAACACGGCGAACACGGCGATTGTCCGGGGCCGGCGGGAGGGTGCAGGCGCGTGGGGGACGGTGCCGATCGGCCGGTGATCGTGAGGAGCTCCGCGCGGCTCCGAGCATGTACGCCGAGTACCGCTTGGCCGGGGAGCTGAAGCACCGATGGGACGTGACCACGTGGAATCTCCACATGGGCATGCTGTCGAGCTTCTATCGGTGGGCACGCGACGAAGGCCTGTCTGCGGCTGGGCCGTTCAGTTACCGCATGGGCAAGAGGATGGCGGATGGCGTGCTGGTGCAGGTCGAACGGAACCTCGCCACGATGCGGACTCCGCGGCCGCACACCTCGATCACGTACTTGGATCGGGACTTCTCTCAGCTGTTCGTGCGGGCCTTGGCGGGGCTGGACCCGGATGGGGAACCGGACCGTCACTACCGGGGGCGCGAGGGCGCCCGGAACTCCGCGATGGCCGGGCTTGTGCTGTCGAGCGGCGTTCGGCGACAGGAGTTCACTTATCTGACCGTGCATGAGGTGCCGCCGCTGCCGGCCCGCCCGTCTCCGGTGCCGGTGCTGTTCCCGCTCGCTCACGCGATCACCAAGGGCCAGAAGCCGCGGACGACGTGGATCAGCTACGGAGCGCCGGCCGACGTGCACCAGTAAGCGAGCTGGACCGAGCCGCGTCGGCGGAGGGCTTCGCCTGGCGGCCATGCGGGCATCGTGGTGATCCACGTCACATTCGGACGTGTCACTGAGCGGCCGGCTGTCTCGTCTCGGGGGTGCAACCCACTCACGAGCACGGAGGAACACACCATGGACGCGCGACTCGACTTCTTCGCCGCTCCCGTCTCCGGCAAGGCCCTGAAGTACTTCATGTCCGCGGGCAAGGTGATCCGGGAATCGGGGCTGCCCGCCAGCCTGCAGGAGCTGGTGTCCACGCGCGTGAGCCAGATCAACGGCTGCGCGGTCTGCCTCGACATGCACGCCAAGGAGGCCATCGCCGCCGACGTGAGCCCGGTGAAGCTGGCTCTCGTGGCGGCGTGGAGGGAGGCCACCGTCTTCAGCGAGGCCGAGCGGGCCGCGCTGGCGCTCGCGGAGGAGGGGACCCGAGTCGCGGACGCGGCCGAGGGCGTCAGTGACGTGGTGTGGACCAATGCCGCCAAGCACTTCGACACCGAGCAGCTCACCGCATTGGTGATCCACATCGCATTCATGAACATGGTGAACCGGATGAACATCATCACCCGCCAGCCGTGCGCCGGCGACTACGTCGCCGGGCAGCTGCACTGAACGTCAGCGGCTCGGATGATCACCAGGAGACGGAAAGGGGCTAAGGAATGGGCAAGGTCGAGGAGTTCGCGGAGCTGCGGCCGCTGCTGTTCTCCATCGCCTACCGGATCCTGGGCAGCGTCAGCGAGGCCGAGGATGCGGTCCAGGAGACCTGGCTGCGGTTCGATGCCTCGCCGACGCAGCCGACTTCGGTCAAGTCCTTCCTCTCCGCCGTGGTGACCCGGATCTCGATCGACGTGCTGCGCTCGGCCCGGGTCCGGCGGGAGGAGTACGTCGGGCCGTGGTTTCCGGAGCCGCTGCTCGACGACCCCTATGAGGACCCGGAGCGCTCGGCGGAGCTGGCCGACTCCGTGTCGACGGCAGCGCTCCTGCTGCTGGAGAGGCTCAGCCCGCTCGAGCGTGCGGTCTTCGTGCTCCGCGAGGTCTTCGACTTCGGCTTCCCCGAAGTCGCCTCTGCGGTCGGCCGTTCGGAGGGCGCGTGCCGCCAGCTCGCGGTGCGGGCGAGGCGTCATATGAGCGCCGGTAGCCCCCGCTTCGAGGCCGACCGCCGGGAGCGGGAGGAATTGGCGACCCGGTTCTTCGAAGCCCTCCGCGAGGGCGACGTCCTCGGTCTGCAGCAGCTGCTCGCCGCCGACGTCTCCATGGTCGGCGACGGCGGCGGCAAGGCCCCGCAGCTGGCCAGGGCGGTCATGGGCGCCGACAAGGTGGCGCGCCTGCTTGCCGCCGTCTTCCCCGAGTTGGCCCGCATCGGACTCACGACCGAGGCCCACGAGATCAACGGCCAGCCGGGCGCGATCTTCCGGGACCGGGACGGCAAGGTGCTGCAGACTCTGGCGCTCGACGTGCTGGACGGGCAGATCCAGACGATCCGCTTCGTGCTCAACCCCGACAAGCTGGGCCATGTCGGCCCGGTCGGGGACGCGTGGGAGGTCTCCCGCGAGTTCAGGGAGTCCCGCCGCTCGGCGGAATGACCGCGCTCGCGCGGCTACGTCTTCCTCGGGACCGTCGCTGCCACGACGCTCGTCATCTGGCTCCGGGCGTGATCGGCCGGACCCTCGGCGTGATCAGCCGGCGGCCCCCCGCGGTCACGACCAGCGGGCCCCGGTGGGAGCGGGTCGCCGAAGAGCCGTCAGGAAGGCGGCCAAGGCGTCGGCCGGAGACGACCGTGCGCCGACCCGTCGAATCAACCCGGTGCGCAACGCCGCGACGTGATCAGGCCGGTCCAGACGTCATCGGCGACCCGTCAGCCCACCGCCTGCTGCGCCCCGGTGCGGCGTCGAACAAGGCGATCCGGCAGGCACTCGGCCACCTGGCGCTGCACGGTGCGGTCCTGGTCGACCGAGACCGAGTTCCTGCTGCCGGGCGGCGGGCGCCAGGTGCGCCCGGACGGTGTGTGGCAGGCCTCGGAGATCGGGGTGCCGGCCGTCCCGTTCCGTGGGGCGCAGACTACCTTCTCCCTGGGCGCTGAAAAATCTGTGATGGCTGGAGTAGACATTGTCGGTGGCTGTGGTTAGTGTTTCTCTCGTAGACGCAGTCAAGCGGTACCCGCCAGACACGAACTGGCGGTCAGCGGTACAGAAGTTCGCAAGCGGCCCGGCGGTGGAGCCCTGAAGCCAGAGCAGGTGCAGGACGGCGACAGGACTGGCTGCCGGGCCGGGCGGCCCGCAGGTATCAGGGGCCGCCACCGAGTGGTACCGCGGCAAGTGCAGGTGCAGTACCAGCAAGTGAAGTCGAGTGGTACCAGCAGTCGCAGGACGCGGTATCCCAGTAAAGGCGCCAGGGCTGCGGGCGCGCGTACTGGGAGGTGCGGCAGTGGGGTTCCAAGCCGAGCAGGTGAGCAGGACGGGCGACGGGGCTGGCCGCCGCACCAGGCAGCCCAGGAGGGCCGCAGTAGTACCGGATGGTCGCAGTACAGCAGTAACCGGCAGTACGCAGTTCCCAGTCAGTACAGAGGATGAACGGAGGGACAGACCGCCATCAGGATCGCCCGGCCCGTGAGGTATTCACCCGGGCGGACACCGCAGACCCCACAGCAAGGACGGTGGTTTCCGGTCACGCATACGCGATCCCCGCACACCCCCACCCTTGGGGCCGTGCGGACACAAGGACCGGCCCAGGGCCGGTAGATGGTGTTGTTCCCCTCGGGGCCCCGGAGCCGCTACGGCACCGGGGCCCCTCAGCGCCGGCTCGGCCCCAGTGCCCCGCCGTCATCGCCTGAACTCATCGGTCCGGTGGGAGGAAGTTGTCCGCCGGCTCGCGCGGCTCGGGCTCGCCCATGGATTCGGCCCTGCCGGGGACCGCCCTCAGCCGGGACCCCCCGAGGACCAGGACCACGTCTTCGTTCGGCTGGTGCCCGCGCCTCGGTGCCCGTTGCCCGGCCGTCTGCTGTTGATGAGGCTCGTTGAACATGGTTCTGGCCGCGATTCCGTGAATGATCTCGTCCCTGCCGTCACAGGCTCAGCAGCAGGTCCCGGACCGCGGCGGGCTGGGACAGGAACGGGTGGTGGCCGGTGTCGAGTTCGACGACGCTGCCGGCCCGGCGGGCGAACTCGCGCTGCAGCCGCGGCGGGGTGCCCCGGTCCTGGGCGCAGACGAGGTATGTCGAGGGCACCTGCTGCCACGCGGCCGCCCCGATCGGCTGTCCGGTCACCTGCACGCTCTGCCGGGCGAGGTGGTTCGCCGCCTGTGCCTGGATCTCGGGGTCGCAGTCCTGCAGGAATGTGTCCACGAGTAGGTCGGGGCGGACTCCGAAGGTGCCGGCGTCAGGGTCGACGTCGAGGAACGGGGCTGGACTGCCGTCCCCGAACTCCGACAGGCTCTGCCCGACCTCGGGCAGGTAGCTGGAGATCAGCAGCAGGTGGCGTACCGACCCGACGCCCGCGGCGGCTTCGGCCGTGATGATGCCGCCGTAGCTGTGGGCGACCACAACGGTGGGTTCGTCCGCGTCCAGCAGCGTCTTCCGCACCGCCTCGACGTCCTCGGAAAGCCCTGGGCCGCCGGCGCCTGCGGGCAGGCCCGCCTCTCCGCAACTCGGCAGCGCCGGGGCCACGCTCGGCACCCCGCGCTCCTGCAGCAGGTCGGCGGTGCGGTGCCACCACCACGACCCGTCCCGCACACACGCCCCGTGCACGAACACGACCCTCATCGCTGCCTCCACGTCCGCCTTGGCTGCCCTGTGATCAACGGTAGACGTGAGCCGAAGGTCATTCACGGAATCACGGGCAGAGCCGTTTTCGCAGATCCTCGTCACTGTTCGCTGCCCTCCGGTCATTGCGCCGGCCTCCAGCTGGCGTCCGGCCGCTGCCGCACCCCGTGGGCCCGGGTACCCGCCCTGTCGGCCTCCGCCTCCGCCCGCCGGCCGACGCCGCCGTTCGGTCCGGTGTCGCGCAGCTTGCGGTGGCCCCCCCTGGGGGGCCGCCGTAAGCGGTTCGCCTGGTCGGACATCACGAACGTCGAGGTGGTGAAGAAGAACGAGCGCGCCAACGCCCCGGATATCGTGCGGATCACGCACCGGGGCCACGGCGTGTGCAGCCCGCCGGTGCTGATTGGTCTCCCGGGCAGCTGGCGGGACCCCGATTTCGAGGCCAAGGCCGCCCGGAAGTTCGGGTGGCGGACGTGGGGAGGTTCGCGCGGCGCGCATCGGGGCCTTCGAGCCGACGGCCTGTCAGCGGGAAGCGGCGCAGGCGTCGTGGCGTGGGCGGGTGCTCGGGTGGTGGTGCGACGGGAGCGCGACCCGAGGAGCGAGCCCAACTCGCCCGATCGGGCCGGGGTTCACCACGGTTCAGGTGGCGAGCGCGCGTGAGGGGTTGGTCAGCGTGGCCGCAGCCCGTCGAAGAGCACCGCGAAGATCCGTTCCCGGGCGGCCGCGTCGTCCCCGAGGTGCTCCATCGTCGTGGTCGCACCGATCAGCAGGGCGACGAGTTCCGGCGGGCCCAGCTCCGGGCGGAGGGCCCCGGCGCGCTGCGCTCGGGCGAGGAGTTCGGTGAGCTGTGCCCGGATCGCCGCGCCGGCGTCTCGCAGGGCCGCGTGCGCGTCGACGCCGGCTGCGGCGAGTGCCTGGGCGAACTCGTTCTTGCCCGCGGACTGTTCGACCACCAGGCGGAAACAGTCGAAGAACGCCTCGGCGGGTGCGGAGTCGGCGGGCAACTGCGCGGCCTGGGTGGCGATCGTCTCGAGCTTGCGCACCATCACGGCTTCAAGCAGTGCCTCCTTGGTCGGGAAGTGCCGGAACAGCGTGCCGACCCCGACTCCGGCGGCCCGGGCGATCTCCTCGGTCGGCACGCCGACGCCGCGGGTGGCGAACACCTGCGTGGCGGTGTCCAGCAGCCTGGCCCGGTTGCGGGCCGCGTCCGCCCGCAGCGGGCGTTCCTGGGTGCCGCTCATCGCTCCCACCCTTTCCTGTCGGTGGCGAAGCCACACTGGACAAACGGAGTAGCTAGTCCGTATCGTCGAAAGCGGATTCGCTAGTCCGATTCTAGCGACGGATCCTGCTGGGGGTTGATCATGTCCGAAACGCTGTCACCTCGTGAGGTCTTCACGAAGCTGCTCGACGGTATCGGTGGGGGGCGGTTCGCGGAGCTCGCGGACCTCTACGCCGAGGACGCCGTGGTGGAGATCGTGTTCGCACCGGTCGGACCGCGCCGGTTCGAGGGACGGTCCGTGATCAGGGAGCGGTTCATGGAACTCGCCACGAGCGTCCCCGTGGAGCTGACCCCGGTGGACGTGGTGATCCGGGAGACCGACGACCCGGAGGTGATCGTCAACGAGTGGAACTACCAGGTGCGTCACCGGGCGACCGGGCGGACCTCCATGGCCGCCAACATCCAGGTGCTGCGCGTCCGCGACGGCCTGATCGTCAGTAGTCGTGACTACCACGACCATCTGGCCCTTGCCGTAGCCGGCGGCAACCTGCCGCAGCTGGTGGAGGCACTGGACGGCAACTGACACAGGTCGTCAGCGGCCCTGTGGGTGTAGGCGTCGCCGTGGGCCATCGAGGGCAACCTGCGCGCCCGGACCTTCTACCAGGGCCAGGGCTGGACGCATGACGGCACGGTGCCGCGGGAGTCGAGCGACGGGGTGCCGATCACCAAGCTCCGCTACCGCCGCATCCTGCCGACCGGCTGAGGCGGCGGGGTGCCGGTGACGTCGAAACCGGCGTGGACGAAGGTCGCAGGCAGGCGCTCGGTGAGGTCTTTGAGGAAGTCGGCGGCTTCCGGGCCTTTGGTGGTGCGGTGGTTGAGGCGGTGGACCTCGTGACGGCCCGTTCCGCGCGCCGCGCCGGGCTGGCCCCCCGAGCATCAGACCCTGTGCCCGGCGAGATCCGCGATCCGCGATCCGTGGCTCGCTCAGCGAGACTCGGCGTCGAAGCCGCCGTTACCGGTGCGGCGGGCCTGCCCGCGCCGTCCACGGCTACGCCTTCGACGGCTCGTCGGCGGTGACCGCGCTCAGCGGCGTGGCCAGCGATTCCAGGCTGCGCTGCTCGGCCTTGACCCCGATGACGGCCTCCACCAGCCCCGCCACGGTCATCAGCCCCGCGCCGATGCAGAACGCGAGGGTGGTGTCCGAGACCTTGCCGCTGCTCACCAGTCCGTTGAACAGCAGCGGCCCGCTGATGCCGCCGACGGCGGTGCCGACCGCATAGAAGAAGGCGATCGACAGGCCCCGGGTCTCCAGCGGGAAGATCTCGCTCACCGTCAGGTAGGCCGAGCTGGCGCCGGCGGAGGCGAGGAAGAGCACGCCCGTCCAGCAGGCCGTCATCGTCGTGGCGGAGAGGTCGCCGTGCTGGAACAGGGCGGCGGTGGCGAACAGCAGGAGGCCGGAGCCGATGTAGGTGCCCGCGATCATCGGTTTGCGGCCCACGGAGTCGAAGAGGTGGCCGAGGAGCAGCGGTCCGAGGAAGTTGCCGACGGCGATCACCGCGAAGTAGTAGCCGGTGTCGCCCTTCGCCACGCCGAAGTAGGTGGTCAGGATGACGGCGTAGCCGAAGGTGACCGCGTTGTAGAGGAACGCCTGGCCGATGAAGAGGGCCAGGCCGAGCGTGGTGCGGCGCGGGTAGCGGGCGACCACGGTGCGCACGACGGTGCCGAAGCCGAGAGCCGCGCGCTCGCGGATCCGGATCGGCTCACCGGTGACGGGAGGCAGCGGCCGTCCGGTCGAGTGCTCCACGGACTCCTCCGCCTCGGCCACGACCTCCTCGGCCTCCTCCGCCCGGCCGTGGGTGAACAGCCAGCGCGGACTCTCCGGGACGTGCCGGCGCACCAGCAGGATCACCAGGCCCAGCACCACGCCGATCCCGAAGGCCAGCCGCCAGCCGAGGTCGGTGGCGAACAGCGAGGTGTCGAGCAGCGCGATGGACGCGAAGGCGCCGAGCGCCGCGCCCACCCAGAAGCTGCCGTTGATGACCAGGTCGATGCGTCCGCGCACCCGGGCCGGGATCAGCTCGTCGATGGCCGAGTTGATGGCCGCGTACTCGCCGCCGATGCCGAAGCCGGTGAAGAAGCGGCAGAGGAAGAAGAACCAGGCCGTCCAGGAGAACGCCGTCAGCGCTGTCGCGGCGAGGTAGACGGCGAGTGTGATCATGAACAGTCTCTTGCGTCCCAGCCGGTCCGTCAGCCAGCCGAAGAACAGGGCCCCGGAGCAGGCGCCGGCCACGTAGACGGCGGCGGCGATGGTGGTGACCTGCGCGGTGGAGATGGCGATGCCGCTGCCGTGCTCGGCCAGCCGGGCCGCCAGGTTGCCGACGATCGTCACCTCCAGGCCGTCGAGGATCCAGACCGTGCCCAGGCCGATGACGATCCGCCAGTGCCAGGCGGACCACGGCAGCCGGTCGAGCCTGGCCGGTACGGAGGTCTCGACCACCCCTGGTTCCTGATCTCCCCGGACCGCCGTCGACTTCGCCGGATCCGCCATGACGGGTCTCCCTCCGCTCGTCCTGCCCCGCTCGCGAGTGCCCACCCGCCCCGGCACCGCCCGGCGAGCAGGTGACCGCGTGGACGTCACGGCCGCCGCACGTCGACCGTCAAGCCGGCTGCGGGGCGAGTGGTTGGGGTGACGTGGTCGCCGCCCCGGGGTCGCGTGTGCCCCGCACGGCACGTCCCATGCCCGGACGGTCCCGGCGGGGGCAGCGTCGCCGGAGGGCCGGACCGGCCAGGCCGCCTTTCTCGCCGAGGACTCGGCGGTCGGCGCGGCGCAGGACGGCCACCTGGCGATCCCGGCGACCGCGAAGCCGTACGACCATGCGGTGGGCGCGTGGATGCGCCGCCGGCGGCACCCTCGACGGCCCCGCCAATCGCACCGGCGGTGAGGCGGACCCGGCCTTCCGGCCCGGCACCCGGCTGTGCGGACGGGCGGGGGCCCGCACCGAGGGCGAACTGACCGACCAGCAGAGCGCACTCCTGGACACGCTCACCCGCCACTGCGAGACCGTCGTCGGCTGACCAACGATCTTCGGTGCACGGGCCGGGCCCGGCCGCACAGCCGGGTGCCGGGCCGGGCGCGGTCACTGCCCGGAGGACTCCTGGGCGCCTGGCGCGGGGCTGTGGTGGCCGTCGGCGGGTGTCCGCAGGAGGGTGGCGAGCAGTTCGGCGACGGTGGGGCCGGCGTCGGCCGGGTGGCGCAGCTGTTTGGCGGCCAGGACGCTGTAGTGGTTGGTGCGGCCGCGGCGTTCGTGGCTGAGGTATTCGGCCTGTTCGAGGTCGGTGATGATGCGCTGGACGGCGCGTTCGGTGAGCAGGCAGCGGACGGCGATGTCCCGTACGCGGACGCCGGGGTCGCGGGCGATCTGGACCAGGACGCGGGCGTGGTTGGTCAGGAAGGTCCACTGTCGTTCCGTCGGTGCTGTGCCGTTGTCCATGCCCCCACGATAAGACCTTGGTTCACGACCGACGAAACACGACAGCAGATTCGTGCTTTGGTTGACAGGCACGGCTGCGGGGGCGAACAGTGGAGCTACCGCAGCCCGCACAGGTGTCCGTGGCGGGCTGCCCTTGATGACCCCTTCGGCGGGAGTGGTGTGCGTGGACCCGATGAGCAGGGAAGGCCTGGAGCGGCTGGCCGTCGTGCTGGCAGAGCGGATCGGCGCGCCCTGCGAGAGCGGGGAGGACGCCGGCCGGGCGGAGCCGCTGCGCCGGCAGGTGCGCCATGCGGTGACCGGCATAGATGCCTACCTCGGCGCGGTGGAGGCGGGCAGCTGCTCCGCGGTGGGACTACGTGAGCGCGCCCTGGACCTCTGGGATGGGCTGGAGCGGATCGTAGCCGCCTTGCCCGCGCACGACACCGCCGGCACTGCGGGAGCAGACGTCCGTGAAGGCGGGAACCGGGTGCCCGTGCAGCCCGCCCCGTTGCCCTGAGGAGGAAGCCGTGTTGCCCCACCCCCTGCTGAACTCGGAGACCCTGCGGGTCGGCGGCGCGCTGGTGTGCTCCTTCACCGGGGACATGACCCTCGACAGCGGACCCGTCGCCGACCAGACGCTGAACGCTGCCTTGGACCAGCGCCCCGTCCTGCTCGCCGTCGACCTGGCCGGCGTCGAGTTCCTCACCTCCACCGGCCTCAACGTGCTTCTGACCGCCCGCCGTCGCGCCCTGGCCGAGGGAATCCCGCTCGTGCTGATCGCGCCCCCGCCCCAGACGTTGCGGGTCCTCGATCTCACCGACACCACCGCGCTGTTCACCATCCACGCCACCACCGAAGACGCTCTGCGGCACCACGTGCCACGCACTCCTTCTGTCTGAGCGCGTCGCCAAGGCCCCCTCGGGTACCCGCCCGGGGCCGGGACGAGACCCTCCGAAGCGAGTAGCCCGCCACGACCGATGCGCACCACCGACTCCGCTCCCGCACGCGGCCACCGCCGAGCGCACCCCGGTGGCCCGGCCGTCGCTGGCATCGGCTCGTCAACGGATTCTGTAGTCGCCAGGGGCCGTTGCTTGGCCACCGGCGGCGGCGGTGGACCTCTGCGTGGGTCCCGGTTCGGGGCCCGGGGCGGCGAGGGGTGGTGCGCTGCCCTGCCCGACGAGCGGCCGCGCCCCCCAGCCGATGCAGCGCCGCACGTCGCGCCGGCCGGTCGACGGCCGGCGCGACGCCGTCTCAGGCGGGCAGCACCCACTTCTGGTTGGCGCCGCCGGTGCAGTCCCAGATCTGCACCTGGGTGCCCGCGGTGGTGGACTGCCCGGGGTCGTCCAGGCACTTGCCCGACTGCGGGTTGTACAGCGAACCGTCGGAGCGCGGGATCCAGACCTGGGAGCCGGTGTTGTTGCAGGCGTAGATGTCCACCGCTGTGCCGTTCGCGGTGCCGGCCGCGTACACGTCCAGGCACTTGCCCAGCACGTGCAGCGTGCTGCCGGCCGGGACGACAGTCCACTGCTGGGCGGGCGTGCCGTTGCAGGTGTAGATCTGCACCGGGTTGTAGTCGGCGGTGGAGGCGGCGCGGTCGTCCAGGCAGAGGCCGCCGTAGCCGGTGATCGCCGAACCGCCGCCGCCGCTGCCGCCGGTGGTGGTGGTGTACGCCGCGACGGACGCGACGCTCATCGTCGCCCCGGAGGTGGTGGCGGCCGTCGGGGTGGTGCACCCACAGGCGCCGTTGGGGAAGCCGCCGCCGATGGCCAGGTCGAAGATGATGGACAGGGGGTGGTCGAAGGCCTGCTGCCAGACGGCGGTGCCGACCTGGTTCTCCGTCACGGTGAAGTACGCGGCGCCGTCGAGGTACCAGGTGATCGACTCGGCGGCGGTGTTGGTGCGGTCCAGGACCATCGCGTAGTCGTGGTAGCCGCTCTGGCAGCCCGGGCAGGCGCGCAGGCCGCTGCCGATCCCGTTGCCCTCGTTGCAGACGCCGCCGGGGAAGGTGCCGCAGTGGACGGTACCGGCCACCTGCGAGCGGGCGTTGACGTCCTCCATGATGTCGATCTCGCCGTTCTCGGGCCACTGCCCCGGGCCCAGCATCCAGAACGCTGGCCAGTACCCCAGCCCGCCGGCGGGGGCGGGCTGCACGATCGAGGCCGTGACCTCCAGCTTGCCGCCGGCCGGCGCGCCGGCGACCGCGTTCGGCGTCCGGATCCGGCCCGAGGTCCAGGAGCTGCCGCTGCCGAGGGCGGTGATGTCCAGGTGGCCGCTGCCGTCGAGGTGGACGTTGGCGGTCGAGTCGGTCATGGTCTCGATCTCGCCGGTCCCGAAGGTCGAGCCCGGGCCGGTGTCGTACGTCCAGTTCGCCCCGGACGGCCGTGCGCCGCCGGGGCCGGAGAAGTCGTCGCTGAACACGGTCGTCCACCCCGGCGGCGGCCCGGCGGCGGCCACCGGGGCGGCCGGCGCCACCGCGGCGGCGGCGGTGGCGTCGGCGGCGGGCGCGTGGCCGATCAGCGCGACGAGCATGCCGAGGGTGGCCAGGACCGCGAGTCGGCGGCCGGACCGGGTGCGGAGGCGAGCGCGTCGGCCGGTGCGGCGGCGCGCGGGGTCACGGGTCATCTGGGGCTCCCGACGGAAGGGGCGCGGACCGGCCCGCGGGGTGGGGTGGGGGCCGGTTCCGCGGAGCGGGGCGGGGGCGCCGGTCCGGCGGATCCTGCCGGACGGGCCCTGGAGTCGTCCTATCGTGTGCTGACCTGAGGCGCATTCAACTCCTGTACCTGTCAAGGCGTCAAGGGGATGGAAGGGCACTCCGCTGCGCCAACTCGTGAAGGCCCTCGCACGGGAGCGGGGGCCGACGCTTCGGTGCACATTGACGAACTGAACCCGGGGGACCCCGGACAGAGGATCGGAGCACGTCCCCCTCGGTGCGCCCCCTGCCCAGCGTGGCGGCGGCGGTCGTTCTCTGGGCCGGCCGGTGATCGCATCCGCGGCACGTGCCGCTCAGGTCCGCGCGGGCAGGACACCTGCCAGGTCCGGACTCTGGACCATCGGCACGCCTTGATCTGCTTCGGCCAGGCAGCCCATCTGCGAGACGCATTGCTCGCCCCCGACGAGCTGGATTGCTCTCGGGCTGATGCGGACCCTGGCCTGCGCCGATGGCGGGAACGTGTCGAAGCAGGGGAGCAGTTGGGAGTACGGCCCCGAGGGAAAGCTGGAGTGGACCCGCCCGCCCGCCCGTCCACCCGGCCCGCCCGCCCGTCCACCCGGCCCGGCCGGCCGTGCCCGGCGAACCACGCCCCGAGCCCGAGTACCACCGGTGCGTAGAGCGCCGAGACTGCGCGTTCCTTCGTCCCTGTCCGAATCTCCTTGCACGGCAGCCGAGTTGACGGCCTATCAGGAAATTTGCGGAGCCTCGCCGCGCCCCCGACGTCCGCTCCAGGATATGGGCGGTGGGATCCCGCCGGGCGCGGGACGGCGAAACCCGCCTCCTCGGTCAGCCGTCCCTGTCCCCGTCGGCCGGCGGCAGTCGGGTCAGCGCGTCGCGCAGCGCGGCCCTGGTGGTGACGCCCAGTTTGGGGAAGAGGCGGTACAGGTGCGAGCCGACGGTGCGCGGGGAGAGCCTGGTCCGCTCGCCGATCTCCTTGTTGGTGAGCCCGCTCGCCGCGAGTTCGGCGATCCGGCGCTCCTGCCAGGTCAGCGGCACGGCCGCCGCGGCCGCCGGACCCGCCGGAAGCCCGCTCTCCCACAGCCCGCTCTCCCGCAGTTCGGCCCTGGCCCGGGCCTCCCAGGCCGTCGCCCCGAGCCGCTCGAACTGCTCGGCGGCCAGCAGTAGCGGGGCCTGCCGGGCCGTCTTCGGCGCCTTCAACTGCCGCAGCCTGATGGCGTGCGCCAGCCGGATCCGGGCCAGCTCGAAGGGGAAGTCCCCGGCCCCGGGGTACGCCTCGACGCGGGCGAAGGTCCGCTCGGCCTCGGCGAGGTCCGCCGCGGTCATCGCCAGGGCGCCGTAGGCGGACAGCGCCAGCCGGGGGGACGCCTCCGGCAGGCCCGCGTCGCAGGCCGCCAGCGCGTGCCGGCGCGCCTGCTCGCGGCGGCCGCTGTACAGCGCGGCCTCGGCCAGTTCGAGCAGGGCCCGCGGGGCGATCTGATGGGCGTGGCGGTCGAAGCTGCCCGGCGGCGTCATGCCGATGGCGTACAGGTAGGCCGCCTCGAAGTCGCCCTCGGTGAGCGCCGCCCCGGTGGCGATCGCCTCGGTGATCTGGGTGAGCAGGCCGACGCCGCGCGGCCGGGCCCAGGCGTCCACGGCCGACTGGAGCTCGCGCGCCTCGTCGAGCCGCCCCTGCCTGGCCGCGAGCTGCCCGAGGCAGGCGCGGGCGTGGTAGGCGAGCAGCACGTGGCCGTGCGCGGTGGCCAGTTCCAGCGCCCGGTCCGCCGTCCGGCGCGCCTCCTCCCACTCCCCGGAGTACATCCGGTCCAGCATCAGCATCCGCAGCAGGACCATGACGCTCGACACTGCGCCGGCCTCCTGCTCGCGCTCGACGGCGCCGCGCAACTGGCCGCGGTACTGGTTCAGCACGTCGACGTGGGAGGCGCAGACCCCCAGCCGGGCCAGGTCCCAGGGGGCCTGGTTCGCCGGGTCGGCGAACGCCCGCTCCAGCCGCGCCCGCAGGCCGACCCCGCTACGGGCCACGGCGCTCGCGTCGTGGTACATCGCCGTCAGGGGGTGGACCAGCTCGCCGAGGGCCTCCAGGATGCGGTCGGTGCGCTGCCACAGGGCGGGGTCGCCGGAGTAGTGGGCCATGGTCACCAGCGCGTCCGCCGCGCGGGTCAGCGTCTCGTCACCCGCGAGCGCGGAGTCGCCCGTACGGTGCTCGACCGCCGCCGCGAGCCGCCGGAAGGCGGGCCGGACCGCGCCGGAGCGGACGAAGTCGGCGTGGGCGGAGGCGAGCACGGCGGCCAGCGGCGCGGCCGCGCCCGGCTCCGGCTCGAAGCGGTGCAGCAGCCGCTGGGCCTCGTCCAGCAGGGCCGCCTGACCGGCGAGGTAGGCCGCGTCGCCGAGCCGCCGGGAACGCTGCGCGGAATCCTCGCTCAACTCGGCCGCGCGGGTGAGCCAGCTGACCGCGGCCGCCGCACCACCGCGCCGGGTCGCCGATCCGGCGGCCGCCTCCAGCGCCGCCGCCACGGACTCGTCGGGGTCGACGGTCGCCGCCGCCAGGTGGCCGGCGTACCGCTCGACGTCCGCGCGGTGCACCCGGGCCAGGTCGGCGTGCGCGGCCCGGCGCTGCGCGGACGTCGCCAGCTGGACGACGGCGGAGCGCACCAGCGGGTGCCGGAACACGAAGTCGCGGCCCGCCGCGTCCACGTCGAGCAGCCCGGACGCGGCGGCCTCCTCCACGCCGCGCATCCGGTACCGCGCGCCGGGCTCCCCGCCCGGCCGGCCGGCGGTGCCGTCGAGGGCGCCCCGCAGCAGTTCGGCCCGGGTGCCGGGGTCCAGACGCCCGATCCGGGCGCCGTAGTGCAGCTGGAGGCGCCGGGACAGCGGGAGGGCGGCGCCGCCCGGGTCGCTGCCCGGGTACGGCGCGGCGGGGCGGGGCGGGAGCTCGTACAGGGCCAGCGGGTTGCCCCGGGCGTGGTCAAGGACGGTGCGCCGGGTGCGGGCGTCGAGCTCCGGGCGGTGCACCGTCAGCAGGCGTTCGGCGGCCTCCTCCGACAGCGGTTCCACCGGCAGTTCCGGGAGGCGGGCGTCGTCGAAGCGGGAACGCTCGTCCGCCCGCAGCGCGACCAGCATCTTCACCGGGCCCGCCGCCAGCCGGCGGGCGACGAACCCGCACACCTCGGCGCTGGCGTCGTCCAGCCAGTGGCCGTCGTCGATCAGCAGCGTCAGCGGCCGCTCCGCGCCGACCAGGGACAGCAGGTCGAGGACGGCGATGCCGAGGGCCAGCACGGACGGCGGCCCGCCGCTGCCGTGCCCGAACACCACGTCGAGCAGCGCCCGTTGGCGCTCGTCGAGCCCGGCGGCGCGGTCCAGCACGGGAAAGAGGCACTGGTGCAGCCCGGCGTAGGGCAGTTCCGACTCGGCCTCCACCCCAGTGACCCGGATCAGGGCGTGCCGCTGCCGCGCGGCCAGTCCCGCCGCGTGACCGACCAGGGCGCTCTTGCCCACCCCCGGCTCGCCCCGCAGCACCAGGGCCTGCCCCTCGGGCGCGGCCACGAAGGCGGCCAGCGCGGCGAGTTCGGGCTCCCGGCCGATCAGCCGAGGGCCGCCGGGGTCCGGACCGCCGGGCCGGGACGGCAAGCCGTCGCTGCGGAGCCTGTCCTCTGCGGCCACGTCCCGTCCTCACCACCGATCGAGGCCTGAGCGGCCTTCACCTGTTTCGCCGGTGTCGCAATGTACCTGGTGACCGGGACCGTCCGGTTCGCTCACGTCCCGGACCCGCCCAGTACCCCCGGGTCCGCAGGGCGGAGTCGGTGTGAGTTGCGGGTGGCTCAGCAGGTCGCCGACCTCGTTCGGCCGGGCCGAGGCGATGGCCGGCGCGTCCAGCCGCTTGACTGCCTCCTCCGTCGTCATGGCCGCCGTCCGGCCGCCGACCAGTCAGCGGCGGGGCACCGGGCGACGTCGGCCGCCCGGTCGGGATGGTCGGCGAGGTCCGGGCGGTCGAGGAAGCCGGTGGCGAGGCGGGCCAGGACCCGCACTGGATCGGCATGCCGTAGGCGCGCTTGTCCCGGTACGGGCCGCCGGTGCCCGGGCGGGGTTCAGTCGCACCGGGTTCGGGGCGGCTCGGGAGGATCGGCCGGTCGAACGGTCAACGGTGGTGCGGGAGAGCGGGGTTCGGCGTAGCAGCGTCCTCGTCCAGTCTGGTGAGGGCGTCGCGCAGGGCCGCCCTGGTGGTGATGTCCAGCTTGGGGAAGATGCGGTACAGGTGGGCGCTGACGGTGCGGGGGGAGAGCCTGGTCCGTTCGCCGATCTCCTTGTTGGTCAGGCCGCCCGCGGCCAGGTCGGCGATCCGGCGCTCCTGCCAGGTCAGCAGGCTCGTGGTGCGCGTTGCCGGCCGGGCGGGGACGCCGCTGACCCGCAGTTCGGCCCGGGCCCGGGCGGCCCAGGCGGTGGCGCCGAGGCGTTCGAAGGCGTCGGCGGCCGGGGCGAGGAACTGCCGTGCCGCGGTGGCGCCCTGGGTACGGCGGACCCGGATGCCGTGCGCCAGCCGGATCCGAGCCAGTTCGAACGGAAAGCGCGCCGCCGCCGGGTGGTCCACGGCCAGGGCGTAGGCCTCGGCGGCCTCCTGCTCCCCGTCGGCGGTCATCGCCAGGGCGCCGTGGGTGACCAGCGCCAGCCGGGGGGAGACAGCGGGCAGGTTCGCGTCCCGGGCGGCCAGCGCGTGCGCCCTGGCCTGTGCGGCGCGCCCGGTGTGGACGGCGGCCTCGACCAGGTCGAGCAGGGTGCGGGAGGCCTGGTGGGCGTAGGGCTGGAAGACGCCCGGCGCGGTGATGCCGATGGCGTGGAGGTAGGCGCCCTCGTAGTCGCCGTCGCTCAGCGCCGCCGTGGCGCCGGCCGCGTCGGCGAGCTGGGTGAGGAAGCCGATGCCGCGCGGGCGGGCCCAGGCGTCGACCACCGCCTGCAGCTCGCGGGCGGCCGCCGTCTGCCCGCGCATCGCGGCGATCTGGGCGAGGTAGGCCCTGGTCTGCTGGGCGAACAGCTCGTGCCCGTGTTCGTCCGAGTGCCGCAGGGCGCGCCCGCCGGTGCGCTCGGCGGCCTCCCACTCCCCGACGCCCATCTGGTCGAGCATGATCAGGTGCAGCATCACCATGCCGGCGGAGACCGCGCCGGTCTCCAGCTCGCGGGAGACGACGCGCTGCAGGTGCGGGCGGAGCGGGCTGAGGACGTCCAGGTGGTAGGCGGAGACGGCGAGCCGGGCGACGTCCCACGGCTCCTGCCCGGGCAGGTCGGCGGCGGCCCGTTCCACCGGGCCGGTCCAGCCGGCCCCGTGCCGGACGACGTCGCTCCAGGTGGCGCTGTAGATCCGGGCCCGCTCGCCGACCCGGTCGCCGAGCGCGGCCAGCAGCGCGTGGGTGCGCTCCCAGAGGGCCCGGTCGGCGGCGAACTGGCTGGTGGCGAGCAGCAGGGCGAGCAGCCGGTCCAGCACAGTGCCGTCGGTGCCGCCGGCGCCGTCCGGATCCTCGGCGTCGGTCCGGTCGGCGGCGCGCCGATCGGCCAGCCGCTCGACGACGGCGGAGATCTGCCGGTGCGTGGAGCGCACGTCGCCGTCCTGGTAGAGCGCCTGGTAGCCGGAGGCCAGCGCGGCGGCGGGGGAGCGGTCGGAGTCGGGCCCGGGGTCGGCCCGCAGCAGGCGGCGGGCGTGGCCGAGGCGGGCGGCGTGCCCCGCGATGAACGCCGCGTCGCCGAGCCGCCGGGACCGTTCGGCCGGGTGCTCGCTGAGTTCGGCGGCGCGGGTCAGCCAGGTCACCGCGGTCAGCGCGCCGCCGCGCCGGGTCGCGGACTCGGCGGCGGCCTCCAGGACCCGGGCCACCTCCTCGTCCGGGTCCAGGGTGGCCTCGGCGAGGTGCGCGGCCCGGCGTTCGAGGTCTCCCCGGTGCAGCCGGGCCAGCGTCCGGTGCGCCTCGCGGCGCTGGCCGGGGGTCGCGAGCTGGACGACGCTGGAGCGCACCAGCGGGTGCCGGAAGGCGAATTCGCCGGTGGACGGCTCGATCACCAGCAGGCCGCGGACGACGGCCTCGTCGGCGTCGCGCATCCGGTACCGGCCCGCGGGCACCGGGCCGTCGCCGGACCCGGCCGCGACGCCGTCGAGGGCGCCCTTGAGCAGCTCCGCCCGGACGCCGGCGGCCAGGCCGGTGATCCGGGTGCCGTAGAGGTGCCGGAGGCGCCGGGAGGGTGAGGCGCCGCGCAGGGACAGCGGGTCGGCCGGGGGCCGGTCGTCGGTCGGGCCGCCCGCGTGGCCGGGCAGCTCCAGCAGGGCGAGCGGGTTGCCCTGGGCCTGGTTGAGGACGATGCGGCGCAACCGGCGCTCCAGCGACGGGTGGTGGCCGTCCAGCAGGAGGGCGGAGTCCTCCTCGCTGAGCGGGCCGACCGCCAGTTCGGGCAGTGCGGCGGTGTCGAAGGGGGAGGCGATGTCGGAGCGGACCGCCAGCAGGAGTTTCAGCCGGCTGCCGGTCAGCCGACGGCCGATGAACCCGCAGACCGCCGCGCTGGAGTCGTCCAGCCACTGGGCGTCGTCCAGGACCAGGAACAGCGGCTGTTCGAGCGCCGCCGCGGAGAGCAGGCCGAGCGCCGCGATGCCGAGGGACATCAGGGACGGCGGGGTGCCCCCGGTCTGGCCGAACACGGCGCCGAGGGCCGCGCGGGAGGTGTCGTCCAGTCCGGTGGTGTGCGCCAGCAGCGGGTAGAGCAGCTGGTGCAGCCCGGCGTAGGGCAGCTCGGACTCGGCCTCGACCCCGGTGGCCCGGACCACGAGCTGCCCCTCCCGGGCCGCGAGTTCGGCGGCGAAGTCGAGCAGGGTGCTCTTGCCGACGCCGGTCTCGCCCCGCAGGAGCAGCGTCCGCCCCTCCACGGACCGTGCGAACGCGGTCAGTTGCTCGCGTTCGCCGTCCCGACCGAGCATCGGCCCGACTGATCCCACGGTCCGGTTCCCTCCCCATCGAACGTCCAGGTCGGTGAGGGCCGTGACCGGTCGGACGTCGGGGCCCGGCGCCCGCGAGGGCCGTACGGCTTTCAACTACCTGGTTGGTTGATTAGACCCGGCCGAGGAACCGACTGTCAACCAAACGGTTAGTCGGTACTCGGCTAAGGTCTGCGCATGCAACGTGACGCCGAAGCCACCAAGCAGAGACTCCTCGCGGCCGGACGGGCCGAGTTCGCCGCTCACGGGCTCCACGGCGCCCGGGTGGATCGCATCGCGGCGGCTGCCCGGAGCAACAAGGCGCAGATCTACCACTACTACAGGAGCAAGGTGGGCCTGTTCGACGCGGTCTGGAGCGCCGCGGTGGAACAGATCGTCGACAGCCTGCCGTTCGACGGGGACGAGGACCTCCCCGAGTTCGCGGCCCGGCTCGGCGACATCTACGCCGAGCACCCCGACCTCCCCCGGCTGATCACCTGGCAGAACATGGAGCGCGGCGCGGAAGCGCCCGACGCCCGCGCCCTCGACGAGGTCCGCCGCCGGATCGGGGTGATCGCCGACGCCCAGAGCCGGGGCGTGGTGTCGGACCGGTTCGAGGCCCGGCTGCTGTTCGCGGTGATGGTCCACCTCGCCATGCTCTGGCCCACGATCGCCCCCGAGGTGCTGATGGTGGTGGACGTCCACGACGCGGCGCAGCGCCGCGAGCTGGTCCGGCGGGTGGCGGCCGGACTGCTGAAGTGAGGGCCGGCCGGGCGGTGACGGCCGGGTGGTGAGGGCCGGGCGGTGGGGAACGCAGTCGTTTGACTGATGCCGGGGTCGTGGCCCGCGCGGCACTGTGGAGTCGCTGCACGAGCAGACACGTCATCAGTACACCGCACGCATCGCACCGCAGGAGTCATCACCGTGAACAACCCGTTCGGCAAGCTGGCCAGGACCGCCGGCGCCCTGGGCCTCGCCGTCGCCGCGCTGACCACCGTCTCGGCCACCCCGGCGTCCGCGAGCACCGCGGCCACGGCCGGCTGCACGAAGTACTTCGGGTTCGGCAACGTCCAAGTCCAGGTGGACAACTGCTCCGACGGCTGGGTGTGGATCTACGTCGGCGACGGCACCTACTTCAAGGGCTCCGTCCAGGCCACCGACGACTTCGGCCACATCAAGACGCCGCTGGAGGTGGACCAGGGCAAGTCCGTCGCGACGAAGTACATCGGCAGGATCAACAGCATCAAGATCTGCGGCACCAAGTACCTCGGCTGGGCCCCGCCCCGCGGCTGGTGGACGTACTGCTCCAACGAGCTCTACGTCCACTGAGCCAGACCGTGCCGTCCCGGACGCCCCGTCCGGGAACCTGACCCGCCGGTACGGCAGGAGCGGCTCAGCCCCCCGCTGCCGCCTGCCGTACCGGCGTCACCAGCACACCCACGGAAAGGTGGTTCACCCATGTGCACCCCGAAGACGGTGCTCCGCGGCTCGGCCGTCGCGGCGACCGCGGTCGCCGCCCTGGTCGGTCTCGGCGCCGGCCCGGCGAACGCGGCCGGCCGGCCGCCGCTGCAGCCGGGCGCCCACCTGTACACCGGCACCGACGGGAGCGGCACGGCGACCACGGTCGACCTGGCCGACCTCGGCACCTGCCACACCCTGGCGACGCCCGCCCGCTCGGTCCAGGTCGCCAACGGCTCCGCGTCCGTGGTGCTGTACCCCGGCGCGGGCTGCGCGGGGGCGGTTCCGTGGGCCACCGGCTCGCTGGCGCAGTCCGACACGCCGTGGGCGATGCGCAGTTACCGGGTCATCCCGGCCTGACGCGGGCCGCGGCGACTTCGGCCGGACGCCGGTACCGGGGGTGCTCTTTCCCGCACCCCCGGTACCGGCGTTTCCGGCTGACGGGCCCCCCGGAGCGGTCAGCCGTGCCGGTAGCGGACCGGCAGGGAGAGCACGCCGCGGATGATCCCGGAGTCGATCCACGCCAGCGACTCCACCGGGACGGCCAGTTCCAGCTCCGGGACGCGGGCGAGCAGCACGCGCAGGGCGACGGCGGCCTCCAGCCGGGCGAGCGGGGCGCCCAGGCAGTGGTGGATGCCGTGGCCGAAGGCGAGGTGGCGGGCGTCCGGCCGGCCCACGTCGAGGGCGGCCGGGTCGCCGGAGCCCCGCTGCGCGGCGTCGTGGCCGGCCGAGCCGAGGGCGACCACGACCAGGCCGCCCCGGGGTATCGCCACCCCGCCCAGCTCCAGGTCCACCGCCGCGTACCGGTTGGTGGAGCGCTCCACGGGGCTGTCGTGGCGCAGGAACTCCTCCACCGCGGCGGGCAGCAGCTCGGGCCGTTCGCGCAGCAGCTCCAGCTGGTCCGGGTGCCGCAGCAGCGCCAGTTCGGCGTTGCCGAGCAGGTTGACGGTGCTCTCGTGGCCCGCGACCACCAGCATCAGCGCGGTGCCGACCAGTTCCTCCTCGGTGAGCCGCCCCGCCTCCCCGTCGCGCACGGCGACCAGCGCGGACAGCAGGTCGTCCTGCGGCCGGCGGCGCTTGTCCGCGACCAGCTCGGCCAGCAGGCCGTGCAGGGCGGCCAGCGCCGGGCGGTGCTCCGGGGAGGCGGGCCGCAGTGCCTGGGACGACCACCGGCGGAAGTCCCGGTGGTGCTCGGCCGGTACACCGAGGAGTTCGGCGATGACGGTGGCGGGCAGCGGGGCGTTGAAGGCCTCGACCAGGTCGAGCGCGCCGGAGGGCGGCATCGCGTCGATCAGCCCGTGGGCGATCTGCTCGATCCGGGGCGCCAGTTCGGCCGTGCGGCGCGGGGTGAAGGCGGCCGCGGCGAGCCGGCGCAGTCGGGTGTGCTCGGGCGGGTCGGCCTCCATCATCTGCGCGCCGAGGCCGACCGAGGGCCGGTGCAGGACGAAGCCGGCCGCGTCCAGGGCGTCGGCGGCGGGCGTGGCGTCCTTGAGCAGGGCGGGGTGGGTCAGCGCCCGGCGGGCGAGGTCGTGGCCGACCACCACCCAGCCCGCCAGGCCGGGTGGGAACTCGGCCGGGTGGATCGGGCCGAGGTCCCGCAGCCGGGCGTACCGGGCGGGGGCGTCCGCCTTGAAGGCGGCGTCGAGGACGACCGTGGCCGTTCTGCCGGGGGGTTCTTCGTGCGGGTCCATGGGAGCTCCTGTCCGGGGGATGGGCGGGTGGCCGGCCGCGACCGGAGCGGCCGTGGCCGGGATCCCATCCTTCGCCCGGTGGCGGGCCCCCGCATCGGTCATCTGACCACCGGCTCCGTCGGCCGCCGGAGCGCCCCATGACTGCATGTCAGGCGTGGAGTCATCTGACCGAAGCCCCGGTCCGCCCCCGTGGGCCACGGTGGTCCCCGACGCCCCCGGACCGCCGGCGGGCCGACCGACCGGAAGAGGACCCCATGGCCAGGACGGACATCCGCTTCGACAGCGCCGGCACCACGATCGCCGCGCACCTGTACCTCCCCGACGCCCCGGCCCGAGCTCCGCGCCCGGCCCTGGTGGTCGGCCACCCGGGCACGGGGGTCAAGGAGCAGGCCTCCGGCACCTACGCCCGGCTGCTGGCCGAGCGCGGCTTCGTCACCCTGGCCTTCGACGCGGCCCACCAGGGCGAGTCGGGCGGTCTGCCGCGCGGACTGGAGGACCCGGGCCAGCGGGTCGAGGACTTCAGGGCGGCGGTGGACTTCCTGGGCACCCGCGGCGAGGTCGACGCCGAGCGGATCGGTCTGCTCGGCATCTGCGCCTCCGGCGGGTACGGGCTGGCCGCCACCGGCGGCGACCGGCGGGTCCGGGCGGTGGCCGCCGTGTCCACCGCCGACCCCTCCCGGCAGTTCCGGCTCGGCGCCGACGGCGGCCAGGACCCGGCCGTCTTCCGGGCCCTGCTGGACGCCGCCGCCCGAGCCCGCACCGCCGCCGCCCGGGGCGAGGACCCCGGCGCGCTGACGGTGTTCCCGCAGACGGCCGAGCAGGCCCGCGCGCTCGGCGGCGAGCACGGTGTCGAGGGCTTCGAGTACTACTGCACCCCACGCGGCGCGCACGAGCGGTCCGCGAAGTCCCTGGCCTGGGCGAGCATCGACCGACTGGCCGGGTTCGACGCCTTCTTCGCCGTTCCGCTGATCGGCCCCCGCCCGGTGCTGCAGATCGTCGGCGAGCGTGCCGTCACCGCCTGGATGGCCGTCGAGGCCCACCAGCGCGCCACCGGCCCGGCCGAACTGCACCGGATCCCGGGCGCGAGCCACGTCGACCTCTACGACCGGAGGGAGTACATCGACCCGGCCGTCGATACGCTGGCCGGCTTCTTCACCGAGCACCTGGGCGCCGCACGCTGACCGGCCGCGCCCGTGCCGCCGTCGAGCCGACGGCGGCACCGGTGGCGATCCGGCGCAGGCGGCCGTTCTCAAGGTTCAACATGGGAGTGCTCCAAGGGAGTTCGACAACGGGTTGATCCAGCGGCCCCACTGTCGTCCGGCGCCGGTGCCGGCACATCGGTCATGTGACCCCAGGTTCTCCGGTCCGGTCGACCCCGCGACCACTGCGCCGACCGGCGTCAAGTGACTGATGTGCCGTCACCGCTCCGGCGGCCACAGTGATGGCGCCGACCCCGATCCCGAGGAGAGATCATGAAACGACGGTTCCTGACCATCGTCGCGGCCGCCGTCCCGCTGGTGGCCGCCGTGGCCGTCTCGACACCGGTGAGCGCGTTCCCGGAGCTCACCGCCGCCGTGAACCCTGCCGCGAACCCCGCCGTGAACGCCACCGCCCCCTCGTCCTTCGCCTGCGCCCCGGCCGCCGTCCCGGTCCAGGCCCCGGCGGGCACCGCGGTGGAGTCCGTGACCGCCGCCCCGGTGCCGGCCGGGACCTTCCAGGTGCCCGGGGTCCCGCCGCTGGGCGGCTTCCCGGTGCCGGACGTCCCGGCGCACTGCGAGGTGACGGTCACCCTGACCCACCCCGGCGCGGACGACCACGCCAAGGTCACCGTCTGGCTGCCGCAGAGCGGCTGGAACGGCCGCTTCCAGGGAGCGGGCGGCAGCGCCTACGCCGCCGGGGACAGCGGCGCCGGGCTCGCCGCGGCCGTCAAGCAGGGCTACGCCGTCGCCACGACGGACGCCGGTGTCGGCGGCGCCCTGGACACCAGTTGGGGGCTGGACGCCGCCGGGAAGGTCAACACCGCGCTGCTGGACAACTTCGCCTCCCGCTCCGCGCACGAGATGGCACTGGTCGGCAAGCAGGTGGTGGCCGGGGTCTACGGCCGGGCCGCCTCCTACTCCTACTGGAACGGCTGCTCCACCGGCGGCCGCCAGGGCTACCTGGAGGCCCAGCGGTACCCGACGGACTTCGACGGCATCAAGGCCGCGGCGCCGGGCATCAACTGGAACCAGTTCGAGGTCGCCAGCCTGTGGCCGCAGGTGGTGATGAACGAGGCGCACACCTACCCGACCGGCTGCGAGTTCGACGCCTTCAACCAGGCCGCGCTCAAGGCCTGCGACCAGCTCGACGGCGTCGCCGACGGCCTGATCGGCGACCCGCGGCGGTGCGACTTCGACCCGCGCCGGCTGATCGGCACCCGGATCGTCTGCGACGGCAAGGAGGTCACCGTCACGGCGGCGGACGCCGAGGTGGTCCGGCGGATCTGGGACGGGCCGCGCGACACCCACGGCAAGCGGCTCTGGTACGGCCTGCCGATCGGCGCCGACTTCCGCTACCTGGCGGCCAGCAGGACCGGTGACGACGGCGTCACCACCGGCGCGCCGTTCCTCGTCCCGGCCGCCTGGGTCGCCACCTTCGTGGCGAAGCAGCCCGGCTTCGACACCGCGCACCTGACCCGCGCGCAGTTCGAGGAGGTCCTCCGCACGGCGCGCGCCGAGTACGACCAGGTCATCGGTACCCGGGACGCGGACCTCTCGGCCTTCCGCGACGCCGGCGGCAAGCTGCTCAGCTGGCACGGCGACTCCGACCAGCTGATCCCCACCGCGGGCACGGTCGACTACCGCGAGCGGGTGGAGGCGCGGATGGGCGGTGCGAGGAAGGTCGACGACTTCTACCGGTTGTTCCTGGCGCCGGGCGTCGACCACTGCGGTCTGGACGGCGGCAAGGTGGACGACCTGGCGGCGCTGACCGCCTGGGTGGAGCAGGGCAGGGCGCCTTCGGTGCTGCACGCCACGGTGACCACCGGCACCGGCGCGACCGTCTCCCGCGAGCTGTGCCGCTACCCGATGCTCTCCCGCTACACCGGCCACGGGGACCCGGCCGCCGCGAGCAGCTTCCACTGCGTCCGGCCCGCGCGGCACTGACCGCGACCGCGCGGCACTGACCGCGTCCGGGTCCGCCCCCTCCGAGCAGAGGGGGCGGACCCGGACGCGGTGCGCGGGTCAGAGCCGGTCGGCGTCCACCACGGCCTGGGCGAAGGCGGTCGGCGCCTCCTGCGGCGCGTCGTGGCCGACGCCGGCGAGCACCCGGTGCTCGTACGGGCCGGTGAAGAACCCGCGGTACCCGGTGCCGTCGGTCGAGGGCAGGAACGGGTCGAGGGCCGGGTCCAGGGTGACGGTCGGCACCGTGACGGGCGGCCGGGCCGCGAGCAGCTGCTCGTAGCGGTCGTAGCGGCGCTCGCCGTCGGCCAGGCCCAGGCGCCAGCGGTAGTTGTGCACCACGACGGCCGGGTAGTCGGGGTTCTCGAAGGCCGCGGCGGTGCGCTCGAAGGTGGCGTCGTCGAAGTGCCAGGTCGGGGAGGCCTCGGTCCACACCAGCCGGGCCAGGTCGTGGCGGTTCTGCCGGGTCTCCATGGCGGTGCGGCCGCGGTCGGTGGCGAAGTAGTACTGGTACCACCACGTGTGCTCGGCCTTGGCCGGCAGCGGGTTGCGTTGCGCGGCGACGTCGGTGACGAGGTAACCGCCCACCGACACCAGGGCCTTGACCCGCTCCGGCCAGAGCGCCGCGACGACGGCGGCCGTTCGCGCGCCCCAGTCGAAACCGGCCAGCACCGCCCGGTGGATCCCGAGGGCGTCCAGCAGGGCGATGACGTCGAGGGCGACCGCGGACTGCTGGGCGTTGCGGACGGCGGTCGGGGAGAGGAACGTGGTGCTGCCGTGGCCCCGCAGGTACGGCACGATCACCCGGTACCCGGCGTCCGCCAGCAGCGGGGCCACGTCGACGTAGCTGTGGATGTCGTAGGGCCAGCCGTGCAGGCAGACCACCACCGGCCCGTGCTTCGGCCCGGCCTCGGCGTAGCCGATGTCGAGCACACCGGCCCGGACCTGCCGGAGGGCGGGAAACGCGGTGTGGGTGCCCGGGGCGACGGTCGGGATGACCGGGGCCGGGCGGCCGGGGCGTCCGGCGCCGGTGGCGGCGGCGCCGGACGCGTTCGCGGCCGCGCCGAGTGATACGGCGGTGGCGCCCACGCCGAGACCGACCGCCCTGGTGAAGGTTCGCCTGTCGATCATGTCTGGTCCTTCCTGGAGACTCGCTGGTGCCCCCACTGTTCTCGGGCCATCGGGGCGACCGCATCAGTCACATGACGTCGAGCCGCAGGAGGCCGCGGCGGGCCCGCCGGGTGCAGTCATCCGACTGTCGCCGACGCCGAACGGGCGGACACCCCCGCAGGGGTGTCCGCCCGTTCGGCCGCCGTGACCGTCCGCCACCCGGCCCCCCGGTGCGGCGGGCAGCGACACGGCCGAGGCCACGGCCGCCGCGAACAACGCCGCAACGGCAGCGCCGCCGACCACGCCGGGCAGAGCCCCAACGCCGCCAAGGAGCCGACCGACCACGCCAACGCGGCCTCCGGCGTCGCCACGGACGCGCAGACCGCGGTCGACAAGGCCGGCGCCGCACAGGACCTGGCCCGCCGTACCCGAGACCGAAGACCTGGCCAACCGCACCGCATCCGCCGTCGAGACCGCCCGCAAGGCCGGCGTGGACGAGACGGACAAGGCCTGCCAGGAGGCCCAGAAGGCCAGAACCGAGGCGGACCGAAGGCCGGGGCTGGGTCGGATCAGTCGATCAGAACTTGTTGCAGATCGTCTGGTCCGTGTTGGCGTGCCAGTACATGGCCATACGCGTCTGGGGACCGTAGACGCCGTCCGGGTCGAGGCCGACCCGAGCCTGGAAGTCCCGCACCGCCTGGGCCGTGGCGGGGCCGTAGTAGCCGTCCTCGGCAAGGTCGTTGGCGCCGTCGCACCGGTGAAGCGAAACCTGGAGGTCGTAGGTCCCGCTGTTGAACCCTGACTGCTGGCCCATGACACAGTTCACCGAGCCGGTGGACGACACCGGCACGAAGGTTCCGTAGCCATTCACCGAGACCTGCTGCCCCGTCGTACACGAAGGGGTGGACGCACTCGCGGCCGGGGCGAAGCCGAGCAAGGCGGCAAAGGACAGAACCGTGGTGCCCAGAGCAATGACGCGTCGCTTCATGAGGGCGCTCCTGAACGGGGTGGAGAAAGGTCCGGGACATCCCCCGTGACGTCCCGAACGACGATGGCTCTCGGCCATCCCGGGAGCATCGTACATATGAGTGATCAACGATCCGCTCAGGGGCGGTGGTCGGGGCGATCCCCCCTGCCCGCCACCACGCCAGCGCCGCTGCCTGCTGTCCGCTCGCCGTGCTCTGGTGAGCGGATCAGGGCTGGCTCAGCCGTCTGTCGGCGATGTGACCGGCTGTCAGGGTGTGCAGCGCACTTCTGAGTCCCGCCCGTGCCGCCCCGGACGGGGATCTCGGATTCCCCAGTGCGCTCCCTGGGCTGAATAAGCCCCGCACGCGTGCGGACACCCTCACCGGAACAGGAACACCATGCGAAACGGACTCAAGAAGCTCGCCGGACGGGGCGCCGCCCCGCCCATAGGCGGGCGGGGCGGCGCTGGTGGTGGGGGTGGTGATCAGGAGGTGGTGGTCGCCGGGAGGATCTGCACGGTGTGCTGGGCGCCGCAGGTCGTCGTGCCGCGGAACCGCATGTCGCCCTCGTTGACGATCACGCACGGGCTCAGCTGCGTGGCGCCGGCCGGCGTGGTGGCGTCGTAGGAGACGCGGACCCGGATGACGGTCGTGTCGCCCGCGTGGATGCCCGAGTCGCGGCCCTGGAGGTAGACGCCGAACGGGTCGTCCGGGATCTGGTCCGACACCTTGTCCAGCACACGCCACGAACCGTCGGCGTCCTGGACCTGCACCGTCGCGTGCGGGTCGGTGTACAGGAGGTTGCTGAGGTTGACGTAGTCGGACGGCGTCGAGTTGTCCAGGACGGCGTCGAACTCGATCGGGTCGCCGCCGGCGACGGCCGTGGCCGGCACCTCGGAGAGCGAGGTGGTCAGCGACTCGGCCTGGATCGTGCTGGTGTCCTGGGCCAGCCCCACCCAGGAGCCGTCGAGCGCGACCACCGAGGAGTGCAGCTTGAGGGACTTGAAGCCGCCGTTGGACGCCCCGTCGTGGGGCAGGCCCATCGGGGCGCCGATGCGCAGGTCCAGCGTGACCTCGCCGCCGGCGGGGACGGTCACACCGTCAGGCCCGGCCAGCAACCCGCTGTAGGTGACGTTGTCCTGTCCCGCGTGGTACTCCAGCGGAATCGACTTCCAGGTGCCGTCGGCCGGGTTCTTGTAGTCGATGGTGATCGCGTTCCGGGGCGTGCCGAGGTCGCTGGCGGTGTCGAACGACAGGCCGTACGTGGTGGCCTGGTTCCCCGTGTTGGTGATGGTCTCGTTGAACTCGACCGGCCGGCCGGCGAATCCGATCGCGGCCGGGGCCTCGACGGAGAGCGTGGCCTGCGGCGCCCCGTCCGCGAAGGCGGCGGGTGCGGACACCCCGACCGCCCCACAGAGCACGGCAGCCCCGGCGACGGCAGCGGCCATTGCGGTACGGCGAGCGCGACGGATACGGGCGATGGACATGTTTCTCCCCCTGGAACGTGACTGTGAGAAGCCGAAATACGGCTCAGAGCATGACTGGATGAATGATCGACCGGGTCGGTGAGCGAGCCGAGTGCCGAAGGCACCGTGCTCCGGAATCGCCGCTCCTCCCTTGCCTCTCATTCATCAAGACGTATGGGACGCAACGGGGTTGCGGGTGGATCCGAAAAACCTTCCGGGGGCGGGAGTCGGACGGCAACGCCCGCAGTCGAGAAGGTTCACCGGGCGGGGGCGGGCCAGTCGGCTGGAAGCGTGTAGTGCCAACCCGGGCGCCAGTCCGGTGGTGCCGTGACCGAGTCCTCCAGCGGCACTCCGGTCAGCAGGCAGTCCAGGTTCCACAGCCGGATGTCCTGGTGGATCGCGGGTCTGCCGTCGGCTGCACCCGGCGCGGCCCGGTAGCCCAGAGCGTGGAACGGACGGTGCGGGCCCGAGGTCCTGGTGTTCCGCCCGCGAGATCAGATTCTTTCATGATCATCTCATGTAGGATTCCTGGCGGTGATGACTGATGCCCCGTCATCACCGGAGCCACCGGGGGATGGCCCCAGAGATGGATGTAATTGCACGAGAACGCGCGCAATAGCACGGATCGCTGCGGGCGTGACGTTGTCGCTGTCCGTGGTCATTGGCCTCAGCGGAACGGCCCAGGCCTCCTACACCGCCCCTTACGTGCAGAAGGGGTCGCGCGGACCCGCGGTTTCGTGTGTTCAGGCCTTCCTGAACGGCGTCGGCCTCGGCCACAAGATCGCCGTGGACGGCGACTTCGGGCCGGACACGGAGAGCACGGTCGAGGACTTCCAGCGCGCGCACGGCGGCCTTGACATCGACGGCATTGTCGGACCCAGGACCGGCACCGCCCTGTGGAATTCGTACTGGCAAATAAATCCGCTGGGCACCGCCATGAACTATTGCTACGACTACATCCCGACGACTCCGTAGCCTCGCTGATGATGCCGGACGGCCCTGCCACTCCTGCGAAGGAGTGGCAGGGCCGTCCGGCATTGTGGATGCCGTCAATCGGCGCCCCGGTGGTGTTGGCCGGTGGCCCACGGCGAGGGCCTGACCTGCGGTGTTCAGGCCGGGCGAGACACACACCGCTCTCACTCTCGCCGGACCCGGGTTGGGCCACCGCAGACATCGCACGTGATTGAGCGTCAAGCGGGAGGGTTCGCCAGCGCTCTGGAGCGGCGGGTTGCCAGGTGAGAGCGAGTGCGCCGTCGATGGCGGCGGTGCCGGGTTCTTGGGAGCCGCCGAGGGCCGCGTGGCCCAGCAGCACCGGTGCCTGCAGCGCGTGGCTGATGTCCTGGGGCATTGAAGTCACGCAGGCCCCGGGTTCCCCGTGGCCAAGGTGGTGGGTGGGCCGACGCCGTCCTGGCCCGCATCGTGGTCGACGTCGCCGTGCGGGCCGCCGTCCGGGCCAGGCTCCGCCCCGGCCGGGCGTGCCCGCTGGGCGCCGGGGCGGCCGCTGCCGGTGGACGGGGCCCGTGACAGCCACAGGCGGGGCTGCCGTCCGGGGCCCACGACCGCCAGGCGCTGGCCGCCCCCGGCCTGCTGCGCCCCCGTCGCCGGGGTGGCGGAGCACGGCCGCGTTCCTGGTCTGCGGTCCCGGGGCCGCAGCGGTGTTGGACGGCCGGAGACAGCCGGGTACGTGAGCTGTCCTGACTGAGTAGTCGCGCTCATGTGCGGTCCGGTTCGGCACGGTGGAATCGGTTCATGGACAACATCGCGGCCGGGTCCGCATCGCCACCGCATGACCGCGACGCGTGGAGGTTTCCGCTCGTCGCGACGGTTCTGCTGCCGCTCTGCCAGATCCTCTACTGGTGCTTCGCGCTGGTGCGCGCGGTCGAGGTCGACCAGTGTGTGCCACGGGGTGCCTGTGGGCGGGACTGGGGCCTTCAGTACGACGTTGCCTACGGCCTGATGGCCGCACAGGTGGCGCTCGTCGCGACTGCCTGGGTCCTGCCGCCCCGGACGCGCTGGGCTCCATGGCGCTTCGTCGCCTCCGCAGTGAGCGTGATGAGTGGTCTGGCATGCAGTGCGGTGATCCAGAACTTCGGCTGAGGGCGCCTTCCAACGCCTGATCCGTCGGCCGACGGCGGTCATCGGCGGGGGCCTCGGGCCAGCCTTGGCGGGGGCGTCGCACCGGCCGCCGCTCTGCCGCTCTGCCGGCCTGACTGCCTGCCCACCCCGCTGCCGCGCCCTGGCCGTGCCCCTGTCGGCCCCGGTGGCCGGTCCAGGCCGCCGTCCTGGCCGTCCCGGCCCCTGGGTTGCCCGGTCGTCTCCGGCCCCGCTCCGGTCCGGCCTGCTGCTTCCCGTGCTTCCTGTGCCTGCCGCCGGGGCACCGTCTCGTCCTGGCGGCAACCGCCGTCCCGGCCTCTTCCTGCCTCCGGGCGCGTCAGCGCCGCCGGCGTCCGCCCCAGCGACGCGTCACGCCTTCCCGCAGACGGTTCACAGCGGTCAGGATGGGGCGGAGGAACGGTACCGCTACTACCAGCAGGCACTGGGCGGTCGCCGCGATCGGCAGATGCAGCAGAAACAGCCCGTAGGCACACGCCAAGGGCAGGACCAACGACACCACTGCCACGGCACGGGTGATCCGCTTCAGGCGGGGTGTGACCCCGCGGCCCGACTTGTCATCCGCCCACGCCGTGATTCCGATGGCGAAAAAGGCGAGGACCAGTGCCACCACTTCCACAGTGGTCAGCACCACCGCCACGAGAACGTCGACTACTAACTCAAGCATCTGGTCATCCTCACGCTCATCCCATGTGCCGTCCTGAGTACGGATACTCAAGTTCGCGGCTGCCGCACACCCCCCGGCCGCGCCCCCTCGGCAGCTGCGGGTCGCTGCTCTGGCCGTGGTAGTCCTGACGGTTGAGCCCCCGTCCGGCGGGCGGCGGCCTCCACCGGGGGCTTCCACCGGCGGCCTCCACCGGGGGCTTCCATCGGGATGCCGGGCAGCCGCCCCCCTCGGGTGGGTGCACCGCACCCACGCCCCGCCCCATGGAGTGGATCTAGCGTGGCGGGCATGGAGAGCAACAACGAGCTCGGTGCGTACCTGCGTGCCCGCCGCGCGATGATCACGCCGCGGGACGTCGGGCTGCTCGACGGCGGGGACCGGCGGGTGCCGGGACTGCGGCGGGACGAGGTGGCACTGCTGGCCGGGGTGAGCACGGACTACTACATCCGTCTGGAGCAGGGTCGTGAGCGGAACCCGTCCGAGCAGGTGCTCCGGGCGATCGCTGCGGCCCTGCGGCTGGACGGCACCGCAGCGGGTCACCTGTTCCGGCTCGGCCTGCCGGTCTTCGCCACGGCGGCCGCGGCACCTGCCGTGGCCCCGGAGCTGTCGCGGCTGATGGACGGCATGCGTGACGTGCCGGCCTTCGTGGTCGGCGCGGCGCAGGACGTCCTGGCCGCCAACCGGATGGCGCGCGAGCTGTACCGCGGGTTCGCCCGGTACGACAACCTGCTGCGAATGATCTTCCTCGACCCGTTCGCACGCGAGTTTTACGTCGACTGGGACAAGGCGGCGCACACCGCGGTCGGCAACCTGCGGGCATCCTCCTCGCAGTTCCCCAAGGACGAGCGGATCGAGCGCATCGTCGGCGAACTCGGCGTGCGCAGCCCCGCCTTCGTCGGCTTGTGGGCGCGTTACGAGGTCCGTCCCCGCACACAGGAGGACAAGCACTTCCGGCACCCCCTGGTGGGCGAGATCCGGCTGCACTTCGAGGCGCTGGCCGTCACCAGCGCCGCGGGCCAGCACCTGTCCGTCTACAGCGCGGAACCCGGTAGCGCCAGTGCCGCGGCCCTGGTCCAGCTCCGCCGACTGGCCGAGCAGGCCTCGGCTCCCACCGTTCAGGACAACACCGAAGAGGAAGAAGGCATCCGGTCATGACCGACGCCCCGTCCGGCACCGCCGGCACCTTCAAGATCGCCGGCAAGGAGGTCACCCGCCTCGGCTTCGGCGCCATGCGCCTGACCGGGCTCGGCGTGTGGGGCGAGCCCGACGACCGCGACGAGTGCGTCCGCGTGGTACGCCGGGCCGTCGAACTCGGCGTGCAGCTGATCGACACCGCCGACTCCTACGGCCCGCACGTCAGCGAGGAGATCATCCGGGAGGCGATCCACCCCTACCCCGACGACGTGCTCATCGCGACGAAAGCCGGGCTGACCCGCAACGGCCCGGACACGATCAGGACCCGCGACGGGCTGGTGCGCCTGGGCCCCCAGGCGTGGCCGCCGGTCGGGCGCCCGGAGTACCTGCGCCAGCAGGCCCTGATGAGCCTTCGCCGACTCGGCCTGGACCACATCGACCTGTTCCAGCTGCACCGCATCGATCCCGAGGTCCCGCTGGAGGACCAGATCGGTGCGCTGAAAACGCTCCAGGACGAAGGCAAGATCGTCGCGATCGGCCTGTCCCAGGTCACCGTCGACCAGGTCGAGCACGCGCGCACGATCGCGGAAATCACCACCGTCCAGAACCGCTACAACCTGACCGACCGCACCTCCGCCGACGTCCTGGACCACTGCACCCGCCACGGCATCGGCTTCATCCCCTGGGCGCCGGTGGCCGCAGGCGAGCTCGCCCGCCCCGGCGGGCCACTCGACCGGATCGCGACCGCCCACGGTGCCCGGCCGTCCCAGGTGGCGCTGGCCTGGCTGCTCGCCCGCTCCGAGGTCGTGCTGCCCATCCCCGGCACCTCCAAGATCGCGCACCTGGAGGAGAACCTGGCTGCGGCGACGCTGCGCCTGACCGACACGGAACTCGGCGAACTCACCGACGCCGCTTGATCCGCACCCCCGCAGGACCTGCCGCTGCCCTCCACGCCGGCCGGCCCTTCCCACCCGCTCACCGAAGAAGGCACTCAAGCGATGCTGCTTCCCTCCACCGAGGCAGGCCGGGGACGGCCCGTCGTCCTGCTGCACGCCCGGCCCACCGACCGCACCATGTGGGACGCCCACCTCCCGCTGCTCGCCGAGGCGGGCGTGCGGGCCATCGCCCTCGACCTGCCCGGCCACGGCGACGCGACCGTGCCCGACCGCCGCACGGTGGCCCCCTGGTCGGACGTGCTCGACACGCTCGACCACCTGGAGGCCGACCGCTTCGTCCTCGCCGGGAACTCACTGGGCGCCCTGGTGGCACTCCAGGCCGCCGTCACGGCACCCGAGCGGGTGGAGGGCCTGGTACTGGTCGGGTACCGGCCCCACGACCTGCCCGCCTCCCCGCGTCTGGACGCCGCCTGGGAGGCCGAACGGACGGCGCTGGCCGCCGACGACCTGGACGCCGCGGTGACGGCCGGCGTCAAGGCGTGGACCTCGGCCGGGGCCACCGAGGAGGTACTCACCCACGCCGCCCGCATGCTCCACCGCCAGCTGACCGACCAGCTCACCCACGGCGAACCGCCGCAGGCGCCGGACCCCCTCGGCACCGGCCCGGCGGCGCTGAGCACACTCAGGGACGTGCCCGCTCTGATCGGCGTCGGCGAGCACGACATGCCCGACTTCCACCAGGGCGCCGAGAACCTGGCCCGCGACCTCGATGCGGGTCGCACCACCGTCATCCCGGGAGCCGGACATCTCGCCCCACTGGAACAGCCCGCCGCGTTCTGCGCCCTACTGCTGGAATTCCTCCGCCGTCTCCCGCAGCCCTCGCCGCCCGCGCACCGGTAGGACCCGCCGCCGGCCGCCGACGAAACCCACCCGCTCCGACCGGATGCCCCTGGGGCCGAACCTGATCACCGTCTGCCAGGGCCCGTACCACCCGGGAAGATCGGATACCTACCGCCCCCTCGCTCACCTCCCTCTCGCCCACCCCACCCGCGCCCGGCACGCCGCCGCGCAGCGGGGCCGCCGGCCGGGAGGAGGGGCGAGGGGGAGGGCGGCCGGGGCGGCAGGCCGTTGTGCGGCTCCCGCTCGCCTCCTACCGCTCCGTCCACCCGCACGCCCGCCCACCCTGCGCACCGAGCGGCCACCAGATCGGCTGGGTCGAGCGCGGCCTGGCCGGCATCGGCGACCGGCGGGTGGCGGTGTACGAGGGCTACTTCATCGGCGACGTCCACACCCAGGAAGTGATGCTCCACGACACCCCCGAGCAGGCCGCTTTCACCGTCCACACTGCCCACCCCTCCCGTGTCGTCGACTGGCTGGTGCGGACCTCGGCGCCCGGTGCCGGGCGGGTCCGATGGGCCGGACAGTAGGCGGCTGGAAGCGCCGATCAAGGGGGCTCCGTCGCCGAGTTCGACCACGCGAACTCGGCGCAACTGGCGCACAGTACACGGCTGGGCGGGCGGGTCAACCCCTCTGGTGACGTGCGGAGACGGGCTTGCGGGGCCGGGGGTGACTGTGGCCGCGGTCGGGGCCCTGCCTGCCTCCGGTCGGTGGCGGGCAGGGCCCCGGGCTGTCTGCGCCGGCCGGGTTCGGCGGCTGCGGGATGACGCCGGTGCGGCCGCCGGCGACCGCACCACACGAACCGTCCTCCTTCGTCTACGGGGTCCGCTCGGCCGGCCGCTGCGGGGGCCGGGCCTGCTGTGGCACGGCCGGCGGTCGCGACCGCCACCGCCGGACCGGCACCGGGGTGTCCACGGCCGTGGCCGGCTCCCGCACCGAGGGCTCGTCGGCGCCGCGGCCGATCGACTCCCTCAGCCGCAGGATCTCCGCCTCGGCCTCGGCGAGCCGCCGCTCGACGGACACCGGCGCCCTGCCTCCGCGCTGGTAGGTGTTGACGCGCCGCAGCGCCTCAACCCACTCGGCTTCCTTCTCAGGTGCGACCCCGCAGGCCCGCACGAACTCGACGAGAATCCTCTCCGTGCAGTCCCGTTCACCGGCAAGGACCCCGTGCAGGGTGCTCTTCGGCAGCCGGCTGACTCCGTCGCGCATGGCCCGCGTCTCCAGCTCCCGCAGGGACGGGCTCCCGGCGTGCAGCCACAGCCGTTTCATCGCGAAGTGCAACTCGGAGCACTCCGTGATGAACCGCAAGGCCTGGCCCGAGGTGGGGACGGCGACCGTGCCCTGGCCCCGCTTCTTTCGTCCGGGCCGGTTGGCGTCGGCACGCAGCCACAGCCGCTCCGCGGTGCGCACCGATCCCCCGCAGGCCCGGGTGTAGGCCTCGGTGACCGGCCAGGTCGGGACCGTACGGCCCTCGTCCGCCCGGGAGAGGGTGGCGAGGGAGACGGGCAGTGCGAGTTCGATGGTCTTGTGCGCCATCTGGCTGTAGGTGAGGCCGGAGCCCTCGCGCAGCTTGCGAAGCCACCGCGCGAGAGCCCCGATCTCCGTGTTCTGCTCAGCCAGGGCGCTGTTCAGGCGCCCCACCGCCCCTCTCCTAGCGGGTCCGGCGGGTGGTGAGCGCCTCGACCAGGCGGCGGACCAGCTCGATCCCGAGCAGGCCGGCCGTGGCCAGGGTGGTGACGATGGTCTGCACCGCCATGCCCCGCGCGGTCAGCGCGGTGGTGAGAAGGAGGACGACGACCACGACGACCGCGGCCGAGACCGGCACCTGGGTGCAGGTCGTCGTCGGGACCTCCACGCACGCCGCGGACACGACGGCCTGGTTGGTGTGCTTCTTACGCAATGCGATCTCCCTCGGGTGTTGCCACTCGACAGGGGGCCCACACGACGCCCGCCCGGCCTTCCAGAGCCAAGCGGGATGGACTCCCATCGCACAGAATCCTGTGTCCCGTAGGGACAGTCCAGCCGCCCCAAGACCGGTTTCTCGCTTTGTCCCACTGCAAGTTGAGACACCATCAGCGAAGAACTCCAGCTCACAGCACCCAACCCCCGGGCCTCCTGAGTGCCCGCAACGGCAACTTCGTCCGACCTTGCCGGGACAACCAGGCTTGCCCGAACGCCGCCGAGACGCAATCCTCGGGATAACCAAGGCGGGGCAAGCCAGAAGGCCCCGCGCGGTGGCGGGCGCGCCCAAGCGCCCGACGCGCGACGCGGGATTGGAGGACGGGATGAAAGCCACACACCAGAAGCCATTAGCGCGGCCGGAACTCCGCCAACAATCCCCGCCGTTACGCGAACGCGGCCGGCCCAAGGCCGACCGCCCGGTACGCCGATGCCCTGGTGGCATACGGCCCCGGCATGCCCAGACGCCGCAGCACGCGACAGTGCTCGCACCGCCATGCCAGCTCCGGCGGCATAGGCCCCCACTTCGCCATGTCCGTATGCCCTCAGGGCATCCATCCCGGACATAGAGCGCCCTCCCCTGCCCTCACCACAGGGGTCCCTCGAACGCGGTCTCCCCGGCCGTTGCCACTCGACACACACAGGGGATCGGCTTGCCTTGTTCCAGCAGGGCCGGCCAGGTGCGGCATCGCCGCACCGAAGCTTTCCAACGCCAGGACGTCCGGCCGACCGCCGCGGCCAGCACCACGTGCCCACGCGGCCGGCCGGACATCCCGGCACCCGTCCACACCGCCAACACCCCACGGGAGACGGCAAACGCACGAACGCCCTACGCTGAGATCCTGCAGACCAGCACCAGGAGGACGCGCTGCGGATGGTGTTCGACCCCACCGGGGCCGACGGGCTGCGCGCGAGCACCCGGGTGTGCAGTCTCAAAAAACATGCAACTGGTCACGAACGTCAACGGCGACTGGGGCTGCCCGCCGCTCGACCTCTTCCCCGAGGCCCTCGACGCCGCGTTCAGCCCTGCCGACTGACCGGCCCCCTCTCTCGGACCAGCTGGTTCCTGCCGTTGAGCCAGAGGCAGTAGACGGCGTTCTGGTACAGGACGTTCCGGAGCGCGGCGGGGGTCTTCCCGGCAGGTGCCGAGGAGGGCGACGGGGCAAGCCCGGCCCCGCGACGAGTGCAAACCATGGAACGCCCAAGGCCCGGGCCCCGAGGTGCGCAGAACCCGCGCCGCCGGCGGAGAGCCGTCGTAGTCCTGGAGCCCGCACCGTCGCCGGACGGCGTGCCGGGCCTCGGCGTCGCAGGCCCGTCGGCAGAGCGCGCCGCCGCCGACCGGACAGGGTGCACACCCGAACCGGCCGCCCGTCCACGACCTCGGAGCGATCGCCGACTACCGCGTCCTGCTCGCCGTGAGGAGCACCGGGGACGACAACTCCCCGGGCGATGGCATCAACGTGGTCGGCGTCAGCCAGGGCGAGCATCCGAGCGAGGTCATCTGCCACCAGGTCGACGGCGCTGACAGCACTCTGGCCCAGGTGGACTTCGATGTCCGCCTGGGCATACCAGGTCGGCTCGTGAACGAAGACGGCCTCTCGATCGGTCTTGCCTTCCAGGTATCCCCTCGAGAGTGGCGGTCGTTCATAGGGGTGCTCGCGCTCGTCGCACACCAGGATCACCCTGCCGGTGAAGCCCTCAGTGCGGAGACCACCCGGTGGCGGGTGGCCCAAGTACCGAGTGCGGGCGATGATGCCGGACACCTTGATGCCCGGGGCGGACACCTTGATGCCGCCCGGGCCGGCCACTGCGCCGCTCTACAGCTCCCAGTCCCTGCGCAGAGGCCGCGTGTGGTCGCTGAGGGTGTGCCACACCGCCGCGCTGGTGCCGTGCTGCTCCAGATCGGCCAGGCGGGCCGCGCCGGCCTTCACGGTCATCAGCATCCGGGCGACCAGCGGGTGGGCATCGGCGATGGCCCGGAGGTTGCGGATGCACTGCCGGGCGGCCCTTTCGCCGGTGTCGGCCAGGACGAACAGCAGCCGCGGAAAGACGATGTAGTGCTGCTGCCAGGTCGGCAGGACGCTCTGTGTGCCAGCGGTACGCCGCAGGTGGGGCGGGATCGGGTGGTGGGCGCGGAAGCGGGCGTAGCCGATCGGCTTGGCGGCGCGCTTCTCGCTGGCCATGGTGCCGCGGTCGACCTCGACGAACGCCCGGTGCAGCGTCCGGCCCGGGCCGCCGGTCGCGTAGTGCGGCAGACCGTCGGGGATGATGGCGCCGTCGGTGGTCGATGCTCCGAGGCCAAGCTTGCGCGAGGTCGTTACCGGCCGTAGGTGCCGGTGGCCCAGAGCGCCTGGTTGTTGGAGTCGTAGATGACGATGTTGCCGTCCGGCTGGATGGCCAAATGGCCCCCGGGGTGGCCGTACGTACCGGACGCCCACAGGGCAGGGCCGTTGGGGCCGCCAGAATGGGTGACGGTGCGCCGTAACGGCCGGACGACTGCCCAGAAGCCGAGGGTCGGTCGACAGTCTGATCCGGTCCGCGACCCGCAGACGGCGCTGCGTCCGTCCCGCATCGAGGTACAGCCTCCTGGAGAGTCGGTCTCGCAGCTATCCACTTCGGGACGTAGGCCACGCTCGGCCACGCACGTGTGCGGATAGACACCAGGCGGCCGGTTCCGCCGCAAGGGCTTACGCCGCAAGTGCTTACTCCAACACCCCGCCGAGGCCCTGACCGTCCTCCACACCAGCCTGTCTGGGTACTGGCCGGCGTCGGTCCGGTGCGGTGGCCGTACGGACTGGATCCCGACGGCACACCCGCACCCCTTGGACAGCAGCCCGACGACGACCACGACCACTGGGTCGCCGCCGTCGATCCGTCGCGGTCCCGGCCGGCCCGGATCGCGTACCGGCGCGGCGCCGCCAACCCAACGGCTCATTCGGCAGCTCGACGGTGCAGCCGCTGCAGCCCGCTGCCGACCACGGGCGAATGGTCGGGATTCTTCGGTTCAGTCGGACTTCGCGCTGCCAGTTCGGCCGCACAGCAACGGCTCGATGTCCTTCTCCCAGGCCTTGCGGGGGTTGATCTCCACCGGCCTTGTCCCCGCACGGTGGACCGTCAGGCGGACTGCACGGGTTCGCGGTCCGCGGAGGAAGAAGCCCAAGGCCCGGGCCAGGGCTGAGGCACCGCCGACTTCGCCGAATACCACGGAGATGGTGTTCTGTACCGGTATCTGTTCCCCAGGGCCCGGGGCCCGGCTGATGAGGCGTACGTCGAGCATCGCCGGATGGGCCCGAAGCTCATCGGCGAGTGACTCGGCCTTCGCGGGGGCCTCGTCCCCGGTCACGGATATCCGCACGTCAACGGGTTCGCCCAGAGTGGTTGCGTCCGAAGGCAGTCGAGGACCAGCGCTCCATCGGCGACGGGCCGGTAGGCGGTGGAGCCTCGACGGTCGCCGCGGGGTGACCGGGAGTCGGGGCCGGGCTGCGGACCCTGACGGGGGACGGCCGGGATGTCTGGCCGTCACCAGTCGGAGTACCCCCTCGGCGAAGTCCGGGCCGAGGAAGTGGACGTCCTCCCACGCGGAGTAGAACGCACCGGATGCACCGAGCAGGTAGAAGCCGGTGCTGCCCGGCCGGCCCAGCCCGACGACGCAGAGGTCCCCACCGGCTTCGCGGCAGAAGCTGGAGAGGGAGCCGGGGTGCAGGCCACTGGTGCCGCAGCCGAAGTTCACACCGGTGAGGCGATGCGGATCACGCGGGTTCGGGAACCGGAGCGAGAGACCGGCGAACTCGGCGAAGAACTTCAATGCGTATCCGGGGAGTGCGTCATCAGAGGATTCGAATTCCGCGGCCGCCTTGGCCAGTGCCAGGACGGACCGGCGATCGGGGGCCCAGCCGGCGGACAGGAGGACGAGCTCGACGCGGGGGTCGAAGCGCATGCTTCTTCTTTTGACGATTGACTGACGGCGTGTTCGATCGTCTGAGGGTACCGGTTGACGTAGAGCGAGCGCGGCCACGCCCGGGGCTTCGTCTGATGGGCCGCGAGGGTGGTCTCGCGTCGTGTGCACGACGCGAGACCACCCCCGACCGGCTATTCGGTGCCGGGGAGCGGTGATCAGCCGGGGAGCTGGCCGTTGCAGTTGCTCATCCAGGCGCTCATGGTGCTCTGCGTGGAGTAGTCGCCGGAGTGGTGGGCGGCCAGGTAGACGTTGTAGATGTCGGCCTTGATGTCGCCACCGGTCTGCGGGCCGACCTGGCCGTCCTGCTGGATGCCCTTCGAGCCCTGGTAGGCGACCACCGCGTTGTAGGTGTTCTGGCCGAACTGGCCGTCGGTCGAGAGGCCGGCGCTGTCGAGGTAGTTCATGGCCTGCTGGACGCACACCACCGGCTGACCGGTGGAGCCCCACTGGATCGTGGAGGCGGCGTTGGCCGTGCCGACGGCGAGGCCGAGGGCTGCGGTGGCGCCCATGGTGAGGGTAGCCGCACGAAGGGCCCACTTCTTCTGCATGTCGAGTCTCCTCAATCGCTCAAGTCATTCTGGTCACGGGAGCGTTGTCGGGTCGCTCCCGTCGTTGTCGATCGTGAGCCCTCATGCCGGTGCGGACCAGCCCTCCCGGCGGGGTTGGCCGAAAGACCGCGAGGTGGCGCGGCCTTCCCTGCCGGCGCCGCGTCAGGCCCGGCCGCGAGAGACAAACCGGCCGATCGGTCGGCGAACTTCGACATTGGTCGACGTATTGGCCTGGTGCCATCCGAAGTCTTTACCGATCATTCGGCCGGATCCGAGGTGCGGGCGGAATTCCGCCCTCCGCCCGGGCTGTGGCAACTCCTCCGAACCGAAAGGGTGGCTGAAAATGTACCGCTGCGGGGAAACCCGGCGCACCGCCGTCGATCAGGACGCGGTCTGTGGACGCCGTGCGGCCGGCCGTCCCGCGTGCGGTGCCCGGGCACACTGCGTCCGCCGCCGGCCGGCACTGCCGTCCCGGCCGCACCCGGGACCTCGACGCCACCCTGCCGGCGCCGACCGGCACCTGATCACGCCGCCCGACTGACCCGCCGCCCCGCCCGCCAACGCGAAGAGGCCGCCACGCCTGCAGGGATGGCGGCCTCACGTGCGTTCTCAGGGGCGCAGCAGCCTACCGCTGGGCGTGGCAGTCGCCGCTGCCCCGGCCGGGGGTTCGGTGTCCGGCTTGTACGGCCGCTGCCCGGCGGCGGCTCGGCCGAGGGCTGATCTCGGCTCAAGGGACGCGGCCTGCCTGTGGTGGATGGGCCGCGCCGCCTTGGTGTTGACGGGTGGGCTCGCGTGTTGCGGTGTCGCACCGGCCCCGGCCCGGTCCGTCCGCCGCCCGCCGACCGCGTGCGGGGCCGCTGCCCGGTGGGAGCCGTCCGCGGTGATCAATCTCGTTGGCCAGGTTCCCGCTCCCACTGCCGGCTCTCAAGAGACCTGCCCCATACAACCAACCTGCCGGTCCGGTCGCTTCGCCTCCGTCGTACATCCCCGGTACTACGGCGACCTGTGGATACACCCCGGGCTGGACGACCGGCCCCGGCCGGCGCGCCTATCGTCCTCGAGTATGAGCAACGACCACGACGGGACCACCCGGTCCGACGACGCGCCATTCGTCGTCGAGCTGTCCGGGGTGCACAAGGAGTTCGGCGACGCCAAGACCCTCGACAACGTTGCCCTGGGAGGCGGCGGGCGGAGCCGCGGTTTCTGCTGTCCCACCAGGGCCGCGGCGGTCTCAATCCTTGCTGGCCGGCGTCCCAAGTCGCAGGTAGTCGGCGTGGGACGGAACGGTCGGCCGGGTGGGACGGAGACGGGCTGTCCGTCCTCGTGGGCGTGGGCCATCGTTGGGGCTGGCGGATCGAACTCACCCGCCGTGCTCGCTGCGAGGGAGCACTCGACTGTGCACCGGCTCCCGGGCGTGCCCGCCCCCACCGCGACAGATCGAGCACCATCGTCCGCAGATCCGGTCCGACTCAGCCAACCCCATTCCATCCAACGCGCGGAGGCTGGGTACGTCCGTGTCACCCAACGACCTGCTCCGTAACGGCCCTGAGAGAGATCCCGCTCTCCTGTACGAGGGTGGTGACATCGATCGACTGCATGATGTCGTCACCGAGCGGCTCGCGCCGCACCGCTTGACCGTGCTGAACGGCAGACGACCGAACGGGCGCTTCCGCTGCTTGCACGAAGGGGAGGTGATGCTCTACGAACTCGGATACGGCACGGACGTCACCGTCTGCCCGGGAGAGCTGGGGGATTTCTACAACGTCCAGCTGCCCATGTCGGGTGCGGGCGTCGTCACCGTGGACGGCGTGGTCCTGCCGTCCACTCAGAGTATCGTCGGCCCGGGCAACCGGGTCTCGATGACGTGGAACAGCGAGGCACGGAACCGCATCCTCATCATTCCGGGTCGGGCCGTCGCACAGGCCCTGGAGGTACGGGGAGTCGATTCCTCCACCGCCGCAGTGCGCTTCAGCCCGGTGCTCGACGAGCAGGATCCGTTGGTCCGTTCGTGGATCGAACTCGTCCGGGGATTCAACGAGTTCGTCGCATCGCCGTTGAGCCACCGCTCTCCACTGGGAGTGCGGCACTTCGAGCAGCTCCTGATCGACGGCCTGCTGGACGCACAACCCCATTCCCGGAGCGATGCCCTGACGGACAGCGGCTCGGCTGCCCTGCTGCCCGCCGTACGCCGGGCCAAGGCGTTCTGCGAGGAACACGTGCACGAGCCGGTCTCGGTGGCGGATATCGCCCTCGCCGCGCGAACCAGCCTACGGAGCCTCAGAGAGGGCTTCCGCGTGCATCTGAACACCACGCCCCTGGCGTACCTGCGCCGGCTCCGGCTCGACCACGCCCACCGCGACCTCCTCGCCATCGCCGACGGCCGAGCCGACGGCACGGTGACCGACGTGGCCTGCCGCTGGGGCTTCACCCACCTGGGCCGCTTCAGCACGGTGTACCGCCAGACGTTCGGACAGCCGCCGTCCGAGACGCTGCGCCGAAGCTGCTGAGCGAGTGAGCGAGGGAGCGGCTGGCCGGGAGGGTGGTTGAGTACGCGCTCGCACCGCTCGGCTATCCACAAACGTGCAGTCCCTGGCGATCCGAAAGCGGATAGCCGTGTGATCAAAGTTCGGGGAGGCTCGTCCTGGATGCGGTCGGATGCAGTTCACCGGCCGTCTGCGCCGGCGCTCCTGAGTCTGGGCCGAGCGTTCGGACCATCCCGGAAGGACATGATTGTTCGAGTTGAGCGTGCCCCAGTCGGCTTTCGGGTCCGTCGCAACTCGCGGGAGGTCACCCGGACACCCGCCAACCGGGCGGCTTACATGCCCGAGCCTGGCGCTGCTGACCGCCGTTCGGACGGTCTGGATCTGTCCGTCGAGCACGCCGAGCGGCCAGGGGGTGAAGCACCCTGCCCTCCCTGGCGAATCATCATGAATCTGGAGAGCTTACTGTGAGTACCCTCCTGTCCACCCGGCGCCGGTTGTCGCTGGGCCTGGCCCTGGCGGCCGCACTGACGGGCGTCGGCGCGTACACCGCCGCGGCCGCGCCCGCCACGACGGCGCCGGCCCCGATACCCCTCACCTCCTCGGCCTGCCCGGCCGACCTGCAGCAGGGTGAGGCCGACGGCTGCGTCACCCAGCTCCAGCTGGAGCTCAACCTGACCGGCGCCCAGCTCACCGTGGACGGGCAGTTCGGATCGGCCACCGACACGGCCGTGCGCACCTTCCAGGCCGCCCACTCCCTGACCGCGGACGGCATCGTCGGCCCCGCCACCAAGTCGGCGCTCGACGCGGCGGCGGCCGCCGCCTCCGCCACCGTGGACCTGCGCACCCAGTGCGGCGACCTGCAGACCGGCGCCAGCGGCGCGTGCGTCAGCACCCTGCAGACGATGCTGAACACCTTCAACGCCGGCCGCCTCGTCGTGGACGGGCAGTTCGGATCGGCCACCGACACGGCCGTGCGCAACTTCCAGGCCGCCCACGCCCTGACCATCGACGGCATCGCCGGCATGGCCGTCAAGAACGCCCTCTACGACAGCACCCCCGCCCCGCGGCCCAGCGGCCCGATCGACTCTGCCAAGGTCCTGAACGCGGCAAAGTCCTACCTGGGCGTGCCGTACGTGTGGGGCGGCGGCCACTCGCTGCGCGGCGAGGGCCCCGGCCCCTCCCTTGGCACCTGCGACCAATACAACGGCCCCCAGCCCTGCGCGGCCAACACTACTGCCGGCCTGGACTGTTCGGGCCTGGTCCGGGCCGCCTTCTGGTTCGGCGCCGGCATCGACCTCGCCAACGGCGGCGACACCAGCAAGCAGACCCAGGACAAACACCTCACCCCCATCACCGAGGCCCAGCGCCGCCCCGGCGACGTCGAATACTTCGGCACCGACGCCCACAACACCGTGCACGTCGTGCTCTACGCCGGCACCGACCCCGCCACCGGCGCCGACATGATGTACGAGGCGAAGGAAACAAACACCAACGTCCACTACGTCACCCTGCACACCGGCGGCTACTGGTACCACGTCACCGCCTGACCCACCCGGGTGCCGCGCGGGTGACCACTGCCGTCACCCGCGCAACACCCGACACCACCCGCCCAGGGCAGCTTTCCGCTCCAGCACGCCGCCACCGTCGGCGTCACGGTGCGGTGGGTTCGGATTCGCCGGGCGCCCGCGCCCTGCGTACGTTCTTCAAATTGCACTTCAGCGGTACTGAGGGGGACATCATGAGACCTGAGTTCGTCACGGTCCTGGGCACCGGATCCGTGGCGCGCAGCGTCGCCGACCGCCTGGCCGACGCCGGCTTCACGCCCAGCACCCCGCCGACCGGCGGGACCCACGTACTCGTGACGGCGTTCGCCGTCGCGGAGCCGAGCCCGCACATCGTCGAGGAGACCCGCCGCGTCATCGCCGCGATGGCGCCCGGTAGCTGGTGGATCGACATGACCTACCCCCCGCTACGGACCGACGACCTGTGGGTCCCGCCGGAGGATCTCGCCCGGGTGACACGGGTGCGCGTGCCGGTCACCGACGTGCGCGGCGTGCTGGTGGCCAGTCCGCCTGTCGACCCGGACCTTCGCAGCCGCCAGGTGTGCGACTCCATCCTGAGGGTTGCCGACCTCGTCCTGCCCACGCAGACCCCCGAGTTCCCAATCGCCTCGCTCGACCTCGGCCTCGCCGAGTCGCCCGCTGCCGCGTAGGCGCGCACCAACTCCTTATAGTGCCGCTCCTGACCCGTTCTTACCCGGGAGGTGCAGGCCAGGGCGCTGACCTGCGGTGGGGAGTCTCGCTCCCGGGGCGGTGAGTTTCGCCCCCAGGCCGCTAATGACCCGGGCGCGGATCGCGGCTTCGGTAGGCGGCCTGTCGGCAGGGACGCGGGCGCGGGCAGCGGCGACCCGGCCCGCTCGGCAGGACGTCCCCGCACCAACCGCATCTGCCGCCCATATTCGGAGGATACGACCGCCACCCGGCCGCCCCTCCGGCTCCACGTGTGACCTGATGGCCGAGCGGCGGCGATTTTAGGGCCCTTTGAGGGGTTTGCCGGGCTTGGTTGGACCAAGGTCGGGCCAGTCCAAGTGATAGCTGCGGCCTGTTCCGGTCGGGGTGGTGAGGCTGTCTCTGGTTGCTGTACGTGTTCGCCGCGAGCATGCCATGAAGCCGGGAACGAGAGCATCAGAGGCGAAGAATTTCCTGGCGTTCTCTGAAGGTTATTTTCTGCGGAAGTTATGGCGATTTCTCACGACGTGTCTCCGGCGGATCTTTTCGCAATGCGGATGGTGCGCGCCACGGGCAATGGATTGTGACGCACACCGGTTGTCACCCTGTCAGATCGGACGTCGGTGGCCTGCGTGGGGCCACTCGCCGGTGGAGGCCGTCAGGCCGCCGTCCAGGAGGTGGTGTGCCGCCCCGGACGGGTTGTCCGGGGGCTGTCGCGTCCGGCTGTCGCGTGTCCTTTCGCGTGGGTGCTGTCGCGGCCTGTGACGTGGCTGGATAGCCGTGATCCCCCGTGTGTGGTGAGAACGCGACAGCCGAGGGCGGGACAGAGCCCGGGGCCGCCTCGGGGAAGACCTGGCGGTGGCGGCTGCGCCCGGCCCAGTCCCTGCCCCACTCGGCCCTGCTGCGCCCTGCCTTGCCCCCGCTCGGCTGGTGCTGCGCCAGTCTCGGCGCTCCCACGCCGCCCACCGTTCCGCCGCCGCAGGCTTCGCCGGCACCTTCTCGGGTGGCGCCGCAGGCGTCATCCTCAGCCCTTTTCGAGGGGCCGTCAGGCCCCGGCCCACGCCGAAGGCCCGCGTGTTCCTGGTTCTCTTTCTGGTCGTCTTTCCGGCGATGGGCTTCGTGGTGTTCGGGAGGGTGTGGGCGGGTCGTTATCGCTCGGTAGGAGCGGGCAGGAATTTATGCTTGTGGTGACATTAGGGGGCGGGATGTCAGGCGTCTGTCGGGCGGGTTCTCAGCCGGATACCGTGCGCGCTTCCAGCCCGTTTCCCGTGCGCCTTTCCGATGACATCCGAAGGCCGGGCACCGGTGACATTCACGTGCGTTTCAAGGCCACCCCGAGCTGCGCCCTGGACCGGCGTTAAATGGGCTTTTTGACTAAGTGGGTTGTGACGGCTGGTGGGATGTTTTCACGGCCTGTCCTGCGCCCTGATTCCGGGGGCGGTGCGGGGGCTGGGTCGGTGACAGCTCTTGCATCTTCGATGGGCCTGGTCCCGCCGCGCCCCGGTACGGGGCGCCAGGCCTTGGAGGGCTTGCCCGGGGAGCCCGTGCCGAGGGCGACGTCGGGGGCGACGGAGGGCCTGGCGGTGGAGGCCCCGGCAGGGTGATGAACGGCATTTGGGTTGCAGTGTCCGGGCGTCACTTGTATTCAGCGGTCGGTTTCGGCTTCGTGCTGGTCAGGGCTCGGCGTCGCTGAAGGGCGGTGTCGCCTTCACGCCGAAGAGGGGTGTCGTAGACCGGTGAAGCCGTGGGGACACCCGCCACCCCGCTGCGCCCGGCGCCGCAGCCGTCGGGTGTGCCTGCCCGTTGGCGCCAGCCGTGCTGCGCCGACGTCGCCGGGGCGCAGCCCCGGTGGCCCGTCAGGGCCCTCGCTCCCTGGGTAAGACGCTGCCGCCGGCATTTCGCGTCATATCGTCAACGGGTGCCGCGCTGGATATTGCCCTCCCCGTCAGGGGAGGGGCTTCTACCGGAAATTCACGTCACATCGTTAACGCCGGGGCCGCCCCGCAGGGGAGGGCCCTATACCCGAATTTCGCGTCACATCGTCAACGCTGCCCACGGCGGGCCGCAGGCCCGTGCCAAACCACCGCGAAGTTGAGGCCCCCGCCAGGGGCCGCCACCCGCCCCCAATTCGCCGCAGGCGAATGGGCCTCAGCCACCCCGCCCGGCGCAGCCGGGCCCCGAGGCGCAGCCTCGGGCCACCACCCACGGTGACGCCGCCAGGCGGCACCCCCGCACCTGGCGGTGCGTCAGCACCGCCGCATTTCCGCCAGGAAATGCCCAAGCCGCAGGCTTCCGCCCCC
>NZ_MECK01000555.1 GCF_014596465.1 Streptomyces sp. CBMA123 | reverse complement strand
CCCCGGCGGCTTCCGCGGTCACCAGTACGGCGACCACCCCGATCGAGGCCGGGACGGTCGCCGAGATCCTGGCCTCCTGCCTGGGCTCCGAGGCGAAGCAGTACCACCCGGTGATCGCGGTCCGCGCCCCCGTCGCCTCCTCGGACACCGACGGCGTCGTCATCGCCGTCAACTCCGCCGGCCAGTACGTGCAGTGCGAGTCCAAGGGCCACCAGGGCAAGAGCAGGTCCGTCCCCGCGACGTTCATCAACGACCGCCTGTGGGGCACCGGCCACCTGGTCGAGTTCTTCGACAACTTCGCCTCGCCGACCGGAGGCGGCCAGTACCTCTCGCTGGGCGCCGGCCACTACACACCCGACGTCGCCAAGATCACCATCAGCTACGGCGACGACCCGACGCAGTACCCGGCCGTCATGGCCGGCGGCGCCTTCGCCTACACCGCGGCCGTCACCACCGGCCACGACGCGCACCCCTTCCCGCCCTCCCCCTACGTCCACGCCTACAACGCGGACGGCAAGGAGATCTACAACCAGAAGACCCAGCCCAACG
>NZ_MECK01000554.1 GCF_014596465.1 Streptomyces sp. CBMA123 | reverse complement strand
GCCCTGGACGCGCGCGGGTGGCGCAACACGGTGTGGGCGCCGTGGCTGGGGCACCTGGCGCGCGCGCTGGCTCCCGTGGAACCGGACCGGGCCCGCGGTCTCGCCGAGGAGGCGGTCGGCCGGGCCCGGGAGTCCGGGACGGATTCGGCCGTCGGCAGCGCGCTGAGGCTGTGCGCCGCCGTGCACGAGCCGTCGCGGGCGGCCGGGCTGCTGGCGGAGGCGGTCCGGTACCTGGAGCGCTCACCGGCCCGCTACGAGCACGCGATCGCCCTGGTCGACCTCGGCGAGGCGCTGGCGCAGGTGTTCGGCCTCGCTGCGGGCCTTCTGGGCGGCGGTGGCGGCCTCGGTGGCGGCGGACTGCGCCTTGCCGCCGTCCTCCTGGAGCTCGCTCGCGCGCTGCTCCTCGGTGTCGGCGCGGGTCTCGGCGGCCGCGGCGGCGGCTTCCAGGGCACGGGCGAGCGCGGTGGCGGCGAGGGCGCGGGCGGCGAGCGCGGGGGCGGCGTCGAGGTCGGCCTCGCGGATGGCGGCGGCGACCCGGGCGACCCGGTCGGCGGCGGC
>NZ_MECK01000553.1 GCF_014596465.1 Streptomyces sp. CBMA123 | reverse complement strand
GCCGAGGGGCCCGGCGCCGACTCGGCGCGCGTCCGCGCGCTGGCCACCCTGGGACTGGTCACGGCGATGCTCGGGGACGGCGCCACGGCGCGGCGGCTGACGGCGGACGCGACCGCGCTCGCCGTCGACTCGGGCAACCGGAACCGGCTGGTCGACGCCCTGGTCCACCAGGGCTGGGTGAGCCTGGCGACCGGTGACCCGGCGAACGCCCGGCTCCACTCCCGGGAGGCCCGGGAACTGCTGCCGCCCCGCCCGGTCACCCAGGTGCACCTGTGGTCACTGCTGACCGAGGCCCAGGCCCTGCCGCCGACCGTCCGGGACGAGGCCGCGAACCTCGCCTGGCACCGGCTGCTGGCCGCCTGCGAGGAGGCCGGCCTGCTCTACCTGCACGCCGTCACCGAGCACTCCTACGCGGCCCACTTGGTGGCCCGGGGCCGCACGCCGGAGGTGCGCGCGCGGCTGGCCTCGGCGCTGGAGCGGTTCCGGCGGCACGACCGGCTGGCGGGCCGGCGCAGCGAGTTCACCGCCGGGCTGGAGGCCTCGCTCAGCCTGCGCGCCGACGCCGGGCCG
>NZ_MECK01000552.1 GCF_014596465.1 Streptomyces sp. CBMA123 | reverse complement strand
CGGGCCGCGTCCTCGGGGGTGATGTCGTTGACGAAGGCGTCCATGCCGGATTCCACCCCGGCCAGGTACTTGAGTTTGTCGGCGGCCCGGCGGATGGTGAACAGCTCCAGGTGGAGGGCGAGTTCGTCCCTCTGGTCGGCGGGGGCCTGGTGCCAGGCGGAGATGTACGGGGTGCGGCCGCCGCCGAAGAGGCGGTCGAAGCGGCGCAGCAACTCCAGGTAGAGGGACGGGAATTCGTCCCGTTGGGCGGCGTCCAGGCCGGTCAGGTCGGGTACCCGGCGGTGCGGGTGGAGGTGGACCTCGTACGGCCAGCGGGCGGCGAAGGGGACGAAGGCCGTCCAGTGTTCGCCGGCGAGGACCACCCGGTCGCCGTGGGCGCGTTCGGCGGCGAGGAGGTCGTCGAAGAGGTTGCGGCCGGTGGCGGCGCGGTGCTCGGCGGCACGGGCGACCATCCGGGCGGTGCGCGGGGTGGTGAACGGGAAGGCGTAGATCTGGCCGTGCGGGTGGGCGAGGGTGACGCCGATCTCGGCGCCCCGGTTCTCGAAGCAGTAGACCTGCCGCACACCGGGCA
>NZ_MECK01000551.1 GCF_014596465.1 Streptomyces sp. CBMA123 | reverse complement strand
CCCGCCCGGCGCGGGTGGCCGGTGGCCGGCCAGTCGGCGCGCTCGGTGAGCAGTTCGACCGCACCGGCCGTCCAGTCGACGTGCGAGGAGGGCGCGTCCACGTGCAGGGTGCGCGGCAGCAGCCCGTGTCGCATCGCCAGCACCATCTTGATCACGCCCGCGACACCCGCCGCCGCCTGGGCATGCCCGATGTTCGACTTGATCGAGCCGAGCAGCAGCGGCAGTTCGCGACCCTGCCCGTAGGTGGCGAGGAGCGCCTGGGCCTCGATCGGGTCACCCAGCGTCGTCCCGGTCCCGTGCGCCTCGACGGCGTCCACATCGGCCGGAGACAGCCCGGCGCTCGCCAGCGCCTGCCGGATCACCCGCTGCTGCGACGGGCCGTTCGGCGCCGTCAGACCGTTCGACGCACCGTCCTGGTTCACCGCGCTGCCCCGCAGCACCGCCAGCACCCGGTGCCCGTTCCGACGGGCGTCCGACAGCCGCTCCAACACGACCATGCCGACGCCCTCGCCCCAGCCCACACCGTCCGCCGCGTCCGCGAACGAACGGCACCGACCGTCGGCCGACAGACCGCCCTGGCGCGAGAACTCCACGAA
>NZ_MECK01000550.1 GCF_014596465.1 Streptomyces sp. CBMA123 | reverse complement strand
GTCACGCTGCTCGAAAGGGTCCTCAGTGGACTTCGCAAGCTCTAACGCGGCCGCCCCCACCCGCGCCACCACCTCCGCGAAGATCGTCATCGCGGGCGGCTTCGGCGTCGGCAAGACCACGCTCGTCGGCGCCGTCTCCGAGATCAACCCCCTGCGCACCGAAGCCGTCATGACCTCGGCCTCCGCCGGCATCGACGACCTCAGCCACGTCTCCGGCAAGACGACCACCACCGTCGCCATGGACTTCGGCCGCATCACCCTCGACGAAGACCTCATCCTCTACCTCTTCGGCACCCCCGGACAGGACCGCTTCTGGTTCATGTGGGACGACCTCGTCCGAGGCGCCATCGGAGCCGTCGTCCTCGTCGACACCCGCCGCCTCGCCGACTGCTTCCCCGCCCTCGACTACTTCGAGAACAGCGGACTCCCCTTCGTCGTCGCCCTCAACGGCTTCGACGGACACCAGCCCCACACCGCCGACGAAGTCCGCGAAGCCCTCCAACTCAGCACCGAAACCCCCGTCATCACCCTCGACGCCCGCCGCCGGGACAGCGCCAAAAGCGCCCTCATCACCCTCGTCGAACACGCCCTCCTCGCCCGACT
>NZ_MECK01000549.1 GCF_014596465.1 Streptomyces sp. CBMA123 | reverse complement strand
AGCGGCGCGCCGCCCGCCCGCTGCTGCCCGCCGCCCTGCTGCGCTCGCCCTCCGTCGGGCCGGCCCTCGGCGCCCTGCTCGCCGCCTCGGCTGCGGTGCTGGGCGTCCTGTTCCCGACCACCTACTTCCTGCAGGACGTGCTCGGCCTCGACCCGCTGCGCAGCGCCCTGCGGGCGGCGCCGCTCGCGCTGACGATGATCCTCGCCGCGCCCGCCTCGGCCTGGCTGGCGAAGCGGCACGGTGCGCGCGACACCGTCCTGGCCGGCATGGTGCTGATCACGGCGGGCATCCTGCTGACCGCCCGGCTCGGCCCGGGCTCAGGGGATCCGGCGATCGGCTGCTGCTTCCTGCTGCTCGGCTGCGGCCTCGGCACCGTGATGGCCACCGCCACCTCGGTCATCGTCCAGGGCGCGCCGGCGGCCGAGTCCGGGGTCGCGGGCGGCCTCCAGCAGACCATGATGAACGTCGGCCCGGCCCTGGGCATCGCCCTCGCCACCACCATCGTCGGCCACGGCTCCCCGGGCGCGGCCCTCACCCCGGTCGCCCTGGCGACCGCCGCCGTCGCCGCCGCGGGCGCGCTGCTCGCCCTCCGCCTCCCCCGCCGGC
>NZ_MECK01000548.1 GCF_014596465.1 Streptomyces sp. CBMA123 | reverse complement strand
GAGCCGGCGGGCCGCGTCGGCGGGCAGCGGCTGGCCGCCCGGGCGCAGCACGTACCGGGCGGCGGCGGTGGACCGGCCCTGGGCGGTCATGGCGTCGGCGAAGGCCGCGGTGGAGCCGACCATGGTGCCGGTGAGCGCGATGGTGAGGAAGGCCGGGGTGGCGGTGGAGACGGTGCGGCGCACCGCGGTGAGCGCGTTCTGCCGGGCGAGCAGCGGGGCGGCGGCGGTGAGCCGGGCCAGCGGGGCGCTGAGCAGCCGGACCAGCACCGGGACGACGACGGGCGCGAACAGGGCGATCGTGGTGATGGCGGCCAGGTCGGCGCCCATCACCCACTGGGAGGCGAGCTGCGGGTCGTCCGGCTGGTCGCCGGGGGCGGGCGGCAGGCTCGCCGCGGACAGGTAGTAGGAGACGACGCCGACCAGGGACAGCAGCCCGAGCGCGGCGCAGGCCCAGCGCGGTCCGGTCATGACCTTGCGGTCGACGGCGGCGTCGCCGAGTGCCTCGACGGCCCGTACCCGCCCGGCCCGGACGGCCGCGGTGACGGCGCCGAGCAGGGCGACCAGCAGGCCGACGGCGGCGGCGAGCAGCATCGGGCCGACGGCGGGCCGGGCGCTGAACCC
>NZ_MECK01000547.1 GCF_014596465.1 Streptomyces sp. CBMA123 | reverse complement strand
GCGGCGTTCGGGCTGCCGTAGCGGGTGTTCATGTAGTCCAGCGTCCACTTGATCTGGGTGGCCGGGTTGGTCTTCCAGTCCGCGCCCGCCGAGGCCATCTTCGAGGCCGGCAGCGCCTGGCCCAGACCGTACGAACCCGAGCTCGGGTTGGTCGCCGACACGTTCCACCCGGACTCGTGCGAGACGATCTGGCTGAAGGAGGCCAGCTGCTCCGCGGGGACGATCTTGGCGGCGATGGCCTGCGGGGAGGCGTCCGCGGCCGAGGCCATGGTGGGGACCACGGCGGCACCCAGAGCGGTCACACCGGCGGCGCCGGCGAGAATCGCGGCAGAGGTACGCATACGGAGCTTGAAAGCGGGCATGTAGAAAAAGACCTCAATCGGGTTGGGCCGAGTCGCGCCCCGTCCTGAACCGCGGCCGGACAGGGGCCATAACGGTTACGGGGCGTGACTTGGCAGTAAGCCGTTCACCGGCGGGACAGGAGCCGGTGTGGCTGACGACAAATGCCAAGTTGCCAGACCGGATCGGCGGTCGCCAAGACCCCCTCTTACGATCCGCAGTCGTAGTCGAAGAGAGCCGGCACCGATTCGACCGGCGGTCCGCCCCGAGCGCGCCGATCCTC
>NZ_MECK01000546.1 GCF_014596465.1 Streptomyces sp. CBMA123 | reverse complement strand
CTGGTACGCCTGCGACGGCGGCTGTGGCTGCGGCTGCGGCTGCCCGGCGGCCGGTACGGGCGCGGCCCACGGCAGGGCGGCCGGGTCGGCCGTCGGGCGCTGGTGCAGGGGGCTACCGCGCACGGAGCACCTCCCCGGGGTTGAACGGGTACTGGTCGTCTTCTTGACGGTCCGTCACCGTCGGTTGCTGGAGCTGGTACTGACCGTCCTCGGTCACCGGACCGGTCATCCGGCCGGACATCTGGCCGGAGGCGTGACCGGTCGCCTGGACGTGTGCCGGGAACGGCGCGGGGGCGGCGGGCTGTGGTGCCAGTCCGGCGAGCGGGGCGACGGGGCCGGTGGTGATCACCGGCGGGACGTACGAGGGCGACTCGCCCTCCACCGGGGCCTGGGCCGACTGCCCGTAGCCGGGCTGCGGGTAACCGGGTTGCGGGTAGCCGGGCTGCGGGTAGAACGGCTGCCCCTGGGACTGCTCCCCGGAGCCCTGATCCCCGGAGGCCGGCCGCCCGTGGACGCCCTGCCCGTACGGGGCCGGTGTGGGCACCTGCGGCACGGGCGGCACCGGAGCTGCGGGCCCGACCGGCACCGGTCCGACCGGCGCGACGGGCACCGGACCGACCGGCGCGACGGGCACCGGACC
>NZ_MECK01000545.1 GCF_014596465.1 Streptomyces sp. CBMA123 | reverse complement strand
ACCCGGAGTGCGCCGCCGCCCACGCCTGACCCGGGGACCTGTCCGCCGCCGCCCGAGCACCGGTACCCGGGCGGCGGCCCGGCGCGGCGGTGGACGGCTCCGCGCCCGTCCCCAGCCCGCCGCCGCCCGTCACCCGCCACGGCCCGGGATCCCACGCCGAGTCCGCCGCCGTCGGCTGCGGTCCGGTGGACCACCCCCGCACCGTCCGCGCGAGCAGTGTGTTCTCCCGCCTCACCGACGCCCCCCGGACCGGCCGGTCGGCCCCAGCGCCTCCGAGCGACCGCGCGGCCACTGAGCGTTCCACCGCTCGCATCCGTACAGACCGGTGAGAGAGGAGGTGGGGCACGGTGATCGTCTCCGAGACGCCGGAGTTCCACATCGGCGACCAGGTGTGGGTCTACCGCGAGTCCTCCTACGGCACGGTCGAGAGCGCCGTCGTCGTGGACGCCCCCGCCGACCACAGCCTGCGGCTGGAGTTCGCCGACGGCCACCGCAACCACCTGCGCCACGGCCGGGTCGAACTCCACGCGCCCGCCGCCCGAACCGCGTTGACGCGGCGTCAAGATCGGAGTCCAACGGCCGACCGGCCCGTGCGACCGCTGTCATCATGAACACGGCTCCGGCGACGGCGCCGGACTCGATGGTGAGGAGCGGGCGTGACGGAAGCCGGTACGGGGATCGACCAGCTACGGCAGCAGCCGGTGGCGATGGCGGACGAACAGGTCGGCCTGAACGGCGCGTTCGCGGCCGCGCTGACCCGGGCGGTGGGTTCGATGCCCGCCCTGTACGTCACCCTGGTGCTGGTCGGCGGCTGGATGGCGCTGGCGACCTGGGGGCCGCTGCACGCGATCGACCCGTACCCCTTCGGTTTCCTGCTGTTCCTCGACAACGTGGTCCAACTGGTGCTCTGCCTGGCGATCCTGGTCGGCCAGCGGGTGCTGGGCCAGGCCGCCGACCGCCGGGCGGTGCAGACCTACGAGAACGCCGAGGCGATCTTCGCCGGCGTCGCCGACCTCCAGGCGCACCTGGACCGGCACGACCGGGCGCTCGGCCGCGGGGTGAGCCTGCTGGAGACCAGCGCGCACCCGTGGATCCAGCGGCACCGGGTGCAGCAGCCGCCGCAGGCACTGGACCAGGTCACCGGGACCAACGGGCGGATCGCCGCCTGGCTGACCGGGCGGCTGGGCAGCATGTGGGCCTTCTACCTGGCGGCCGTGACCCAGGTGGTCTGGATCGGCCTGTCCCGGTGGGGGCTGCAGACCTTCGACCCGTACCCGTTCGCCTTCATGAGCTTCCTGTCGACGCTGGCCCAGCTGATCTTCATGATCGTCATCATGGTCGGCCAGGACGTGCTGGGAAAGGCCGGTGACCGCCGCGCCGAGCAGACCCTGCTGGACGCCGAGGCCGTGCTGCACGAATGCGGCCGGATGAAGGCCCGGCTGGAGGCGCAGGGCCGGGTGATCGAGAGCCTGGCCGACTACACCAACGCCCAGGTCACCCGGCACCTGGCCCGGGCCATCCACCAGAGCCGGGTGGCGGCGGCGGTCGAGGACGGCGAGGCGGCGGGCAGCCGGCCCGCCCTGCTGCCCTGGGAGGAACTGCCCGAGGAACTGCGGACGGCCAACCGGCGCCAGGCCCACCAGCTCGGGGAGCGCCTCGCCGCGGTCGGCTGCCTGATGGTGCCCACCTCCGAGCAGGCCGCCCCCGACGCCGTCGGCGGCTTCGAGGACTTCACCGAGGAGGAGGCCGAGGTGCTGGCCCGGCTGGAGCACGAACACGAGCACCGCTACGGGACGGGCACCGGACCCGGGGTGCTCGTCCCCGGCCAGCGGGACGGCCGGGCGACGTTCCTGCCCTGGGAGGAGCTGTCCGACCGGGCCCGCGCCCGCACGGTGGAGTCGGTGCGGCTGATCCCCGCCGTGCTCGCCGGCGTCGGCTTCCAGGTGGTGCGGATCGGCCGGGTCGCCGACGGGCCGGGGGAGTTGGACTTCGACCCGGCGGACTGGGCCACGCTCGGCCGGGCGCTGATGGCCGCCGGCGTGCTGGTCGCCCTCGCCGAGGGCGCCGCCGACCCCGAGGAGGTCATCGCGATCGTCAAGCTGCTGCGCGGGGCGAGCACCACCCACCCGCGCCGCTTCGTCCGGGAACTCGCGGCCGCCTCGACCTTCGACACCGGGCTGCGCCCCGACACCCGCTACGCCGAGTACCGCGGGCCCGCGCTGGAGACCGTCCGGGTGGCGGCCCGGATCGTCGCGGAGCAGGCGCCGGACGAACTGGCCGAGTTCCGGGCCTTCCTGCTGGAGATCGCCACCGTGGTCGCCGACGCCAACGAGGAGGGCGGCTTCCTCGGCCTGGGCGCGCGCACCCGGGTGCCGAACGAACTCGCGGCGATGGAGGCCGTCCGGCTGGCGAGCGACCCGGAGGCCCCGATGCCCGGGCCGGCCAAGGTGAGCCTGCGCAAGCGGGGTTGATCCGCCGGTGAGCAGCACACGACCGGCCGACCGCTTCCGCGGTCGGCCGGTCGGTCGGTGCGTCAGGAGGGGGTCACTTCTCCTCGGTCATGGCCTTGATGTCCTCGAAGCCGAGGCCCATCTTGTTGAACGCCCGGGCCTGGGCCTCCGGCACGCCGAGCGCGGTCAGCTGCTTGAGCTGGGCGTCGGTCAGCGGCGCGGCGTCGGTGGTGAACGGCGGGACGCCGGAGGCCGCGTGGTCCGCGGCGCTCGGGTCCTCGCCGCCGGCGGCCAGTGCGAGGAAGGTCTTCACCACGTCCTCGCTGGTCATCTTGGTGGCGTCGGCCGGGGCCTCGACCTTCGGTGCCTCCTGCTTGAAGGCCAGCTTCACCGGGAAGTTGACGCCCGGCTCGATCTTCTCGGCCAGCTGCGCCAGGTCGAAGGTGGCCGAGTCGAACGCGCCGTCCTTGAGGTAGAGGTCGACGCCGACCTTGCGGTCCGGGACGTCGGTCGGGGCCTCGGCCGGGAACTTCTTGAACTGCTGCGGGAACTTGGCGGAGAGCGGCTTGACGGCCTTGTACAGCTCGTCCACGGCCTGGCGGGCCGGGGCGCTCATCCAGAGGTGCTCGGTGCCGTCCTGCTTGCCCTTGTCCTCGAAGGTGACGGTCCGGTTGAACACGTCCTTCAGCGAGTCGAAGAGCTCCTGGCCGGCCTGCGGGTCGACCGAGGGCACCGCCTCCGGCTTGCCGCCCTTGGCGCCGTCGTCCTTCTTGGCCTCGTCGGCCAGCTCCTGGAGGTCGAGCGAGACCCACTTGCCGTTCAGCACGGCCTTGGCGGGGGCCATGTCGGCGGGGAGGTCCTTGGCGACGGTGTCGACCTCAGAGGCGTCCTGGCCGGTGAGCTTGAGCACGCTCTTCATGTCGACGTGCAGGTACCCCTTGGCATCGACCTGGCGGTATTCCAGGAGCGGGGTGCCCTTCTTGTCGGCGATCCGGTAGGAGATCCGCACCGACTTGTCGAGCGTGACGTCCTTCTGATCCTTCGCGCCCGCGTTCTTGAAGGCGTCGACGTCCTTGAGCGGCTTGTCGGCCGAGACCGCGACGGATATGGAGAGGCCGGACGTCCCCTTGGCGCTCTGCTCGTCGACGGCCTCGTCGCCGGTGGCCTTGGTGAAGGCGACGATCTGCTCGGGGGTGGCGTCCACGGAGAGCGTGAAGGTGGCCGACGTGCCGTCACCGACCTTGCCGAAGGCCTTCGACACCTTCTGGCCGGCCGAGAGCTGCTCGGCGGTCCCGCAGGCGGCGAGGCCGGCGGCGAGGACGGAGGCGGTGACGGCGACGGGCAGCGTGCCGCGCGCGGCCTTGCGGATGGCGGTGTTGATGGTGGAACTCCTGTGACAGGGCCTGATCGAAACAGGGTCAGGCCGATCCCTCACCTGCGGCGAAGAGCACCGCAGCGCCTACACATGTCAGCACAGTATCAGCAAGGATGCACACGATTATTTGACCCCGACTTTAATGGATCAGGCCGAAATCAGGACCTTTTGACCGGATTTCGCCCCTCCCGGCCCGCACGGTGTCACCCACCTCGCCCCGGCCGCGCTGCCTCCCGTCAGCCCTTGGACGAGCCGGAGTTGGCGCCGCGCACGAAGTGCCGCTGGAAGCAGAAGAACAGCACCGCCACCGGCACGGTGGAGAGCAGCGCCGCCGCCAGCTTGAGCGGGTACTGCGTCCCGGAGCCGAGGCCGCCGGAGACGAAGTGCGCCAGACCGGTCGTCAGGGTGTCGTGCTCGCTGGACTGGGTGGAGACCAGGAAGTGGGTGAATTCGTTCCAGGAGCCCTGGAAGGAGAGCACGGTGAGGGTGATCAGCGAGGGCCGGGACATCGGCAGCACGACCGACCAGAAGATCCGGAACGTCCCGGCGCCGTCGATCCGGGCCGCCTCCTCGATCTCGCGCGGCACCGACTCGAAGAACTGCTTCATGATGAAGATCCCGGCGGCGTCGACCAGCAGCGGCAGGACCATCCCGCCGTAGGTGTCGAACATGCCGAAGCTCTTCAGCACCAGGAACTTGGGGATCAGCAGCACCACGCCGGGCACCGCCATCACCGCCAGCACGAAGCCGAACAGCAGCCGGCGGCCCGGGAACCGGAGCCGGGCCAGGGCGTAGCCGGCCATCGAGTCGAAGAGCACCCGCCCGGCCGTGACCAGGACGGTCACCAGCGCGCTGTTGCCCAGCCAGCTGAGGAACGGGACGTTCTCCACGCCCCGCGCCTGCCCGGTCAGCCGACGGTAGGAGGCCAGGGTGCCGCCGTCCGGGAGCAGCGTCATCGGGTGGGCGGCCGCGTCCGGGTCGGTCTTGAAGCTGTTGGCCAGTTGCAGCAGGAACGGCAGCAGGTAGAGCAGGGCGAAGCCCAGCAGGGCGGTGTAGCCGAGGAGGCGCAGCGGCCGGGGGAAGCGGCCGAGGACCGGCCGCTCCTGGGCGGCCTGGTCAGCGGGGAGCACGGCGTGCTCCCTTCGGGCCGCGTCGCGCACGGCCGTCCCGCTCCCGCAGGGCCCACCGCTGGACGGCGGTGAACAGCAGGACCAGGCCGAGCAGGACGAACGCGATGGCGGCGCCCTGCCCGTAGTCGGCGTTGTCGAAGCCGGACGAGTAGGACAGGTAGGCGGGGGTGAGGGTGGTGTTGCCGGGGGCGCCCTTGCCCATCACGTACACCTGGTCGAAGACCTGCCAGGTGGAGATCAGGCCGAGGGTGAGCACCAGGAACAGGACGGGCCGCAGCGCGGGCAGGGTGACGTGGCGCAGCAGTTGGCGCCGGTCGGCGCCGTCCAGGGCGGCGGCCTCCTCCAGTTCGCGCGGGACGTCCTGGAGTGCGGCCAGGAAGATCAGCATGAAGGTGCCGGAGGTGGTCCAGACGGCCATCAGGATCAGGGTGCACATCGCGACCGAGGGCCCGGCGAACCACTCCGACCAGGAGAGGCCGAGCGGGCCGCCGGCCGCGGGCGCGGGCTGGTCCACGCCGAACCGGCCGAGCACCAGCCAGACCAGTCCGCGCGGATCGGCGAACCAGTTCGGGCCCTTGACCCCGATCCAGCCCAGCATCCGGTTGACGGCGCCGCTGCCCTGGAACAGGAACAGGAAGACGGTGGAGACGGCGATCGAGCTGGTGACGGAGGGGAAGAAGAACACGGTGCGCAGAGTTCCCCGGCCGCGCAGCATCCGCTGGTTGAGGGCGATGGCGAGGAAGAGCGCCAGCAGGGTCTGCAGCGGCACCGTCAGCAGCACGTAGTAGAGGGTGTTGCGCAGCGAGGTGGCGAACAGGGTGCGGTCCAGGCCGTCGTCGGCGAACAGCCGGCGGTAGTTGTCCAGGCCGACGAAGTCCGCGTCGCCGCCGAAGGGGTTGGACTGGCCGTCCCAGTGCAGCAGGCTGACCCAGAGCGCCATCGCGATCGGCAGCACCATGAAGAGGCCGAGGACCAGGACCATGGGGCCGGTGAACAGCCAGCCCCACGCTCCCTCGCGCAGGCGGCGCCCGAGCCTGGCTCCGGTGTCACTTCGCATGCTTGACGGCCTGCTCGCCGTTGCGCTGGAGGGTGCCCAGGATGGTCGCCGGGTCGCCCGACTTCAGTGACTGGAGGTCGGTGTTGAACTGGCCGAGCACCTGGTTGAACCCGGCTATGGTGACGGGCGCCTGGGAGTGGGCGACGCCGTCGACCCAGGCCTTGGACTCGGGGTACTGCTGGGCGTAGGTGGCCAGCGCGCTGGTGCGCGAGGGCATCACGCCGAAGGCCTTGGCGAACTCCAGCTGCTGGGCGCCGGAGGTGAGGTGCTTGACCAGGTCGACGCCGGCCGCCTGGTGGCGGCTCTTGGCGGCGATGCCCCAGCAGTTGCTGAAGGCGAGGGTGCCGGGGCCGGCCGGGCCGGCGGGCAGCGGGAGGACCTGGTACCGGACGTCCGGGTAGTCCTTGGCCATCGCGCCCTTGAGCCAGTTGCCCTCGATGGTCATCGCGGCCTTGCCCTTGCCGAGGGCCTCGCCGCCCCAGCCGGCGTCCACGTCGGCCACGTACGCGGCGGAGCCGGACTTCAGCAGGCCCTGGAGGTACTCCAGCGCCTGCCGGTTGGCCGGGCTGTCGGCGGTCATCGCGGTCTGCTCGGGGTTGGTGAGCCAGCCGCCGGCCTCCTTGAGCAGGGCGCCGAGCCGCTGGTAGTCGGGGGCGGTGACCAGGCCGGTCACGCCGTTCCTGGTGAGTTTGGCGGCGTCGTCGGCGAGTTGCTGCCAGGTGGTGGGGTAGTCGGCCTCGGTGAGGCCGGCCTGCTGCCACAGGGTGGTGTTGACGGCCAGGGCCAGGGTGGAGCTGTCCTTGGGCAGGCAGGTGAGCGTTCCGTCGTGGCTGAAGGCCGTGCGCAGCTGCTCGGAGAAGTCGGCGGCGTCCGGGATCTGGTCGCCGTAGGCGTACAGCGAGCCGCCCTTGGCGTAGTTGGCGAACTGGTCGGAGTTGACGTAGAAGAGGTCCGGCGGGTTGCCGCCGGCCAGGGCCTGGCCGAGCTGCTGGTTCATGTTGCCGGCGATCTGCACGGTGACGGTGTTGCCGGTCTTCTTCGCCCAGTCGGCGGTGGCGGCCTTGACGGCCGCGGTCTCGGCCTCGCCGGAGGTGGCGATCAGGACGGTCAGGCTCTGGTTCGCGCCGGAGGACTGCTTGGCCGGTGCGTCGCCGAAACCGCCCGAGGAGGAGCAGCCGGTGACGGCGCCGAGGGCGACGGCCGCGCAGACGGCGGCCGCGGCGAGGGTGCGGGAGGTGGCCATGCGGGATCTCCTTGCGAGGGTGGGAGGGGTGGTGGCGAACCTTCGGGGGAGGGGCGTCAGGCGCTTTCGCGGAGGACCAACTCCGGTTCCAGCAGGACGTGTTCGATGGGGCGGTCGGGGTCGCCGAGGCGTTCCAGCAGCAGCCGCATGCAGGCGTGGCCGACGGCGTCGAGCGGCTGGGCGAGGGTGGAGAGCGAGGGGGACAGCAGGGGGGCGATCGGGGAGTCGTCGAAGCCGATGACGGCGGCCTCCGGGCCGGGGGTGCGGCCGGCCCGGCGCAGTGCCTGGTACCAGCCGACGGCCAGGGTGTCGCTGGCGGTCACCACGGCGGTGGCGCCGCCGGCGAGCAGCTTGCCGGCGGCCTCGGTGGCGCGTTCCGGGTCGTCCGGGCTCTCCACCCGGCGGCCGCGGGTGGACAGGCCGAGTTCGCGCATCGCGCTCTGCCAGCCGCGGGCGCGGTCGTCGCCGACGCCGGAGCCCTTGGGCCAGCCGAGGAATCCGATCCGGCGGTGGCCGAGCCCGGCCAGGTGGCGGACGGCCGCCGAGGTGCCGGCGGCGCCGTCCACGTCGACCCAGTCGCCGACGTCCTTGCCGGACCAGGTGCGGCCGAACGCGACGTACGGGACGCCGCGTTCGTGCAGCCAGCCCTGGCGGCGGTCGCCGCGGTCGGTGCCGCTGAGCACGAAGCCGTCGGCGCCGTGTTCGTCCAGCAGCTGCTGGTAGCTGGTGAGTTCGTCGTCCCCGGGGGCGACGGCGAACAGCACCACCCGGTAGCCGGCCCGGTCGGCGGCCTCGGAGAGCGAGTGCAGGAACTGGTCCAGGACGGGCGTGGGGACGCCGGTGCTGCTGGAGCGGATGCCGTAGCCGATCAGCCGGCTGGCCCTGGTCTTGAGCGCCTGGGCGGCCCGGTGCGGGCGGTAGCCGAGTTCGTCGATGGCGTGCCGGACCCGTTCCAGCGTCTGGGGGCGCAGCAGCTCGGGGGAGTTGATCGCGTTGGACACCGTCTGACGGCCCACGCCGGCCCGGGCGGCGACCATTTCGAGGGTCACGGCGGGCCCCGTCCGGGGCCGGGGCGAAGAGTGTGCATGCATGACGGTGATCCTAGGTTCTGGCGCCATCGAGCTGAGCTTGGAGCGTTCCAAGCGGGGGTTCCATCAATCCCACCAGGGGAGTTAATGTCTTGGAACGCTCCAATGGCAGAAAGGTTGCGCCCGGGTGGAAGCAACTGTCAAGACCCCGACCGAGAACGAGGAGACCATGTCAGCGATCGAGCTGCAGCCGTTCCTGCACGACGCCCGGCTCTCCGTGGCCGCCCCCAGCTTCTGCGCCGCCCGCCCCGACGGCCGGATCACCGAGGGCGCGGACGGCTTCTACCACGGCGACCGCCGCATCCTCTCCCGGCTGGAGGTCGGCGCCCCCGGCGTCCCCAACGCCCCGGTCGCCACCGTCGACGCCCCGGACGGCCACACCGCCTTCGTCACCGTGCTGCGTGGCCTCGCCGAACGGACCGCCGACCCGGCCACCACCCTGGAACGCCGCCGCGACCTCCACCCCGGCCGCCTGGTCGAGCGCTACACTCTCCACAACGCCGGCGCCCTCCCCGCCCGGCTGCGCCTGGAGATCCGCGCCGAGAGCGACTTCGCCACCATGGACACCGTCAAGGCCGGCCGCACCGCCACCCCGCTCACGCCCACGGGCGAGGACGACGGGCTGCGCTGGACCGACGGCCCGCTCACCGCCGCCCTCACCCTCACCCCCGCCCCCCACCACCGCGACGCCGCCACCGGCACCCTCGGCTACGACCTCGAACTCGCCCCCGGCCAGAGCTGGCAGGCCGTCCTCCAGTGCACCGCCGAACACCGCGACGGCGACCTCTTCCCCGCCGCCGCCACCACCCCCTGGAGCACTCCCGAGGTCACCGGCCGCGACCACCACCTCGCCCACTGGCTCACCCGCTCCCACCACGACCTGCGCGGCCTGCTGCTCACCGACCCGCTGCGCCCCGCCGACACCTTCCTCGGCGCCGGAGCACCCTGGTTCCTCACCCTGTTCGGCCGCGACTCGCTCTGGGCGGCCCGGATGATGCTCCCGCTCGGCACCGAACTCGCCGCCGGCACCCTGCGCACCCTGGCCCGCCGTCAGGGCCGCCGCGTCGACCCGGCCACCGAGGAGCAGCCCGGCAAGATCCTGCACGAGGTGCGCCGCGCCGAACAGCACCTGGACACCGGCTCCCACCTGCCGCCCAGCTACTACGGCACCGCCGACGCCACCCCGCTCTGGCTCGTCCTGCTGCACGACGCCTGGCGCTGGGGCCTGCCCGCCGAGCAGGTCGAGGAACTGCTGCCGAACGCCGAAGCCGCCCTCGGCTGGCTGGAGCGGTACGCCGACCCGGACGGCGACGGCTTCCTTGAGTACGTCGACAGCACCGGCCGCGGCCTCTCCAACCAGGGCTGGAAGGACTCCTCGGACGGCATCCGCTTCCGCGACGGCCGGATCGCCGCCGCCCCGATCGCACTCAGCGAGGTCCAGGCCTACGCCCACGAGGCCGCCGTCAAGAGCGCCGACCTGCTGGAGGCCTTCGGCCGCCCCGGCGCCGAGCGGTGGCGGCAGTGGGCCGAGCGGCTGCGCGAGCGCTTCCGCGACCGCTTCTGGGCGCAGGACGAGGACGGCCGGTACCCGGTGGTCGCCCTCGACCGCGACAAGCGCCCGGTCGACTCGATCGCCTCCAACCTGGGCCACCTGCTCGGCACCGGCCTGCTGGACGCCGAGGAGAGCGCGCTGGTGGCACGGCGGCTCACCGCCCCCGGCCTGGACGGCGGCTTCGGCCTGCGCACCCTGGACGCCGCCACCGCCGGCTTCAACCCGCTGGGCTACCACACCGGTTCGGTCTGGCCGCACGACAGCGCCATCGCCGTGTACGGCCTGGCCCGCGCCGGACTGCACCAGGCCGCCGCCCCGCTGGCCGCCGGACTGGTGCGCGCCGCCGCCGCGTTCGACCACCGGCTGCCCGAGCTGTACGCGGGCTACCCGCGCGCCCAGTACGCCCGCCCCGTCCCGTACCCAGCCTCCTGCCGCCCCCAGGCCTGGGCCGCCGCGGCGGCCGTTCTGGTCCTGCAGGCGCTGCTCGGCCTGGCGGCGGACGCCCCCAATCGCCGGCTCTGGGTGCGGGAGCGGGTCCCGGCGGGCTACGAGTCGCTGCGGATCGGCGGGCTGACGGTGGCCGGGCTGCCGGTGGAGGCGGAGACCGATCACACCGGCGCCGTCCGGCTGCGCGCCCCGGAGGGCTTCACCGTCACCACCGTGCGCTGATCCGCTCCGCCGCGCCCGGGGCTGACCTCCGCGACCCAAGCAGTCGTCGGATGCTCCGTATGCCGACGTGGCCCCGCCGGTCCCCGGCCCGGCGGGGTGCCGCCCGGCCCGGCGGCGCTGGTGTTCGAAGTGTCATCACCACCTGCTAACCTCAGCCGATTTCCCGCCGCACCGAGCCGGCGGACACGACGGGGTAAGAGGTACAGAAGACATGGCATTCCTCCGGGCCAAGCAGAAGGCCCAGGTCATCGAGAAGCTCACGCAGGTCGCGCCCCCCGGGGAGACCTTCATCGCCTGCGTGCACGCGGAGAGCGGTCCCAGCCCGTGGCTCGCCGCCGCGCTCGGTGAGATTCCGCTCGTCGGCCTGATCATCGTGCTGACCCGCAGGTACTACTTCCTGACACTCACCAACAGCCACGTGGTGGTCAACTCGGCCAACCGCTGGAACAACCGCCCCGGCGACGTGGTCGCGGCCTACCCGCGGCACGCGTTCCCGGTCAGCCGGGTCAAGCGGGCGAGCATCTGGAGCTCGATGTACCTCCAGATGCCGGGCGACTCCAGCCCGGTGCGCCTGAACATCCACCGCATCTGGCGGGCCGAGATGGACCAGCTGAGCGCCGCCTTCCCGCCCGGGTCGATCGACGCCGGCTCGCAGCCCTTCGACACCCCGCAGAACCAGGGCTACCCGATGCCGGGCTACCAGACGCCCGGTCAGCCGATGGCCCAGCCGGCGCCCGGCCAGCAGATGATCCCGCAGCAGCCGCAGGGCTTCGGCGGGCCGCAGGGCCAGCCCTACCCGCCGCAGCAGGCGCAGCCGTACCCGCCGCAGCAGGGCCAGCCCTACCCGCCGCAGCAGCAGGCGCAGCCCTACCCGGCGCCGCAGGCCTACCCGCCGGCCCAGCCGTACCCGCCGCAGCCGGGTGCCCAGGTGCCGCCGCAGGCCCAGCCGTACCCGCCGCAGGTCCCGAACGTGCCCTACCCGGGCCAGCCGGGGCAGCAGGGCTACCCGGGCCAGCGCTGACCGCGCGCCTCGGCCCCGGCTCCCTTCGTGGGGAGCCGGGGCCGAGGCCGTTCCGGGCGCGCCGCCACCCGCGGTGGCCGCCCGGCCACCGGGCGCGTCCGGCGTCCGGCTCACCGCGCTCGGCGGGGCGGACTCTGCGAGGCTGAAGGGACGAACCGCCTCGAGCGAGGAGGCCGGCAGCCATGTCAGCGCAGAACCCGGGGCCCTCCGGCCGGAAGGCCCGTGTCGCGGCGCTCCGGGCCGCAGAGGTCCGGCACGCCCGGTCCCGGCGATGGCTGGTGGGCGGAGCCATCGTCCTGCTGGTGCTCGTCGTGATCGGCGGGATCGCCGTCGTGATCGCCACCAACCAGGGCTCCTCCAGCCCCAGCGGCGTCCCGGCCCACCCCCGGACGACCGCCGAGGGCCGCACCACCCCGCCGCCCTGGGACGCGCCCGCCGACGTCGCGGCGGCCGTGAAGGCGGCCGGCCTGCCGATGCTCGGCGCCGAGGGCACCGCCCTGCACATCCACGCGCACCTCGACGTCTACGCCGACGGACAGCCCGTGACGGTGCCCGCGCTGGTCGGCATCGACGAGAGCGCCCAACGGATCAGCCCGCTGCACACCCATGACACCAGCGGCGTCATCCACGTCGAGTCGCCGGTGAGCGCCGACTTCACCCTGGGCCAGTTCCTGACCGAGTGGCAGGTCTCCGCCTCCGCCGACCACCTCGGCGGGCTGCGCACCGACGCCACCCACACGCTGACCGCGTACGTCGACGGCAAGCCGGTGGGCGGCGACCCGGCGGCCGTCCGGTTGCACGCCCACGACGAGATCGCCCTGGTGTACGGCACAGCCGAGGAGAACGCCTCGGTCACCGTGCCGAGCGGGTACAACTGGCCGAGCGGGCTCTAGGGTCCGCGAGCAGGCCGCCGCACATGCCCCAACCGGCCGCTTCACCTCTCCCGAGGAAGTCGCCGACCTGGTGCTGCTGCCGGCCGGCGACCGGGCCGGAAACGTCAACGGCGCCGACTTCGTCATCGACGGCGGCCTCGTCAGCACGCTCCGCCCCCTGCCGCTCCTGCCCCTCGCAGCCCCTGCCCCCGCGGCACTGACTGCTGCGCCCCTGACCACCTGCGCCCATGTGTCCGGCGCACCGTAGCGCAGCACCCCCGCACCATGGGGAGCCACTCTTCCAGGCCGTGGTCCGGAAGGCGTCGAAGGTGCGCCCGGCCGGCCGCCGGTGGAGACCGTCGGACGGCAGGACCACCACCAGTGACGCCTCGGCGCTGTCGCCGGCCCGGCCTCAGGCCAGCTCGCGCATCCGGCGGATCGGGCTGGCCAGCAGGATCAGCGGGCTCGCCACGCTGACGACCGCGACCAGCAGCAGCGCGGTGCGCGGGCCCCAGGCGGTCGCGGCGGCGCCGGCGGCGAGGGCGCCGACCGGGATCGCGCCCCAGGAGACGAAGCGGACCGTGGCCATCACCCGGGACAGCAGCTCCGGCGGCGTCTCGGTCTGCCGGTGGGTGCGGGTGACGATGCTGGTGACCACGACCCCCGCCGAGAACCCGGCGTTGCCGAGGGCGAAGACCAGGGCGGCCCAGCCGGACCCGGCGAGCGGGAGCAGCAGTGCGAAGGCGGTGGCGACCGCGGCCGCCCAGCGCAGCGCCCGGGCGCCGCCGAACCGGGCCACCAGCCGGGGGGTGGCGGCGGCGCCGAGCAGGCTGCCGAGGCCGCCGGTGGCCATCAGGGCGCCGACGGCGGCGGCCGGGGCGTCGAGGGTGCGGACCAGGAACACCGGGGTGAGCGTCATCAGCCCGCCGCAGACGAAGTTCACCGCGGTGGCGTCGGCGACGCAGGGCCGGATCACCGGGTGCCGGGCGACGAACCGCCAGCCCTCGCGGATCTGTTCGCGCATCCCGGCGCCGCCGGCCGGCCGGGTGGCGGGTCGGTCGATCGGCGGCAGGCTGCCGAGCAGCGCGGCCGAGGCGAGGTAGCTGACGGCGTCCAGCAGCATCGAGGCCGCGCCGCCGACCAGTTGCACCAGCACGCCGCCGAGCGAGGGCCCGGCCAGGTCGGTGGCCGCGATGCTGCCGGAGACGAGGCTGTTGCGGGCGGTCAGTTGCTCCTTGGGGACGACGGCGGGCAGGAAGGTGGAGTTGCCCACGTCGAACATCACGCCGGCGAAGCCGACCAGCAGGGCCACCACGACCAGCTGGGGCAGCCCCAGTACCCCCAGGGCAGCCGCAAGTGGCACCGAGGCGACGGCGGCGGCGCGGATCAGGTCCATCGTGACCTGGGTGCCGCGCAGCGGGAGTCGCTGGACGAGCACGCCGGCCGGCAGGCCGATCAGCAGCCAGGCGACGTAGGCGGCGCCGGTGATCAGTCCGACCTCGAAGGCCGAGGCGTGCAGGGTGACCACCGCGATCAGCGGCAGGGCGACCGCCGTCACCTGGTCGCCGAGCCGGCTGACCGTCGAGGCGCTCCAGTAGCGCCAGAACGCCCCGGCCCCGCCCCGGCCCTGGCCCCCGCTCGTCTCCGGGTCCAGCGTTCTCGCCGTGTCCGCCGTCTTCGTCGTCATGTCCGCCCCTTCGCCGGCACCGGTCGCACGACCGAGTGAGTTCCTTTTGGGAACTCACTATAATGGGTGATCATGCGGCACACGGAAGCGGCTGACCCCGACTGCGCGATCTCCCAGGCCCTGACCGTGGTCGGGGACACCTGGACCCTGCTCCTGATCAGGGACGTCGCCGGCGGCATCCACCAGTTCGACGCCCTGCAGAACGCGCTCGGCATCAGCCGCAAGGTGCTCACCGAGCGCCTCAAGGCCCTGGTCGCCGACGGCGTCCTGGAGAAACGGCTCTACCACCCGCACCCGCCGCGCTACGAGTACCACCTGACGGAGCGCGGCCGCGGGCTGCTGCCGGTGCTGGTCGCCCTCCAGGACTGGGGTGGGCGCTACGTCCTGGGCGACGGCACGCTCTCCGCCACCAGCACCCCCGACTCCGCCGAGACCCGGCGGGTCATGGCCCTCACCGGCCACCGGCTGCCCGCCCTGGAACTCACCGCCGCCACCGGTGCGGCCGTCGACCCGGTCGCCGCCGACCACGCCTGGACGGTGCTGTACTGCTACCCCGGCGCCTACGCGCCCGGCGGGGTGGACCACCCGCCCGGCTGGGGCGACATCCCGGGGGCGCCCGGCTGCACCCTGGAGTCCTGCACCTACCGCGACCGGATGGGCGAGTTCGCCGCCCGCGACACCGCCGTCTACGGCGTCAGCACCCAACGCCCGGACCAGCTGGCCGCGTTCGCCGAACACGCCCGGATCCCGTTCCCACTGCTCTCCGACGCCGGACTGGAACTGGCCGCCGGGCTACGGCTGCCCACCTTCCGTGCCGCCGGCGTCGAGCGCCTCAAGCGGCTCACCCTGATCCTCGACGCCGGCCGCACCGTCCGGGGCGTGCTCTACCCCGTCACCGACCCGGCCGGCTCGGTCGAGGACGCCCTCGCGCTGCTGGACGGCCTGCGGGGCTGACGGCGCGGCGAACGACGACGGGTGCGCCCCCGGCCCGGCCGGGGACGCACCCGCTCGACTGCGTTGCGGCGGAAGGCGGTCAGTACCGCGAGGCGATCACGAACCAGCCGACCACCGCGATCAGGACGAGGGCGACGATCGCCACCGTCGTCGGCGTGAGCCGGTCCCGGAACTGCTTGGCCGGCCGGACGCGCTGCGCCTCCTCGGTGCTCGACTCCCACCAGTCGCGCAGCCGCCGGACGTTCACGTCGAAGTCCCGGGCCGGGTACATCGGGCTCCAGGCCAGGCCCGGCAGCGAGCGCCGGCGCCCGGTCGTGGTGAAGATCCGCGCCGCCCGGGCCGTGCCCCCGCCGCCGGTGACGCCGTTGATCGGGGTCTCGCGGACGTCGACCCAGCGGATCTCCTGCCAGGAGTACGTCCGGCCGGCCCCGAACCCCCAGCAGATGGTGACCCCGTCGGGCCCGACCCGGCTCCAGCCCCGCCACGAGCTGTAGAAGACCGGAGCGAACAGCACCAGGACGGCGGCGAGCGACCAGGCCGCGAACACCGGGCCGGAGCGCAGGAGGCCGGCGGACACCGCGAGGAGGAAGAAGCAGGCCGCGCCGATGAGGTGCGGCTTGGAGGGGCGGAAGAGGTCCTTGCCCCGGAACACCAGTTCGTTCACGGCGTCACGCTAGCCTTGCGGGCCACCCGGGGCCAGGCAGTTGTACGCGATCTTGACGTCCGGAAGCGGTCGGCGGGCCGAGGACGGCCCCGACGCCCGGTCATGCCGCCGCCCCTTTGCTCCGGCCGCCCTTGCCGCCGCGCCCACCCCGCCCGCGCAGGGTGCGGCGGGCCGCGCCGAAGGTGAGCCCGGCCCAGAGGACGGCCACCGCGCCCGCGACCCAGACTCCGGCGGCGCGGAAGGAGAGGTCGTCGTCCAGGGTGGCGGGCGGTGCCCAGCCGTCCGGGTCGGCCAGCGCCGTGGTGGTTCCGCCGACGGAGGAGCCGGAGCAGCCGAAGCCCCCGATGGTGCCGTGCGGCAGCGGGCGGCCGTCCTCGCGGCGGATGCCGCAGGTCCAGCTGACCTTGCCCGTCTTGTCCTTGCCGCTGTGGGCCGAGGTGATGACGACCCGGGTGTCCACCCCGCGGTGGGAGATCAGCTGGGCGCGCAGCGCGGCCGTGGGGAGCGCCAGGAGCAGCACGCCGAGCAGCACGGCGGGCCAGAGCACCCAGCCGCTGGTGCGGATCATCATCACCCCGATGACGGCCGCCATCAGCACCAGGACGGCGATGATCGTGCAGGGCGCCTGGTAGTCGGGGTTGGTGGCCACCGCGAGCAGTCCGAGGATCAGCAGCGGGGCGACCAGCCCGGCCAGCAGCGCGGTGCGGCGCACCGTGCGGGGGGAGAGCGGCACGTCCTTGCGGGGGCGCCGCCGGGCGGTCCCGGCCGGCCGGCTGACCCCGGCCGCGAGTGGTCTCTTCTGCTTCTTGTTCGGACGCTTGGCCATGCTGACCCCGTTCGGTGGTTCCTCCGTGCTCGCGACAGTGTGCCGTCAGCGCCGGACGGCCGGGAGGCCGGGGTGCCGCCGGACCTGCGGAGCCGGTCCGCTGTCTTCCCAACTCCGTTGCGTGCTAGGTACATTGATCGGCGTGGGAGCGATAGTCGATCTCTTCCTGCTGGTCGGGGCGGCCGTCCTGGCCGGGCTCGCCGTGGGCTTCGCCGCGGCGGGCCGGGCGACCCGGGCACTGCGTCGGGACGGGGTCTGCACGGTCGGCCGGGTGCGGAAGGTGCGCTGGCAGACCACCTCCGAGGGCTATGAGCGACGGCGGGTCACGATCGTGTACGGCCTGCCGGACGGGCGGACCGTCGAGCTGTTGCGGCGCGACGACCGCCCGGAGGGCGGCCGGTACCAGGAGGGGGACGAGGTGACGGTGCTGTACCACCCGTCCCGCCCCGGCCGGGGCCTGGCCGTCCATCCGGTGCGCCGGTTGCCGCCGCCCCCGGGGGAGTTCGGGCTGGCCCTGCTCTCGCTGGCCTGCGCGCTGGGCGCGGCGGGCCTGCTCGTACTGATGTTCCGACCCCGGTGATCCGACTTCCGGTGACCTGACCCCCCGGCCTGCTGGAGGCGGTCAGCTCCGCCCCAGGGCCGCCTGCTCCAGGTCGAGGTCGCGCTGGAGCACCCGCAGCGTGGTGTCGCTGATCCGGTGCTCCTCGTAGAGGCGGTGCAGCCGGTCGTTCTGGACGGCGATGACCTCGTGCCGGAGCTGCCGGTAGGCGTCGTCGGCGGTGGTGCCGTCGGGGGCCTCGGGGGTGCGGTCGAGCCGGGCGGTGAGGGCGCGGCGCACCCGGTCGACGGCGGTCTCCGGGACGGCCTCCAGCTCGGCCAGGCCGTCCACGTGGTCCAGGGCGGCGCGGTTGAGCTCGTCACGGGCGTCCGCCTCCTCGCGCGCGGTGTGCTCGGGTTCGAGGGCGAGGCCGGAGCGGTTGACCACGGCGGCGAGGGTCAGGCCCTGGACGACCAGGGTGAGCACGACGTTGGAGACGGTGAGCACCAGGACCAGCGGCCGGCTGTCGAGCGGGCCGCCGGCCTCGGTGAGCAGCGGGATGGACAGCGCGGCGGCCAGCGGCATGACGCCCCGGGTGCCGGCCCAGGTGACCACCCCGGCGACCCGCCAGGACAGCCGCCCCCGGCTGGGTTTGACGGCGCGGGTGAGCGGTAGCGTCCACAGCACCCGGACGGCGATCAGCACCGCCGCGATCGCCGCCGACTGCAGCGGCCACCAGCCGGCGCCGACCGGCAGCTCCCGGACCAGGGTGGGCAGTTCCAGGCCGACGATCGAGAAGACGACGCTCTCCAGCAGGAACACCACCACCGCGTACACGGCGTGCAGTTGCAGCCGGATCCGGGCGTCGGTCAGCCGGTGGCCGGAGCGGCCGAGCAGCACCCCGGCGACCACCACCGAGGTGACGCCCGAGGTGTGCGCTGACTCCGCCAGCACGTACGCCGCGTACGGGGTGACCAGGGCTATCACCGTCTCCAGCACCGGGTCGGTGGTGCGGCGGCGCAGCAGCCAGACCAGCCCGGCGACGGCCGCGCCGACCAGGCTGCCGCCCCCGCCGAGCAATGCCAGTTCGCCGCCCGCGGCGGGCAGGTCGACGGTGCCGCCGGCCGCCACGGCGACGCCGACGGCGACCTTGAACAGCACCAGTGAGGTGGCGTCGTTGAACAGGCTCTCGGCCTGGACCAGCACCTGGACCCGCCCGGGCAGGGCGAGCCGGCGCCCGAGCGCGGTGACCGCCACCGGGTCGGTGCTGGAGAGCACGGCGCCGAGCACGAAGGCCATCGCGGGCGGCAGCCCGGCGACGGCGACGGCCACGAAGCCGACGGCCGCGGCGGAGGCGAAGACCAGGCCGAAGGAGAGGATGGTGACCGGCCGCCACACCGTCCGCAGGTCGCGCAGCGACAGTTCTTCGGCGGAGGCGTAGAGCAGCGGCGGCAGCACCACCGCGCCGATGATCTGCGGCGGTACGTGCAGTGCGGGCACCCCGGGGACGAGCGCGACGCCGAGCCCGGCCAGCACCAGCAGGGAGGGCGCGGGCACCCGCCATCGGCGGGCGAAGGTGGCCACGCTGGTGGCCAGGACGACCAGGACGAGAACGATCCCCACGGCGTGCATCTGCAGAAACGACCCATCGCAACCTTCGGGGTCGCCGAGGCCCGATCGCCGCAGTCGTCCCCCGAGCCGACCAGACTTCCCGGCACACCGTCGGTCATCTTATCGGTCCTTTGGCGGTGTTCGAGAAGGTGTCCGGTGCGGTCGTCGTCCAGTCCCGGGCCGGGCGCGAGCAGGGTCACGCCCGCGCCGATCTCGTTGCCGACACTGGGAATCAGCTTGGCGACGCCACGACCGACCGCCTCCGCCGGCCGCGACAGCGGCAGCCCGTTGTCGACCGTGGCGACCAGGTGCTCGGCCGAGAGCCGGGGCCGCAGCACCCCGAGGACGTCGGGAAGATGCCCGTTGCGCACGCCACCACGGCCAACCTCCCTCGTCACAGCCCCAGCACCCGGAGATCACACGCCATCCGACGCCGGCCGACGAGCCGCCGGGAGCGGGTGGGTGTGGGGCGCATCACAGATCCGGTGGAGGTTCGGGCTCCTACGATCGTGATCGCGACGCCGGTCACGCCGAGGCCGGCGGCCGTACGGCACCACCCGCGAACCGGCCCGAGGAGAAGCGCACCGTGACCAGCCCCACCGCCGCGCCCGACAGCTACTACCAGCGCACCGGCGAGCACCACTACAAGCCGACCGCCCACGCGCAGGGCGCCTGGCACCCCGACGAGCAGCACTTCAGTCCGGTGGGCGGGTTGATCGCCCATGCGATCGACCGGTACCGCGCCGACCAGCACCCGGCCGACCGCCCCGCCGACGGGCTGGCGCTGGCCCGGATCAGCTTCGACATACTCGGCCTGATCGCCCTGGACGAGCTGGAGGTCACGGTGGAGACCCTCCGCCCCGGCCGGACCATCGAGCTGGTGGAGGCGGTGGCCTCGATCGCCGGCCGGGCCGTGGTGCGGGCCCGGGCCTGGTACCTGGCCGAGCAGGACACCGCCGCCGTGGCCGGCACCCACGACGAACGGCTGCCCGCGCCGGAGGAGTTCGAGCCCTGGCCGATGAGCGAGCAGTGGGCCGGCGGCTACATCGCCTCGGTGGAGGTCCGCCGCCGCTCCGCCGCTCCCGGCCGGGCCGCCGCCTGGCTGTCGACCCCGCTGGAGCTGGTCGCGGGGGAGCCCGCCGGCCCGCACGCCGCGTTCATCGCCCTGGTGGACACCGCCAACGGCATCGCCGTCCGGGAGCAGCCGACGGCCTGGATGTTCCCCAACACCGATCTGACCATCCACTTCCACCGCCGCCCCGGCGGCCGCTGGACCGGCCTGGACACCGGCGTCAGCTTCGGTCCGGCCGGGCACGGCGTCACCAGCACCGTGCTGCACGACGTCCACGGGCCGGTGGGCCGGGCCGAGCAGATCCTCACCGTCCGGCCGATGCCGGGAGCTGAGCACTGACGGCAGCGGCCCGCCGGCTCCGGTCCCCGGCCGACGGCGGGGGAACGGAGCACCGCCGGTGGGCGCGGGCTCAGCCCGGCAGCGAGTCCATGAAGGAGCTGACCGAGAACACCGCCTTGCCGGGTCCGGCCGGCCCGTAGCCGGGCGGGGAGGAGAGGCCGAACTCCTCCAGGGTGGCCCGGTAGGTCCGCAGCAGCCGGATGTGGTACTCCAGCGGCGCGCCCTGCGGGTTGGCCTTGCCCAGCGGGGTGGTGGGCTCGGGGCACCAGGTGGTGAAGCGCGGCACCACGCCGTGGGACATGAAGAAGCGCAGCCCCTCCCGGGTGGAGGCGATCGCCTCGTCGACGGTGGTGAAGCCGAAGGGCTCGGCCATCTCCACGCCCGCCACGAAGTTGGGGATCACGTTCTCCGCGCCGAACACCTCGGTGGAGTCGAGGATCCGACGGTGCCACTCGTCCCGGCCGACGTAGCGCTCCTTGCCGGGGCAGTAGAGCTCGAACAGCCGCTTGTCCCACACCTCGAAGTTGGGGTGGTAGATCTTCACGCCGTAGTCGTGGAAGCGCTGGATGTCGTCGCGCGGCAGTGCCTGGGCGACCACCTTGCCGATCCAGCGGTCGGGGAAGCGCTCCTCGATGGCCTTGGCGTACTGCCCGTAGAAGTCCGCCTCGTCCCGGCCGCCGACCTGCGAGGTGATCGCGCCGCCGGTGAGGGTGTACGCCCGGGAGGCGCGGGCGGTGTCGTGGCGGTCGATGATCTCCAGCGCCTCCAGCACCTCCTCGACCGGCTTGACCCCGGTGTACGGGCGGCCGGCGGCCTTGTGCTGGCGCCAGTTGTGGTTGATGTCGCAGTACTGGCACTCCTCCTTGGCGCCGAAGTACTGGCAGACCCGGAACACCGTGAGGTAGATCAGGTAGCCCCACTGGATGGTCGGGGCGACCTCCATCACCGACTTCCCGTTGGCCAGGGTGTGCCGGTAGTAGTCGGGCATCGGCGGCAGGCCGACGTCGGCGATCCGCGCGCCGTCGAGGTAGAGGCCGAGCGTGCCGTCCTCACCCGCGCCGACCCGGTACGGCGAGTCCGGGTTGACCCGCACCGACACGACCGTGCGGCGCAGCCCGTACGGTCCGCCGGTCAGCACCACCTCCTCCGGCGGCCGGTTCAGCGCGGCCGCGCCCAGCTCGGGCAGGGTGCGGTGGTCGAAGGAGAAGATGAAGTACGACTTCGGCTTGACCTCGCCGCTCCCGTCGGCGCCGGTGCTGCCGCTGAGGGCGGACTCGTCGAAGGCCATGCCGCCGCGCAGCAGGTCCTCCTTGATCACCGCCTCCCGGGGCACGTCGGGGAAGCGCTCCATGAGGTCCTCGACGAGGGCGGTGCGGCTGCGGGCCTGGCTCTCCATGCGCTGGTCTTCCTTCCTGGCCGCGTTCCTCGCACGGCGCCCGGCCCATTCTTCTCCTCCTTACGCGTCCGGCCCGACACCGGCCCGACACCGGCCGGACGCCGTGCGAGCGCGAAGTCCATCGCGGTGAAGCACTCCTCGTCCCGGTCGGGTTCGAGCACCCCGGTCTCGCGGGCCCGGAGCAGGTTCCGGGCCCGCGGTCTCCGGGTGGGGATGAGGCGGGCCGGCCACGGCATGGAGCAGTCCGGCATCGAGATCGCTGCCACTGGCCGTTCCGTCCAGGAGGTTCGTGTGGGCGACCAACTCGTGGCACGCGAAGGCCGATTGGTCATCCGCGTTCGAACAGCCCCCGCCACAACCGGCACAACGCGGTCGGCCACCCCGGGGCACGCCCGAAGTTCACCGGGTTGACATGGCGCGGGGGAGGGTGGGGGCGGCTGGGTCGGGTGCGGAGCGCCAAGGTGAGGGGCGGACCGATGCATGACAGGGGTACGACCGAACGCCGTCAGCATGAACGTTCACTCTATCGGGTGTAGAAGATCGTCCGTTGCGATCCGGAACGGGCTTTCGCGCCTACGGTTGGTCAGCGAGCGAGACGGGGCCCGCGGCGTGGAGTTCCCCATCGCGACGGGCGGGATGACGACCCGTCACCTCATGCGATCCCTCTCAGAGGAGGCTCCATGCCCCAGCGCATCAGAACGGTCACACCACCCCGGCCCGCTCCCGCCCCGGCGGTGGGCTCATGAGCTCCCCGGCGATCGAGCGGATCCTCCGCGGACCCACCGGACTGGGCACCGCCGGGCTGCAGTTGAGGCCGCCGGCCCCGGCTGCGGAGGTGGCGGCGCCCGCGGTCCATGCGCCTGATGTCGCGGCTCCCGAGGCCCCGACGGCCGCGCTCCCGACGGTGGAGGCCTCGCTGGTCGAGGCCGTCGCGGCGGAGGCGGTGGCGGCCGCGGCCTCGGTGCTGGAGGCCGTGCTGCCCGACCTCCAACTGCCGTCCGTCGCCACGCCGCCCTCGGCTCCGACGCTGCCGTCCGCCCCTGCCCTGCTCTTCGGCGCCCCGGCCGCGGCGCCGAGCGGTGGCAAGCCCAAGCTGGGCGACCCCATCCCGGGCCTCTACCACCACCCGATCGCCGAGCCCGACCCGGTCCGGGTGGAGGCGCTCAGCCTCAAGATCAAGGCCTGGGCCATCGACGAGATCGAGCTCTACCCGCCGGAGTGGGAGAAGGACTTCGACGGATTCTCCACCGGCCGCTACATGGTGGCCTGCCACCCCGACGCGCCGAGCGTCGACCACCTGATGCTCGCGGCCCGGCTGATGGTCGCCGAGAACGCGGTGGACGACTGCTACTGCGAGGACCTCGGCGGCTCGCCGATCGGCCTCGGCAGCCGGCTGCTGCTGGCGCACACGGCGCTGGACCCGCTGCACACCACCGCGGAGTACCACCCGGCCTGGGAGGCCTCGCTCTCCGAGGACGCGCCCCGGCGCTCGTACCGCTCGGCGATGGACTACTTCGTCCGGGCCGCCACGCCCTCCCAGGCGGACCGCTTCCGGCACGACATGGCGCGGCTGCACCTGGGGTACCTGGCCGAGGCCGCCTGGTCCGAATCCGACCACGTCCCGGAGGTGTGGGAGTACCTGGCGATGCGCCAGTTCAACAACTTCCGCCCCTGCCCGACCATCACCGACACCGTCGGCGGCTACGAGCTGCCCGCCGAGCTGCACGCGCTGCCGGCCATGCAGCGGGTGATCTCGCTGGCCGGCAACGCCACCACGATCGTCAACGACCTGTACTCGTACACCAAGGAGCTGGCCGGTCCGGGGCTCCATCTGAACCTGCCGGTGGTGATCTCCGAGCGCGAGGGCGTCTCGCGCCAGGAGGGCTACCTGAAGGCCGTCGAGGTCCACAACGAGCTGATGCACGCCTTCGAGGCCGAGTCCGCGGCGCTGGCGGTCGCCTGCCCGGTGCCGACCCTGGTGCGGTTCCTGCGCGGGGTGGCCGCGTGGCTCGACGGCAACCACCACTGGCACCAGACCAACACCCACCGGTACAGCCTGCCTGACTTCTGGTAATGCGCCGGTCGGCAGTCGCCCGTTTTCCGATAACCATCCCTGAAGAACCCTGGAGTTGACCCCTCATGTCCCTGACCGACGACATCACCACCCCCGGCAGCGCCATCCCCGGCCCGGCGACTCCGTACCAGAGCGACATCGCGCGCTACTGGAACAACGAGGCCCGCCCGGTGAACCTGCGCCTGGGCGACGTCGACGGCCTGTACCACCACCACTACGGCATCGGCGAGATCGACCAGGCGGCGATCGGCGACCCGGCGGACAGCGAGCGCGAGAAGAAGGTCATCGCCGAGCTGCACCGCCTGGAGTCCGCCCAGACCGACGTCCTGCTCGACAACCTCGGCGACATCAAGGCCGGGCACACCCTGCTGGACGCCGGCTGCGGCCGCGGCGGCTCGATGGTCATGGCCCACCAGCGCTTCGGCTGCCGGGTCGAGGGCCTGACCCTCTCCACCCAGCAGGCGGACTTCGGCAACAAGCGCGCCGCCGAGCTGGGCATCGGCGGGTTCGTCCGCTCCCGGGTCGCCAACATGCTGGACATGCCGCTGGAGAACGGCTCGGTCGCGGGCTCCTGGAACAACGAGTCCAGCATGTACGTCGACCTGCACGACCTGTTCGCCGAGCACTCCCGGGTGCTGGCGGTCGGCGGCCGGTACGTGACCATCACCGGCTGCTGGAACCCGAAGTACGGCCAGCCGTCGAAGTGGGTCTCGCAGATCAACGCCCACTTCGAGTGCAACATCCACTCCCGCCGCGAGTACCTGCGGGCGATGGCCGACAACCGCCTGGTGCCCCAGGCCGTCATCGACCTCACCCCGGACACCCTGCCGTACTGGGAGCTGCGGAACACCACCTCGCTGGTCACCGGCATCGAGGAGGCCTTCATCGAGTCCTACAAGGACGGTTCCTTCCAGTACGTGCTGATCGCGGCCGACCGGGTCTGACCCGGCCCAAGGCCGACGGGCGGCCTCCCCGCGCTGGTGCGGGGAGGCCGCCCGTCGGCCTTGCGGCTACGTGGTGCGCGCGATCTCACCCGGTCACGCGGTGCCGGGTCGGGTGAAGGTGAGGTGGGTGACCCCACTCGGGCTGGTCACCGCCTCGGTGTCGAAGCGCTGCTCCAGCCCCTCCAGCCCGGCCCAGAGCGACTCGCCCCGCCCGAGCACGACCGGCACCACGACCACGTGCAGGTGGTCGACCAGGTCGGCCTCCAGGAAGGCCCGGACGGTGCTCGGGCCGCCGCCGATCCGCACGTCCTGCCCGTCGGCCGCCTCCTTGGCCTGCCGCAGCGCCTCCTCGGGGGTGGCGTCGATGAAGTGGAAGGCCGTCCCGCCCTCCATCTCCACGCTGGGGCGCGGGTGGTGGGTGAGCACGAAGACCGGGGTGTGGAACGGCGGGTTCGGCCCCCACCAGCCCTGCCAGTCCTCGTTCTCCCACGGGCCGCGCTGCGGGCCGAACTTGTTGCGGCCCATGATCTCCACGCCGATGCCGTCGCCCCAGGCGCTGGCCATCGCGTCGTCCACCCCGGTGCTGCCGCCCTCCTTGCCCTGCATCCGGCGGAAGGTGCGGGTGCCGAAGAACCAGCGGTGCAGCCGGTCGGTGGCATGGCCGAAGGGGAGTTCCAGGCTCTGGCCCTCGCCGGTGCCGTAGCCGTCGAGGGAGATCGAGAAGTTGTGGACCCGGACCAGGGACATGGTGCTGCCTCCACTGCTCGGTGGGTTGTTCGCGGCGGCCGGCGGCCGTCCGCTCGCGGGCCACGCTAGCGCCCGGGTCCGACAATCCTGACGCTCCGTCACGACCGGGGCGTGGCGTGCCGTCGGGCGGGGCGGTGAAGGGGAGGCCGGGGCAGGGGTGGGGAAACCGTCACGCTATTGTCGTGCCTTCTTCACGAGGTGCACGCCCCGTCCGGCGATGCTGCCTCCGGCGGCCCGCACCGGCGGGCGCCACGACCGACCCCGGGGGGGACGATTCCGATGACCGTACGCCGTACCCTGGCGGGCCTGCTGGCCGCCGGCCTGCTCGCCACCGCCGCATCCCTGCTGCCCACGGCGACCCTCGCCGTCGCCGACACCGGCACCGGCGCCCTGCCGTTCGGCTCGGCCACCACCGTCGGCCTGCACAACACCTACGACCCGGCCGCCTACCAGTACCTCGCCCAGAGCCTGGACACCGGCACCGGCATGATCGAACTCGACCTCTGGACCGACGTCGTCACCCAGGAGTGGAAGGTCAGCCACTCCAACCCGCTCGGCAACTCCAACAACTGCACCGCCGCCGACACCCCGGCCCAGCTCTACGGCGGCGGCACCAACAAGAACCTGGAGCACTGCCTCGACGACGTCCGGGTCTGGCTCGGCGCCCACCCGGCAGCCGGGCCGCTGGTGGTCAAGCTGGAGGTGAAGGGCGGCTTCGCCGCGAACCTCGGGATGGGCCCCGACCAGCTCGACGCGCTGATCGCGGCCCACCTCGGCAACGCGGTGCTGCGCCCGGCCGACGTCCTGGCCAAGCCCGGCGGCGGCACCTACGCCAGCGTCGACGAGGCGGTGCGGGCGGGCAACTGGCCGAGCCGCTCCGCGCTCGCCGGGCGGGTGCTGCTCTACGCGATCCCGGGGACGGTCGAGGAGCACAACCCCTTCGACACCCTGCACACCGACGTCGAGTACGGCCGGCACCTGCGCGACCTGGCCGCGGCCGGCCGGATCGGCCAGGCCCAGCTGTTCCCGGCCGTGCACGGTGCGGCGGGCGGCGACCCGCGGAGCAAGTACACCGGCGCGGACGCCGGCATCCGCCCCTGGTTCGTGGTCTTCGACGGCGACGCGGCCACCTACCTGAACGGCATCGACAACGCCTGGTACGACCGCTCCCACTACCTGCTGGTGATGACCGACGCCCAGGCGGTCGCACCGCAGATCAGCGCCACCGACCCGAGCGTCGACCAGGCCCGCGCCCGCACCGAGCAGCTGGCCCGGGCGCACGCCAGCATCGTCTCCAGCGACTGGCGCAAGCTCCCGGCGGTGCAGTCCCTGGTGCTGACCCGGGGCTGACGCTCCGCGGTGATCCGGGGCTGACGCTGTGCGCCGGCCCGGGGCTGACGCTCCGCGGTGACCCGGGGCGGCAGGGCTCAGCGGCGAGGGCCCTCGGTGAGCCGGTCGATGTGGGCGAGGACGGCCCCGGCCCCGTCCTCGCCCGCGATGAGCCCGGCGAGGTCGGCCGCGCGGCGGCGGACCGGCTCGGCCGAGGCGGCCGTGATCGCGGCGGCGAGGCGTTCGGCGGTGAGTTCCGCGAACGGCACCGGCTCCGGGGCGACTCCCAGCCGGTGCAGCCGCGCCGCCCAGAACGGCTGGTCGGCCATCACGGGCACCGGTACGGCGGGGACCCCGGCGCGCAGCGCGGCGCCGGTGGTGCCGGCTCCGGCGTGGTGGACGACGGCGGCCGTGCGGGGGAACAGCCAGTCATGGGGCAGATCGCCGACGGAGAGGACGCCGTCGCCCACCGCCGCCAGGCCGGCCCAGCCCGCCTGGACCACCGCGCGCACCCCCGCCCGCCGCACCGCCGCCGTCACCAGCTCACCGAGCCGCTCGCCCTCCTCCGGCGCCATGCTGCCGAAACCGATGAACACCGGGGCCGGACCGGCCTGGAGGAAGTCGACCAGGTCGGCCGGGGGCTGCCAGTCCAGCGGCCGGGCGGGCCACCAGAAGCCCGCCACCTCGACCTGGGCCGGCCAGTCCGCCGGGCGCGGCGCCAGCAGCGGGCTGTAGCCGTGGACGACCGGACGGGAGTGCCCGAGCGGCTCCGGGGAGGTCGTGCCGGGCAGGCCGAGGCGCTCGCGCATCCGGGCCACGGCGCCCGAGAACAGCCGCTCCGCGCGGCGGAGCCGCTCCCGGCCGGCGGCGAGATTGCCCTTCGCCCCCAGGTCCTCGGCGCTGCCGGGGCCGGGCAGCGGGAACTCCCCGGTGGCGAAGGCGGGCGTGAGGTACGTGCCGAGGACGGGCACGCCGAAGGCCTCTCCCGCCGTCAGGCTGAGCGGTGACGGGGCGAAGGCGGTGAGCAGCAGGTCGGCTCCGCTCGCCACGGCGTCCGCCACGCCGTCGGCGAGCCCGTTCACGAACGCGGTCATCACCGCCCGGGTCTCCTCGGGGGACGTCGCCCGGGCCCTGGCGAGGATCAGCTCCTTGGGATCCCCCGGCAGCGGTCGGTACTCCAGGCCACAGGACTCGATCAGCGGCGCGAAGGTCGGGTGGGCGACCACCGAGACCCGGTGCCCGGCGTCCACCAGGCGTCGGCCCAGGCCGGTGAACGGTGCGACGTCCCCGCGGGAGCCGGTGGTGACGATCAGGATGCGCATGGGGGCGATTCTGCCCGGCGGTCCGGTCGGCCGGCACCGGACTTGACGAGCCCGCCCGACTCGCCCACGATCCCGCCTGCCCTGCCCTGCCCTGCCCTGCCCTGCCCTGCCCTGCCCACGGCGTCGGCTGCCACGGTCTGCCACGGCGGCTGGCCTGCCGGTTCAAGTCATCGACGGGTACAGCGAGTTGACCGGAGATGAAGACTCCGAACGTGCCTTCCGGCGAGCCCGGGGGCTCGCCATCCTGTGGGGCATGACCCGAACTCTACGCGCGTGGAAGACCCGTGCCGTCGCCGTCGCCGTCCTCTCCCTGGCCACCCTGGCGCCCGTCGCCGTCGCCACCGAGGCGCACGCCGCGGTGAGCGGCACGGTGTGCGTGTCCGCCCTGCCGTCCCAGGCCCGGACCACCCTCAACCTGATCGCCAAGGGCGGGCCGTTCCCGTACCGCCAGGACGGCGTGGTGTTCACCAACAAGGAGGGCGTGCTGCCCTCCCAGCGGTCCGGCTACTACCACGAGTACACCGTGGTCACGCCCGGTGCGCCGACCCGCGGCACCCGCCGGATCGTCACCGGCCAGCGCTCCCAGGAGGACTACTACACCGGCGACCACTACGCGACCTTCCGCCTGATCAACTTCGGCTGCTGACCGCGTCCATCGCTCTCCGGGCCCCGGCCGACCCTCGAGTTCCAGCGGCCGGGGCCCGCTGCCGTGCCCCGGGGGCGGGGTAGGGTCAGGCGCTGCCCACCCGCCCCGCCCCGGAGGACCCCGTGCCGCAGATCCTGGTCGACCACTCGGCCGAACTCGCCCTCGACCGCGCCGGTCTGGACGACCTGGCCGCCGCCCTGCACAAGGCCGTCACCGAGGTGATCGACACCACCGTGCCGGAGTGCAAGACCCTGTTCCGCCCGGCCCCGCACCACACCGTCGGTGACGGCACGAGCGGTGAGGCGGTGGTGCTGGCGGAGGTGAAGATCCTGGCCGGGCGGACGGCCGCGCAGCGCACCGAACTGACCGCCCGGGTGCTGGAGGTGCTGCGGGAGCACATCGCGGTGCCTGCCGCGATCGGCGTGCAGGTCACCGAACTCGACCGCGACACCTACCGCTTCGTCCACCACCCCGGCCGCTGACCGTCGCGGGCCGCCGCGGGCCGCGCCCCGGGTGCCTTCCGCTACCGTCCGGTCGAACACCGACGGTATCGTGACGAAGCCGCGGAGGGGGAAGCAGATGGTGAAGGCAGCAGCGCGCGACGCAGCGGGTGGGGCCGAGCAGCCGGGGGAGCGCGCCTCGGCCATCGCCCGCCGGGTGGACCGGCTGATGGCCCGTGAGGCGGTCAGATCCGGCGGACGCCCGCCCGCCTACCGCGAACTCGCCGACCGGATCAACCGCCTGGCCGGGCGGGACGTCATCTCCCGCGACACCGTGCGCAACCTCCACCTCGGCCTGAACCAGAAGGGCCAGGCCTGCAACCCCACGGTGGACACGCTCGACTGGCTGGGCCGGGGCTTCGGGATCGGCGCCGGCGCGAGCTACTTCCTGGACGACGCCAAGGCCGCCGTGGTCGACGAGCAACTCGACCAGCTGGAGCGGATCGCCGAGTTGACGCAGGCGCTCGGCAACGACGGGGTGGTCAGCCTGGTCAAGCGGGCCTCCGCGCTGTCGGACGGCAGCCTGCGGGTGCTGCTCTCGCTCGCCGACAACCTCCGCCGGCTGGAACAGAACGCCGGCGGCGACGCGGACACCGCCGACCGCGACACCGCCGACCGTGACACCGTCGGACGGGAGGCCGCCGACCGGAGTGCCGGCCCGCCCGACGGAAGATGAGCGGGAGCGTCGCCCCCGGGCCCGCTCCCGCCCCGCCCCCGCTCCGAAGGAACACCCTCGCCTTGGCCTTCCCCCGTGGCCTGCGCCGCCGCTGCGAGCGGCGACTCTCCGGCCTGAGCCTGCCCACCCCCTTCACCGTCGAGGGCTTCCGCGCCGCGCTGGAGCGCGAGCGGGGCCGGCGCATCGTCATGGAGCCGCTGCCCGCGCTCGGCCCCGATCTGCCCTGCGGCCTGTGGATCGCGCTGCCCAGCATCGACGTCGTCTACTACGAGGAACGCACCAGCCCGGCCCACCAGGACCTGATCAAGCTGCACGAGCTGGGCCACGTCCTGTGCGGCCACACCGGCACCCTCGAACTCTCCCGGCTGACGGCCCTGCTGCCCGATCTGACGCCCGAACTGATCGCCCAGCTGATGGGCGCGGGCCGGACGAGCTACCACACCGCCGACGAGCAGGAGGCCGAGATGCTCGCCCTGCTGCTCGCCGACCTGGTCGGCACCACCACCGACCCGGGCCCGGCCTCCGACCGCCTGGCCGCGAGCCTGCTGCACCCGATTCGCCGACCCCGGTGGAGGAAGTCCTGATGCGCCCGCTGTTCACGTGGCTGATGCCCTCGCTGATCTGGGGCGTCGTGCTCTGGCGGGCCCCCTCGGCCTTCACCACCCGGGCGAAGTGCGTGCTGTGGGCGGCCTTCGGCGCGATCGCCGTCGGGCTCAGCTGCCGGCCGGGGTTCATCGAGCGTGCGCTGGGCGAGCTCACCGGGATCCGGGACGTCACCCAGCTGCTGAAGCACCTGGCCGGGGTCGCCGCGGCGTACTTCCTGCTGGAGTACGTCCAGGAGGTCCGCCACCGCCCGGAGCGTCCCGGCGCCGCCCGTGCCCGGCTGCTGCTCACGGTGGTCGCGGGCGTCGCGCTGACCCTGCTGTTCGTCTTCGCCCTCCCGCACGACGCCGACGGCGCCTTCGGCATCGACGCCCACTTCGGCGACCCCGGGGTGAAGGCCTACCTGTACGTGTTCAACACCGTGTTCGCGCTGGCCAGTGCCCGGACGATGGTGCTGTTCTGGTCCAACCGGGCCGCCGTCCCGCCCGGGGCGCTGCGGGTCGGGGTCACCTGCCTGGCGGCGGCGGGCGCGACCGGCCTGACGTACACCCTGTACCGGTACTGGTTCACCTTCTCCCACGGGGACTCGACCCGGTTCGACGCCGACGGCAAGCCGGTGCCGCTCCAGGACACGCTGAGCGAGCTGCTGCCGGCGCTGATGCTGGTGCTGCTCGTCCTCGGCGTCACCATCCCGCCCGTCCGGGCGGTGAGCGGCTACCTGCGCGACCAGTACGCGCTGTGGCGGCTGCACCCGCTCTGGGCGGACGTGGTGGCCGCCGTCCCGCAGGTGGTGCTGGGCACCCCGAGCAGCCGGCTGCGCGACCTGCTGACCGTCCGCGACCGCTCGGTCGACCTCGCCCACCGGGCCTTCGCGATCCGGGACGCCGCGCTGGTGCTGCGCGAGGACACCCCGGCCGTCGCAGCGGGCGGGCCGGTGCTCGCCGCCGACGAGGACCTCGCCCAGGTCGAGGCCCGCTGGCTGCGCGAGGCCGTCCGCCACCGGGCCCGCGACCTCCCGGCCCCCGCTCCGCCCGCGGCCCTCGGGGCCACCACCGGGGGGCGTACTCCGCGCGAGGAGATCGCCTGGATGCTCGCCGTCGCCGCGGCCTACCGGCAGCAGGCCTGGGACCTGGACGCGGAACCCGGCGCGGATCGCGGCGGGAACCTCGGCGGAAGCTTCGCCGCGGACCTCGGCGCGGACGAAGGCGTCTAGTCCGTCAGCCCGTTGGCGGGACGAGGCCTGTCCGGCGACTTCTTTCGCCAGTCGGTGCCACCCGGGAGGTGCGGTTTCCACTCGCTGGCGATTATGATCGTCGCCTGTGCGGGGGAGCCCGCCGCTACCACCCAGGGGGCCGGGGGATGTTCAGCGCGGAGGGCAGCCGGGGCGGACCCGGTGGTGACGGTGGTTCGCCGGTGGACGCCGGAGGGGACTCCCAGTGGCACCGTCGTCCCCGTGACACGGGGTGGAGTTAGCGGGGTGCAGCCGCCCGGCCGGTACATGAGTGCCGGGGAGCCGGGCCGGCGTGCGGATCGCGCTCCCGTCCCACGGGGGTGGGCGGGAGTGCGATCCGCACGGCCGTGAATTGTTGAGGACTTGTCAAGAACCGGCGGAACGATCAGGCTGGTGCGTTCAGTCCCACCAACCCTCACGGACCACCCGAGCAACGGAGATCTGATGTCCCGCGACATCGAGGCTCCGGTCGACCCCGACCGGCAGCAGTTACGCCGTACCCGGCGGATCATCCACGCGATGACCGCCGTGGCCGTCCTCATCTCGGCCGCCCTCGGCGCCGAGGCGATGGCCGCCCCGCCGCCCGCCGTCCCACCACCGCCCTCGACGGCCGACCAGGAGCAGGGCATGCGGGCAGGCATGCCGTTCCAGGACCCGCCCGTCGCGGACGCGGGCAGCGCCGCCGACCCGAACGTGACCATCACCCTGGACGCCACCCGGAGCAGGTTCGACATCTCCGGGCGGGAGGCCTACGGAGCCGGCTACACCGGCTCGTTCGTCGCCCCCACCCTCCACGTGAACCCGGGCACGACCGTCACCGTCCACCTGGTCAACCACCTCCCGGTGGCCACCAACCTGCACTTCCACGGGCTGCACGTCTCACCCGAAGGGCAGTCCGACGACCCCTTCCTGTGCGTGGCGCCCGGCGCCGACACCACCTACCGGCTGGCGATCCCCGCCGACCACCCCCAGGGCACCTTCTGGTACCACAGCCACGCCATGGGCCCCACGTGCCCGGCACCGGGAGCCCCGGACATGGCGGGGATGTCCGGCATGGCCGGCGACGTGGAGAACCAGATCTTCGCCGGCCTGTCCGGCGCCCTGGTCGTCGGCGACGACCGCAGCCTGCTCCCGGCTGCCCTGCGCCACGTCACCGCGCACACCCTGGTGCTCAAGGACGTCCAACTCGACCCGACCGGGCACATCCTGCAGAACACCGACACCACGTCGATCGACTCGGGCAAGCCGACCGTGCGCCTGGTCAACGGCCGGCTGCGGCCGGTGCTGTCGATGCGGCCGAACGAGACCCAGCTGTGGCGCCTCGCCAACGCCGGGGCCGACATCTTCTACCAACTCCGGCTCGACGGATACCACTTCACCGTCGTCGGGGAGGACGGCGCCCCGGTCGCCCGGGTGGCCACCGCCGACACCCTGCTGCTGCCCCCTGGCAAGCGGTACGACGTCCTGGTCACCGCCGGCGCCCACCCCGCCAAGGCCGTCCTGCGCACCACCGCCTACAGCAACGGCCCCCAGGGCGACGCCTATCCGGACACCGAACTGGCCACGATCAAGATCGCCGGCGACCGGCTGCGCCGCCTGCCCGAGGTCACCGGCGCCGTCCCGACCGCCCCCGCCGACCTCGCCGCCGCCCCCGTCACCCGGCAGCGCACCGTCGACCTCTCCGAGAGCGCCGACGGCAACACCTTCTACATCAACGGCCGGCAGTTCGCGGCGGGCGAATCCGCCTTCACCACCCCGGCGAAGCTCGGCACCGTCGAGGAGTGGACCATCCTCAACCACTCCGGCGAGGACCACCCCTTCCACCTCCACACCACCGCCTTCCAGGTCCTCTCCGTCAACGGCACCCCGCAGCCCTACACCCACCGCCAGGACACCGTCCCGATACCCCACGCCGTCGACGGCACCCCCGGCGCCGTGGTGATCCGAATCGCCTTCGCCGACTACCCGGGCAAGTGGATGTTCCACTGCCACATCGCCGCCCACGAGGACCACGGCATGATGAGCTACCTCGACGTCGTCCCGTAGAAGGGTTCTGACCTGCGGAAACCCCGTCGTGGTCGACGACGCCTATTGGCGTGCCAGCCTGTGGCGGTCGGCCCAGGCGTTGATCGACGCGGCCAGCTCCTTGGGGCGGTCCTCCGGGGAGTGGTGTCCGGCCGGGCCGTGGCGGGAGACCTCCAGACCCGCGATGTTCTCCTCGCACCAGGCCACGGCACCCTGGTCGGTCATCGCGCCCGGGCCCGGCTCGAACGCGGCGAGCAGTTTGGGGACTTCGGGGCTGGCGGCCAGCCAGGCGTCGTAGCGCTCGACGCGGGCCACGACATCGGCGGGTTCGCCGTCCAGCGGCAGCATGCGCGTCCACGCCAGCACCGGGCGACGGCTCCGCGGGGTCGGAAAGGGACGGCGGTAGACCTCCAGGTCGGCAGGGTCGAGCAGCGTGGCCAGCGTCTCCGGAAGCCCCTCGATGAACAGGGACTTCTCAAGGATCATCTCCTCGCCCACCCCGGGGGTGCGCAGGAGGGTGAACAACTCCCGTCCTGCCGCCGGGAACTCGTCGCCAACCAGCGGCTTGATGATCGTCTCGGTGAAAGCGAGGCCGCGGACACGGTCCGGGAGACGGGCGGCTCGGTCGAAGGCGAGCGCGCCGCCCCAGTCGTGGCCGACGAGGACGGCCTCGGCAAGGTCCAAGGCGTCGAACCAGGCGTCGAGGTAGCGGGCGTGGTCGTCGAAGGTGTAGGCGATGTCCGGCTTGCCGGAGTCGCCCATGCCGATGAGGTCGGGGGCCAGGAGGCGGCGGCCGGGTGCGGCCACACCCGGCAGGACGTTCCGCCACAGGTGGGAGGAGGTGGGATTGCCGTGGAGGAAGACGAACGGCAGCCCGTCGGGGTCGCCGGACTCGCGGTAGTGGAGGGTGGAGTCAAGGACGGGGAGGGTGGGCATCGGGGGGTGTCACTTCGCTTTCGGTGCGGGGGATTCAGAGGTTGAGGCTCAGGACGCGGTCGACGGCGATCTCGACGACGACCAGGTCCGGCGGGGTCGGCGGGGCCGCGCGGTAACGGGCGGCGTAGCGGCGGATCGCCTCGGCCAGGCGCGCGGGATCGTCGGTGACGGCGGCCCGGCCTTCGAGGGTGACCCAGCGGAAGCCGTCCGCCTGACAGAGCGCGACACAGGCCGCCGGGCCGCCCTCCGCCACGTTTCGGGCCTTGCGGGCTCCCGCCCGGGTGGTCACCCGGGCCAGGCCGGTGGCCGCGTCGAAGGTGAAGCGGACCGGGGTGACGTGCGGGGTGCCGTCGGGGCGGACGGTGGTGAAGGTGGCCGTGTCGGGGAGAGTGAGGAACACCCGTGTGGCGGCGGGGAGTTCGACGGTCGCCCGGGTCACTTCTTCTTCACGCCCTCGTGCCAGATCAGCTTGGCGATGTTCGGCTTCACGGCCGTGGTGATGACGCCCATGTGCGCACGGACGTACCTCCGTTCCTCCAGCTCGCGCAGCATGCTCGCGGCGAGGTCGGCACGGGCGGTGAAGACGCCGTCGGCGCTGGTCTCGGCGGTGTGGAAGTCCGTGACGACGGGGTGTTCGAAGAGGCCCGAGGGCCGGACGAGAGTCCAGTCGAGGTCCGTCCGGCGGATCAGGACCTCCATGCGGCGCATGTCTTCGTGGAGGGTGCGGCCGAGACGCCGGTTCACCAGCGGGTCGAGCACGTGGTTGAAGAAGTGCGCGCCGGTGGGACGCCAGTTCGGGTCGGCGATGCTGGAGCTGACGGCGAGCAGCCGGTGGATGCCGTGCCGGGTCATGGCCCCGGTGATGGCAGCGGCGCTCGCCGAGTATGTGGTGACGGCCTCCTTGCTGAAGCGCGCGCCCAACGCGGACAGGACGGCGTCCGTCCCGGCGATCGCGGCGTCGACAGCCGCCGGATCGGTGGCGTCGGCGATCGCCACAGTGAGACCTGGCCGCTCAACGAGGGAGCCGGCGCGGCGGGTTACGGCAACGACCTCGTGGCCGGCCGAGAGAGCCTGGTCGGTGAGGTGGCGGCCGGTCGGTCCGGCGGCGCCGAAGACTGCGATACGCATGGTGTCGGGTCATCCCTTCGGGTGGGTCCTGGAACGCCCTTGACTGTGCCGATCACGAAGCGCAAGGCTCAACGCCGATGAATAACTCCGCCCCCACCCCAGCCCGCACCCGAGGCCGCCCCCGCGGCAACCCGCCGACCCGCGAGTCGATCGTCTCCGCGGCCCGCGCGTTGTTCCTGGAACGCGGCTACCGGCGCACCACCTTGCGCGCGGTGGCCGAGGCTGCCGGGGTCGACCCGGCGCTGATCTCGTACCACTTCGGTTCGAAAAAGGGCCTGTTCGCGGACGTGATGCAGTTCCAGTGCGCCAACGCGCTGGCGGTGGACGAGGTCCTCGGCGGCGATCCGGCCACCCTTCCCGACCGCCTGATCGACGCGGTGACGGACCTGTGGGAAGACGCCGACTTCCGTCAACTCACCACCCAGGGCGACGAGGCTGCGGAAGTGCTTCGCGAATACCTGGAACACGAGCTGCTGGCCCGGCTTGTTGAATTCCTCGGAGGCCGGGACGCCACCGCCCGCGCCACGGCCGTGGTGACGATCCTCGGAGGCCTCATCTACACCCGCTACCTCAACCCCCTGCCCGCCCTCGCCAACCTCACCCCGTCCGAGACCCGCCACCTCCTCACCCCGGCGCTGCGCACGGCGTTGGCCCCGAGGCCGCGCACCGCGGCGACCACCAGAGCGGGCGGGCGGATCTCTTAGCGGTGGTGCCGCGCCGGGAGCCCGCGCGGTCGAGCCTCTGCCCATCTCCGCTGCCTCGGTCTTGCGGGTGTCTGTCTGCGATGACGGCAACACGCCACGGGAGGCTTGGTGGCTGCCGACAGGAACGCGAAGGGCACGCGGGCACAGCAGGCTGTGTTCGTCGGCCCGCATCAGTTGTTGCGACCATTGGGCGAGGGCGGGATGGGGGAGGTGTACCTGGTCTCGCTGGGCGGCGAGCTCATTGGCACCCGCTCCTCCCGGCTGACTCCGGCCGATCTGCGCCAGCTCGTCATGCGCGGCGCCCGCATCGGCGGTGCCGAACCCGGCCTACCCTCCGCTGCCCAGGCCGGGCCGCGGCAGGTCATCGAGGTGGACCGGACCGTCAACCGGGACGGAGACATCCAGCTCGCCGGACAGCGGATCCTGCTGGCCGCCCACTTAGCGGGCCAGCAGATCACCCTGCGCTTCGAAGGCCGAGTCCTCCACGTGATCGCGGGCGGCTACCTCGTGAAGACCCTGGCCTGCCCGATCGAGGAAGGTCAAGCGATCCGCCATCGTCGGCGCCCGCGTGGCTGCGGCCCAGTTGCCCCCACCGCCACCCGGGCCGCAGCAAGCGGTCAGGAAGGTTCCGAAGGACGGTGTCACCATGGTCGCCAACCAGTGTCTACGTGTCGGGGCCTCCCACGCCGGCAAGACCGTCACCATCGTCATCGAGGACACTGCCTTCCGCGTCCTTGACGGAGACGTCGAACTGTCGGTTCACCCCCGCAGGACCACCGGTCCGGTCTCGCGCTTCCGTCCCATGCCCGAGCAACGGACCGGCGGTCACTGAGCTCGGTCAGGCGCGCATCGAAGATCGACCGTGACCATTCATGAAGAGCAGGCAAGACCTACGGCTCAAGCCTCCTCGACCAGTCCGCAGGCGGAGGGGAACGCCTCCAAGAACTCGCGCCGATCGGGATCGGTCTCGGCTTCGGCCAGATTCCCGATCACCGACAGGAGCCGGTCGAGTTGCTCGGGCGACAGGCCCTTGAGCACCGAGGCGGCGCTCTCCAGCACCCTCACCGCAGAGTCGGAATCCACCTCGTCCTCATCACAGCTGTCAAGGAACCAGAGGTTGTCAACGAGGAGTCCGGCAAGGACGGGAACCAGAGGATCGATATCGGTCACCCGGAGAATCTAGCCTGAGCCGAGCCGGGTGTTTCCAGCACCACCTTGACCTCGGTGAGACCCGGACAACCATGTCCTGGGACCGTCAACGATGTCCCAGTGCCGAACTGTCCAAGATCACCTGGGACCTCACACAGCGGGGAGTCTGCCGTGTCAGCTGACACTCCCTCGGCTGAACAATGGCATTGACCAGGGTGGGCGGGACAGGGATCGTATGCCCATGACGGACAGCACCTGGCTCAACCGCGATCACCAGCTCATCCCCGGCACGGAGCTCTTTCGCAGCGAGCGCAGGTTCCACCTCCTGGCCTACACGGCGAGCCACGGCCAGCTCCTGATGCGGAGCGTCGGCCGACCCGACGAACCTGGCGAGCCCGAGACAACGATTGACGTGCTGTTCAAGCCCGCCGCCGTGGTGAAGATCAGTGCCGACTACCGCGGCTTGGCGATCAGATGCGCGACCGAGGCCGAGAGCGAGCAGGTCAAGGCCAACCACGCCGGCATGTCCTTCGGCCGGGACGATCACGTTTTCGTTCTGGAGAGCCAGGGCGAGTCCGGCTACGTGGTCGCCATGGCCGTCGGCTGGACGGAAGGAGTCCTCGGCCGAACGCGCCAAAGCTTCTTCAACGAGTTCGACCCCGACAGGCCGATCTGGCCCAGCCGGCCTCTCTCCGGGGTCGACGCCGGCCTCGACATCGCCTCGCCCCAGGAACTCATCGACGCACTGTCGACGGAAGAGAGCGCCACGCTCCGCCGCGAGCGTCACCGCCGCGTCTACGTCGTCATGACGCGGGTGATCCGCCCCGACGGGCCCGACGTCACCGGAGCGGGCGTCTTCCTGACCAAAGCCGACGCCGAGGACGCCCAAGCCGTGATCACCGCGAAGTCGATCGACTGCTGGATCGAGGAGCTCCCGATAGCGCTCTGACCGGGATCCGCTCAGGAACCCTCGAAAGTGCAGAGAAGGATCACCGCCTCGTGCGGGCAGGAGGCCTTCCTCGACGGCCACGAGAAGGGCGGCGTCGAGGGCCAGGTCGGCTACTGGCGCCGCAACTACCTCACCCCCGTCCCTCGCCTCGACTCCCTTGATGAGCTCAACGACGCCTTCGCCGCGTCCGAACAGGCCGAGGAGAACCGGCGGATCGGCATGCGGATCCGGACCATCGGCCAGGACGTCGCCCAGGCGGCCCCGCTCCTGCTGCCCCTCCCCGGCGACGCGTTCGAGACCGGGCTCGCCTTCACCCCGCGCGTCGACCGAAACGGCATGGTCGCTGTCCGGGTCTTCGGTCCCGGCCCGCTGCATCGGCCGCACCGTTCACGTCCTGCTCTGCTCGAACGAGGTCGTCGTCTTCCACCGTCGCACCGAGATCGCCCGCCACTCGCGCCTGACCACGAAGGCCGCCGAGCGGGTGGTGCTGGAGCACTTCCTGGAGGTCCCGCCGGCCAAGCCGGGAGCCCTGGCCGGCTCCGAGGCACTCGACCAGGCCCGCCGCGCGGGCACCTTCACCCCCCCGCTCACGAGGCGTTCTGATCCGTCAGGCGGCCGTGCGGCTGCGTCGGTAGTCTCGGCGGGTGTCGTTGACTCAGTACGTCTACTTTGCGGTCTCCAGCGTGGGCACCAGTGCCGACGAGATCACCCAGCTGCTTGGCGTGGAACCGGACGAAGTCACGGTGCGGGGGAGTCTGACCGCCTCACCTCACACCATCCCGTTCTGTCACTGCTGGAAGCTTGTCTGCCGCGAGCCCGGCCTGCCGGTCGATGAGCAGATCGACCAGCTCCTCGGCAGGCTCCGGCCCCGCATGGAGGTGCTGACCAATCTGACGACCCGTCTCGCAGCCGAGGAGGGTCCTGGGGGCGCGATTCTGCAGGTCCACCGCTACTTCAACCGGCATGACGGGCGGCCCTCCGGCTCGCCGGACGACACGAACCTCTACGGCTGGCGCCTGGACGGCGCGGTGGTGGACTTCCTCGCCGCAACCGGCGCAGAACTGGATGTCGGCGAACACGACATGACGCCCGGCGACGACTGACACCCATGCGGGCCGGGTCAGGACTGCCGATCTCGAAGGTCGGTTGGGAGCCGACGTGCTCCACCAGGTGGTGGTTCCTGACCTCGGCGCGGTGCGCGGCCGCCTCCCGGACTGCCGACTGCCGAGTACTCGCCCGTGACACCGGGTACTGCCCGAACAGTGATCCGACCGCACCGAGTGCAACTCCCGCCAGGGACAGAACCGCCGGCCCCGGACTCCCCCAGGATCCCGTGCCTGGAGTCTCCCAGCAGCGCCCTGCCCCCACCCAGAGGCCCCGAGGTCCGGCCACGCTTCCGACTCCAGGCGGATCTTGCAGCCAGTAGTGACGGGACAGCCCTTGGACTCCAGCCGCCCTTCCCCAGCCTCGGCCGCGAGGCCGTCGTCCGGCTGCTTCCGTCGGCACCGCGGTCGCACCCGAACTGCCGCACCGGCCACGTCCGTTCGAACCGGTCATCATGTGTGTGATGGAGATGCTCGACAAGGCCACCTTCGCCCAGGTGCCGCTGGAGGAGACCGGTGACCCGGCACTGCCCGTACGCGTCTCGGCCGACGCCGGCGACCTCTGCCGCGTCGGCACGTCTCCGCGGGGGCTCACTCCCTGCCTCTGTCCACCCCACCCCCGGAAGCCGGTCCGACCGGTCGTGGGGGGAGGGCCGATCGGCCCTCCCCGGGGGAGGGAACCGAGTGGGACCGGTGCCGTGCCTCGGGACGTCAGGCGCGGTGGGTGAGGCTCGCGCGCACGCCGTAGGCGGCGGCGCCGAGGGCGAGCACCGCGGCGCCCCACAGCACCGAGGCCCAGGGGAGGGCGAAGGCCAGCACCACGCACCCGGCCAGCCCGAGCGCCGGAACCACCCGCGGCGGGCGGCCCTCGGCGGGGGTGAGGGTCCAGGCGGAGGCGTTGGCGACGGCGTAGTAGGCGAGCACTCCGAAGGAGGAGAAGCCGATCGCGCCGCGCAGGTCCGCGACGGAGGCCAGGACGGCGACGACGGCGCCGACGGTGAGTTCGGCGCGGTGCGGGACGGCGAAGCGGGGGTGGACGGCGGCGAGCCGGTGGGGCAGGTGCCGGTCGCGGGCCATCGCCAGGACGGTGCGCGAGACGCCGAGGATCAGCGCGAGCAGGGAGCCGAGGGCCGCCACCGCGGCGCCGACGCGCACCACCGGGGCCAGGCCGGGCACCCCGGCGGCCCGGACCGCCTCCGTCAGCGGCGCGGTGGTGTGGGCCAGCCGCTCGGGGCCGAGGACGGCCAGGACGGCGAGCGCGACCACGGCGTAGACCACCAGGGTGATGCCCAGCGCGAGCGGGATGGCGCGGGGGATGGTCCGGCGCGGGTCGCGGACCTCCTCACCGAGGGTGGCGATGCGCGCGTACCCGGCGAACGCGAAGAACAGGAACCCCGCCGCCTGGAGCACCCCGTGGAAGCCGGCGTCCGCTCCGACGGCCCAGCGGCCGGTGTCGGCGCCGGAGCCGCTGAGGCAGGCGGTGACGACGGCGGCGAGCACGGACAGGACGACGGCGACGATCACCCGCGTCAGCCAGGCGGCCTTCTGCACGCCGACGTAGTTCACCGCCGTCAGGGCCACCACCGCCGCGACCGCCACCGCGTGCGCCTGAGCAGGCCACAGGTACGACCCGACGGTGAGCGCCATCGCTGCGCAGGACGCGGTCTTGCCGACCACGAACCCCCACCCGGCCAGGTAGCCCCAGAAGTCCCCGAGCCGCTCGCGCCCGTACACGTACGTCCCGCCGGACTGCGGGTAGCGGGCGGCCAGGCGTGCGGAGGAGGTGGCGTTGCAGTAGGCGACCACGGCCGCCAGCGCCAGGCCGAGCAGCAGTCCGGAGCCGGCCGCCGCTGCCGCGGGGGCGAGCGCGGCGAAGATCCCGGCGCCGATCATCGACCCCAGCCCGATCACCACCGCGTCGAACACGCCCAGGTGCCGCCGCAGCTCCTCCGGGCCGGCCGTTGGTGCCGATGAACTCATGGATCCGTGCCTTCCGACGGTCTTCGGTGTCGGCGCGCACCCTACTGGACGGAGAACGCCGCCTCCGCGCGAGGTCGGCCACCGGGCTCCCGGGGCGACCGCCGTCGCGTCCGGCCGCCTTGCCGCTGCGCCGCCTTGCCGCCCTGGCCGGGATCGCCGCGGGCCGGCGAACTCTCGACCAGGGCGGGCAGGCGTGACGCCAGGACCTCGGGGTCGGTGAGGCGGGACGTGCGGGTCTGGACGACGTCGGCGCCGTGGGGCCCGGCGGGCCGGGGTACGTGCCCGCTCAGATCAGCCCCGCGCCCCAGGCGCGGGCGCGGTCGAGTTCGCCGGCGCGCAGCGGGCCGTCGTTCTTCTCCACGATGAAGCCCTCGGGCTCGGCGACCACGTCGTAGTGGTGGCGGGAGAGCCGGTGGGCGATGCCGTTGGCGGCGCCGCCGGCCCGGGGCATGTCGGCCCGGGTGTCGAACGCGGCGGCGTAGGTGCCGGACTCGGTCTGCGGCAGGGCGTGGAACCAGGCCCGCAGGCCCGGCCCCTCGGCGGTCTCCCGTGCCTCGGCGGTGGCCGCCTCACGGTCCTCCTGGTGGGCCTCGGCGGTGACGGCCATCCTCCGGCTGAGCCCGGAGGACATGCCGTGCATGTGGGTGGGTCCGCCGACCACCAGCAGGTCCGCGGACCGGGTGGTCTCCGGGTCCGCCTCGGCCACCGGGAGGCAGTCCACGGCCGCCCCGGGATCGGCCTGGTGAACGCCCTCGGCGATCGCCTCGGCGATCTCCCGGGTGTTGCCGTACATGCTCTCGTACACGATCACGGTGTGCATGGTCTCCACCTTTCGTCCTTCCCGGGCCGCTCCGGAGCAGGGTCCGGGCACGGGCTGTTCGGCCCGCATCGGGCCGTCGTACGGTGTGGCTCAGCCCGGGGCGGCGGGCACCGTGATGACCGGGCAGTCGGCGCGGTGCAGCAGGCCGTGCGGGACGGAGCCGAGGCGCATGCCGGTGAAGCCGCCGTTGCCGCGACGGCCGACGATGACGGCGAGGGCGTGCTCGGAGGCGATGCCGAGTTCCTCGACCGGGTGGCCGTGCACCAGCTCGTGGGTGACCTTCACGTCGGGGTGGCGGTCCTGCCGGCCGGAGGTGGATTCGAAGAGCAGCCGCCGGAGGAGCTGTACGGTGGCGTGTTCGTCGAGGTTGCCGACCGGTGGGCGGTGCCAGACCCACAGGATGCGCAGGGCGGCCCGCCGCTCGTCGGCGAGGTCGAAGGCGAAATCGACGGCGGCGTCCGAGGAGGGGCTGCCGTCCACGCCGAGCACGAGGTAGGGCGGGTCCTGGGTGGTGTGCTCGGGGCCGCGGACGACGGCCACCGGGCAGTGGGCCTGGGCGCTGACCGGTACGGCCACCGAGTAGGCACTCAGTGCCTCCGCCGTGCGGCCCAGCCGCCGGGAGCCCAGGACCACCAGCGCGGCATCGCGGGACTCCCGGCACAGGGCCGGGGCCGGGACGTCCTCACTGAGGTCCGTCGTCAGCGCCAGACCGGGGTGGCGGGCCCAGGCCACGGCGGCAGCCCGGTCCAGCGCCTGTTCGGCGCGCTCGACCAGGGCCTTGTGGTAGCGGCCCTGGTCGAAGGGGCGGAACTCGCGGAACACCGACGGGACGGCGTGCACCAGCCGCAGCGGCAGGTTGCGGCGGTCGGCCTCGTCGGCGGCCCAGGCGGCGGTCATGCTGCCGGTGTCACGCGCGTCGACGCCGAGGACGACGGATCGGAGGCCGTCGTGGGGGCTTGCGGATGTCATGGCTCCTCCTCGGTCCTGCTGCGGCCGGATCCTGATCCCACGCTAGGCGGGCCCGGCACCGGCCACGAGGGCCGACCGGCCCAGGGCCCGGGGCCCGGCGTACCCACCTGCGCCGCCCGGTCGCGATCTGGCTCGCCCGCAGCGGCAGTGCCAGGCCGAACAGCGGGCCGGCCGGCATCACCAGGATCTCGGCCGCTCCGCCGGCCGGCCCGTACACCAGGAAGCGGCGGATGGTGCGGATGGTGTCGTAGACCCGGCGGCCCTCCGCCGCTGATGTCGAGCTTCTGCCGGGCGTGGATCCGGCAGGGGCCGGACGGACCCGGGGCCCCGGTCCTGGTGGCCCCGGCGCCGGGGTCCCGAGTGGTGGATCCGGTCACGGAAGGCCGGGCCGGGACCAGCCGGGACCAGGGGCCCGGAACGGGTGGACCCTCGGGACCCGGCGGCGGGGCCGTCAGGCCCTCGGGGGAGCGGGGGCGGATCGGAAG
>NZ_MECK01000544.1 GCF_014596465.1 Streptomyces sp. CBMA123 | reverse complement strand
CCGGCGACGGCGGCCCCGGCCGGCGCCCCCAGGGCCCGCAGCCGCCCCGCCTCGACCCGACCGACCCGGTCCACCGCAAGGCCCGCAACGCCGCGCTGGCCGGTCTCTTCGCCCTGGTCTGCCTGTTCGCCGGCTTCCACTGGATCGCCCTGCTGGTCGGGCTGCTCGGCATCGCCTGGGGCGTCGGCGCGCTGCGGGCCAAGCGGCCCGCCGCCGCTCCCACCACGGCCGGAGGCCTCGGCCCCGCCGGGATCCCGGCACCCAACCCGCTCACCCCGGCCGCGCTCGCCGGGATCCTCACCGGCGCGATGACCGTCGTGGTCGCCACCTCGGTGATCGGGCTCGGCGTCTACTACAAGGACTACGTCACCTGCGTGCAGGACGCGCTGACCAACGTCGGCGCCGAGAACTGCGACCGGTACGCGCCGCAGTGGTACGTGGACTTCAGCGGGAACGCCGAGTAGCCGGCCCGGTCAACCGGTGCGGCGCCGGCCGGACAGCCGCAGCACCAGGGCGTACGCACCGGCGCGCAGCTCCAGCACGCTCCGGCGCGCCCGGCCCGCGAGCCGGGCGTAGGCGCCCGGCGCTGACGCCGGGGCGTTGAGGTCGGCCTCGGCGTCGTCCACGCCCGCGCCGCCGGC
>NZ_MECK01000543.1 GCF_014596465.1 Streptomyces sp. CBMA123 | reverse complement strand
CGCGCCCCGCTGCCGGGCGCCGGCCCCGACCCGACCGGCGGGCCCGGCTCCACCGGGCCCGGCCTGACCGACCCGGGCGCCCCCACCGAACTGCGCTCCTCGTTCGGCCACGCCCCCGTCGCACCGCAGCGGCACGCCGCACCGCAGCAGCCCGGCGGACCGCAGCCCTCGTACGACTACCCGGCGGTCGACGCGCAGCCCACCCAGGGCTACGGCCGGTCGCCGCACTCGCCCTTCCCCGAGAACCCGACCATCGGCTGACCACCGACCGACCGCACCCGGGCACCGAGCCCCCGGCAGGCCGACCGCACCGCCCGGCCGCCGATCGCCCCCGAACAGCACCCGACACGAATCGAACACGAACCGCACACCAGTCGATCGTGACCCGGACACCGCCGGACAACACACAGGGCCTCCCCCGCACCCGCGAGGGAGGCCCTGCCGTACGTCCGGCCCCGAGCAGCCGCACCGACCCCTACCGCTGCTCCCACGGCGGCCGCGGCGGCCTGGGCGGGTATCCCGGCACCTGCTGCCCCACCCCGGGCCCACCACCGGGCCCCGAACCAGGCCCCGAACCAGGCCCTGGGCCAGACCCCGGCCCCGGCCGCTCCGGCGGCGACCCCGGCGGAGCGGCCGGGGCCGGGG
>NZ_MECK01000542.1 GCF_014596465.1 Streptomyces sp. CBMA123 | reverse complement strand
CCTCGCCTACCGCACCGCCGGCGCCCCCCGCGTCGCCCTGATCACCGACGCCATGGGCGCCGCCGGCATGGGCGACGGCCTCTACCCCCTCGGCCCCCTCCAGGTCCAGGTCAAGGACGGCGTCGCCATGCTCCCCGACGGCAGCTCCATCGCGGGGTCGACCCTCACCCTCGACCGGGCGTTCCAACGGGCCCTGCTGGTCCATGGGTTGACGCTCGGCCAGACCGTCGAGTCGCTCTCCACCACCCCGGCCCGGCTGCTCGGCCTCGCCGACTCCACCGGCTCGCTGGAGACCGGCAAGCTCGCCGACCTGGTCGTGGTCGACTCCACCACCTACGACCTGGTCGCCGTGATGCGCCAGGGCCGCTGGGTCCTCGGCGGCGACAGGTTCCCCACCGTCAAGTCCGCCTGACCGGACACCCCAGCAGGTCGTGGGCGAGTAGCGCCGCACCCTGGCAGCCGGCCCGGTGGCCGAGTTCGGCCGGGACGATCTCCGGCAGTGTCTGGAAGCCGAGCCGTTCGGCGACCGCCGCACGCAGCGGCGCCACGTAGGCCTCGCCGGCCCGGGCGAGGCCGCCGCCGATCACGATCCGCTCGGGGTCGAGCAGGGTGATCGTGGCGGCCAGCCCGTCCGCCAGCGCCGCGACGGCCTCGTC
>NZ_MECK01000541.1 GCF_014596465.1 Streptomyces sp. CBMA123 | reverse complement strand
CTGCCCCGCCCCCTTGAGGGTGGCCATCCGCGCCGGTAGCGCGGGAGGCCGGGTGGACCAAAAAAGTGACAGCCCAGAGCATCGAACCCTGTTTATTAGACCACACGTGTGACCGCTCATCCAATGCGCTAAACCGTCACAACCGTCCGAGCAAGCCGAGACCGGAGACAAACCCAGCCCGGCCATGGCCAATGTCCCGCGGGAGGTGGGTGCCGGGTGCCCACCTCCCTAGTATTACTAGGGACATTGGCACCATGGCACCACCAATTCATCCCGAATGAATTTGGTGGTCCTGTCCCGCACCACTCCACGCTTCCAGATGAGGCGCTACAGACGGTCTTCGAGATCCTCCAAAAGGATCAAGTATTCGATAGAGAATACGGGCATCGGCGTAAACGTCGGAGCAGAGAAGGTAAACGGCCTTCGCTAGAACGGCCAGGTTGTCATTCCTGCTACGAATGTTCAGGGCGTGCGTAAAATTAAGCATCTCTCTGTCAGCCTTTCCTGCACTACCGACTCCTACGAGTTCTGGTACGCACTCGTGTACGTGCCAGAAGGCTACCAGGCAAACGCGCTCTTCCCCGCATTCGGCACTGGAGGGCTCTAGACCACGCTCTACGAGCCCAACCAGAACGTCATGTCCTGTGGGTACATAGAC
>NZ_MECK01000540.1 GCF_014596465.1 Streptomyces sp. CBMA123 | reverse complement strand
TCGAGGGTGTGTGACTGGTCGTTGTTTGAGAACTGCACAGTGGACGCGAGCATCTGTGGCCAAGTTTTTAAGGGCGCACGGTGGATGCCTTGGCACTAGGAACCGATGAAGGACGTGGGAGGCCGCGATAGGCCCCGGGGAGCTGTCAACCGAGCTTTGATCCGGGGGTGTCCGAATGGGGAAACCCGGCAGTCGTCATGGGCTGTCACCCGCTGCTGAACACATAGGCAGTGTGGAGGGAACGCGGGGAAGTGAAACATCTCAGTACCCGCAGGAAGAGAAAACAACCGTGATTCCGGGAGTAGTGGCGAGCGAAACTGGATGAGGCTAAACCGTTTTGGTGTGAGACCCGGCAGGGGTTGCCATGGCGGGGTTGTGGGAATGAGCTTCAGTCGTCTGCCGGCGGCTGGGCGAGTCAGAAACCGTATGGGTAGTCGAAGGACATGCGAAAGGTCCGGCGTAGAGGGTAAGACCCCCGTAGACGAAATCTGTACGGCTTGCTTGCTCATCTCCCAAGTAGCACGGGGCCCGAGAAATCCCGTGTGAATCTGGCGGGACCACCCGCTAAGCCTAAATATTCCCTAGTGACCGATAGCGGATAGTACCGTGAGGGAATGGTGAAAAGTACCGCGGGAGCGGAGTGAAATAGTACCTGAAACCGTGTGCCTACAAGCCGTGGGAGCGTCGT
>NZ_MECK01000539.1 GCF_014596465.1 Streptomyces sp. CBMA123 | reverse complement strand
GCCTGCGCCGCTGCGCGGGCCGCGCGGGCCCGGCCCACCAGCCGGACGCCGAGCGCCGTCAGGAGCGCCGCCCCGAACGCGTACACCGGCAGCCAGAGCGTCGTCGTGGAGGCCAGGCAGTCGTTCACGGCCTGCCGGCTCTGGTCACGCTGCGCGGACGCCAGCGCGGCGCCGCCCTGGTCGGCGAGGCCACCGAGGGCGGCCTGCGCCTTCGCCGCCGCGTAGTCGCCCAGGAGGGCGCACTCGGCGCGGGTGCCCGGCATCGGGAACAGCCAGGCCCAGCGCTGCATCGCGGGGGCCAGGACGAGGGCCGCGCACAGGCCGACGACCAGCGAGTAGGCCGTCAGACTCCGCAGGTGGCCGGAGCGGGAGACCGCGCCGGGCGTGCGCACCGGCGGGTCGGCGAAGGAGAAGACCACCGCGAGCAGCGTCAGGCCGAGATACGTGGAGAACCACTGCCACGAGCCCGAGGCGAGCGCGGCCGCCAGCACCCCGGCGAGCGCGGTGCCCAGCACCCCGGCCTGGCCGCCGGGAGTCCGGCCCGCTGCGGTGGGCGCGCGGTCCGGGGTGCTCGGGCGGCTGTGGTCGTCCATGCTCTCTCCCTGCCTGGGTCCGGGCGCACCAGTGTCCGGCCGCGGCGCCCCGCGGGCTCCGGTGCCATGCCGGTCGGCGCGCCGCCTCGCCCGGTTGGCAGGC
>NZ_MECK01000538.1 GCF_014596465.1 Streptomyces sp. CBMA123 | reverse complement strand
AGCCGATGGACGAGCCGACCTTCGTCGCCCTGGTCACCGACGGCCAGCCCACCGCCCCCGGCTACTTCGGCTACGACGCCGACCTCAACCGCCGCGAGCGCGGACTCTTCGACCCGGCCGCCGTCCGCGCCCTGGCCGCCGATGACTTCCTGGCGCGTCGCGCGGAAGGAGCCCTGGTGGTGGACGGCCGCGACCCGGCCGCCTTCGCCGCCGGACACCTCACCGGCTCGCTCAACGTCCCCGCCGACGGCCGCTTCGCCGAACAGTGCGGCACCATCCTCGCGCCCGACCACGAGGTCCTGGTCATCGCCCCCGACGGACGCGGCGCGGAACTCGTCACCCGGCTCGCCCGGATCGGCTTTGACCGGGTCGCCGGCTACCTCACCGACCCGGAGGAGGTCTTCCTCGCCCACCCCGAGTTGATGCGCCAGGGCGCCCGACTCACCGTGCACACCCTGCGCCAGGAACTCGCGGGCCAGCAGCCCCCGCTGGTCGTCGACGTCCGCGGCGCCGCCGAGCGCGAGGCCGGCGCCATCCCCGGATCGCTCCACCTCCCGCTCGCCGAACTCCCCACCCGCCACGGCGAACTGCCCACCGACCGCCGCATCGTCCTGCACTGCGCCGGCGGCAGCCGCTCCTCCATCGCCGCCAGCCTCCTGCGCCACCACGGCCACCCGCACGCCTACGACCTCATCGGCGGCTACGGCGCGTGGGAGGCC
>NZ_MECK01000537.1 GCF_014596465.1 Streptomyces sp. CBMA123 | reverse complement strand
CCGGCCGCACCGGGCGTCGGCGCACCGCCGCTCCCCGCGGCCTGCGCCGCAGCAGCGGAAGAGGCCGTCGTGGCACGGGACTTCGGCGTGCCGCCGCTCCCGGCCGGGGGCGTCACGGCAGGGGGCGTCGCCGCCCGGGCCGGCGTCGAAGCAGTCGAAGCAGTCGAAGCAGTCGGAGAAGCCGACGAAGTCGAAGAAGTCGAGGGATGAGAAGCAGTCGCAGCGGACTTCGCGGCACTTGGCCTCGGCGCGGCGCCGGTTCCGGCGTCGCGCGTCCCGGCAGCGCGTGGCTTCGCCGCTCCGCTCTCAGCCGCAGAGGTCGCGGGAGCAGCGCCGCCGGAAGCAGCGTCGCGCGAAGCGACGTCCCGCGGAGTCACGGCCCGGGACGGCGCCCGGGACACCGACCGCACGGGCAACCGCCGTACCGGCAGGGCCCGTTGGACCGGTCGCGACCGCCGCCGCTCCCCTCGGTCCGTCGACTCCCCTTGCTCGCCCGCGCCTTCGGGCCGTCCCCCCGTCCCCGCCCCGGCCGCCGGCAGGACGAGGTCCTCCCCGCGTCCGGCCGCGACGGACGGACTGCCCGGCGAGGCCACCGCCCGCAGGATCCCCACCCGGGCCGTCGGCAGCACGGCATGGCCGAGCGGCCCGCTCAGCGAGGGGTTCTGCCACGAGGCGAGCCGGGAGCGGAACGCCAGGCCGTCGCTGAC
>NZ_MECK01000536.1 GCF_014596465.1 Streptomyces sp. CBMA123 | reverse complement strand
GCCGCCGCGGTGGCCGGCCTCGCCCTGGCCGCGCTCGCCGCCCTGGCGGTACGGACCGCCCACCGCCGCCGGCGGGAACTGCACACCGCCCGGGCCGCGCTGCCGACCCCGGGCCTTCGCTGTGACGGCGACGGCTACGACAGCGGCTACGACAACGGCGGTTACAGCTACGGCTACGACAACGGCGGCTACGGCTACGACGGCGGTGAGACGGCCGCCGACCAGCATCCGGACATGCGCCCCCGGCGCGCCTCCGTGCGCGGGGCGCGCGCCACCCAGGGTGCGCGCGACTCCGTACGGCTCCTGCCGGACTCCACCGGCCCCCGCCCCCGCACCGCCCGGTGGCGCCAGGCCCCGGCACGGCTCCGCCAGGCCCTGGAGCGGCTCCGGCACCCCGCCGACCACCCGCTGACCGTGCTGGACGACGACCGCGCCGACGCCTTCGCCCTCCCCGGCCGCCTGCGCCGCCCCGGCCGGGGCGGGGAGCCGGGCCGGATCGTGGTCACCTCCGGGATGCTGCGCGCCCTCAACGGCCCCGAGCGCTCCGCCCTGCTCGCCCACGAGCGCGCCCACCTCACCGGCCGGCACCACGTCTTCCTCGCCCTCGCCGAGCACGCCGCCGACCTCCACCCGGCGCTCCGCCCGTTGCGCGCGCCCCTCGGGTACCACCTGGAGCGCTGGGCCGACGAGGTGGCCGCCGCCCAGGTCGGCGACCGCGCC
>NZ_MECK01000535.1 GCF_014596465.1 Streptomyces sp. CBMA123 | reverse complement strand
GAGCTGTTCGGCGGCGGCCTGGGCCCGGCCGGCCCGCTCCTCGTCCTCGGCGCTCACCCGACCGCCGTCGGCGGCCTCGGCGGGCGCCGGGTGCTCGGGCGAGCCGCAGACCCGACAGGCCTCGCCCGAGCGCAGCTGCTCGGCCAGCTCGGCGGCCATGCCCGTCAGGCGGCGGTCCCGTAGGTCCAGGCTGAACTCGCGGGCGTCCAGCGCGGCCGTCCGCAGCTCGGCGACCCTCGGCTCGGCGGCCGTGATCTCGACCCGCAGGCCGTCCCGCTCCCGGGCCGCACCCAGGCGGGTGGTCAACTCGGCGCGCTGCCCGTCCAGTTGCTCGACCCGGGTGCTCGCCGCCTGGGCCCGGGACTGCTGCTCCTCCAGCCGGGCCAACTCGCCCTCGAACTCGGCCAGCCAGCGTGCGGCCTCCTCGGCCAGCTCCTCGGCGTCGACCCGGCCCTGGGTCAAGGAGAGCTGCTCGCGGGCGAGTTCGGCGCAGCGCCGCTCCTCCGCCCGGGCCGTCTCCAGCCGGACCACTTCGGCGCGCAGCCGCAGCTCGGCCTCGGCCAGCCCGGCCTCCGTCAGCTCGGTTTCGGTCAGCCCGGCGGCGTCGGATCCGGCCAGTGCGTAGGCCCCGTCGGCCGCCCGGGCGAGCGCGCCCCGGTGCCGCCGCTCCGCCTCCCGGGCGCGCTCGAGGGCCTCGGCCGCGCTCTCCCGTAGGCGCAGCGCCGAC
>NZ_MECK01000534.1 GCF_014596465.1 Streptomyces sp. CBMA123 | reverse complement strand
CTGGTGCACCGGGCCGCTGCCGGTGCCGTGCACCGGGGCGTCCCCGCCGGGTGCGGCGCCGAGCGGCGCCAGGTCGATCTGCACCCCGCAGTCGGCGAGCGCGTCCAGCTCGCGGGCGGTGGCGTCGTCGGCGGTGGCCTGCTCGTCGGTGACCAGCCGGGTGATGGTCTCGGTGGCGACGGTCTGGAACATGCCGGCCGCGCCGAGCTTGGTGTGGTCGGCGAGGACGATGACCTCGGCGGCCGCCAGCACCATGGCCCGGTCCACGCTCGCGGACAGCATGTTCGCGGTCGACAGCCCGCGGTCGGCGGTCAGCCCGCTGCCGGAGATGAAGGCCTTGGTGACCCGCAGCCCCTGCAGCGACTGCTCGGCCCCACTGCCCACCAGGGCGTAGTTGGAGCCGCGCAGGGTGCCGCCGGTCATCACCACCTCGACCCGGTTGGCGTGCGCCAGCGCCTGGGCGACCAGCAACGAGTTGGTGACCACCGTCAGCCCGGGCACCCGGGCCAGCCGGCGGGCCAGTTCCTGGGTGGTGGTGCCGGCGCCGACCACCACCGCGTCGCCCTCCTCCACCAGTCCGGCGGCGAGGTCCGCGATGGCGCTCTTCTCCGCCGCGGACAGGTGGGTCTTCTGCGGGTATCCGGGTTCGCGGCTGAAGCCGCCGGGGAGCACCGCGCCGCCGTGCCGGCGGTCGAGGAGCCCTTCTGCCTCCAGCGCCCGCACGTCCCGGCGCACGGTCACTTCGGAGGTCTGGACGACGCGGGCCAACTCCCGGAGCGAGACGGCTCCGTTGGCGCGCACCATTTCGAGGATCAACTGGCGACGTTCTGCTGCAAACACAGAACCGACGGTAACCTGCGTGACCGTCTGCTTTCAGGCGTTTGCAGCTGGTAGCGGGAATTGCTCACGCAAGAGCGGCGCGTGACCGTACAATACGCGCCGTCAACAACCCGGAACTGCGCCCGCCGTCCGGGTGATGATCATGCCTGCGCGAAGGGCGGCCACCGATCGGCGACCGCCCTCAACTGTGCGCCTCGGGCTCAGGATTCGCCGTCGACCCGCTTGCGGATGTGCAGCTGCCGGGCGGCCTCGGCGGTCGAGCCGGAGACGGACGGGTAGACGGTGAACGCGCTGGCCACCTGTTCGACCGTCAGATTGGCGTCCACCGCGAGCGCGATCGGGTGGATCAGTTCGCTGGCCCGGGGGGCGACGACCACGCCGCCGACCACGATGCCGGTGCCCGGGCGGCAGAACAGCTTCACGAAGCCGTCCCGGATGCCCTGCATCTTCGCCCGCGGGTTGCCGCGCAGCGGCAGCTTGACCACGACGGCGTCCATCTTGCCGCACTCCACGTCGGCGGCGGTGTAGCCGACGGTGGCGATCTCCGGGTCGGTGAAGACGTTGGAGGCCACGGTCTTGAGGTTCAGCGGCTGCACCGCGTCACCGAGCGCGTGGTACATCGCGATCCGGCCCTGCATGGCCGCCACCGAGGCGAGCATGAAGACTCCGGTGCAGTCGCCGGCCGCGTACACGCCCGGGGCGCTGGTGCGGGAGACCCGGTCGACCTGGATCTGGCCCCAGTCGTTGAGCTTGACCCCGGCCTCCTCCAGACCCATCTCCGCGGTGTTGGGGATCGAGCCGACCGCCATCAGGCAGTGGGTGCCCTCGATCACCCTGCCGTCGGAGAGGGTCACCTCGACCCGGTCGCCGATCCGCTTGGCGCTCTCGGCCCGGGTGCGGCTCATCACGTTCATGCCGCGGCGGCGGAAGACGTCCTCCAGCACCTCGGCGGCGTCCGGGTCCTCGCCCGGCAGCACCCGGTCGCGGCTGGAGACCAGGGTGACCTTGGAGCCGAGCGCCTGGTACGCGCCGGCGAACTCGGCGCCGGTGACGCCGGAGCCGACCACGATCAGCTCGCGGGGCAGCTCCTCCAGGTCGTACACCTGGGTCCAGGTGAGGATCCGCTCGCCGTCCGGCAGGGCGTCCGGCACCTCGCGCGGGTGGGCGCCGGTGGCGATCAGCACCGCGTCGGCGCGCAGCGACTGCACGCTGCCGTCGGGGCCGTCCACCAGCACCTCGCGGGAGCCGTCCACGGCCTGCCCGCCGGCGCCGAGCCGGCCGCGGCCGCGCAGCACGGTGACCCCGGCGCGGGTGACGGACTGGGTGATGTCGTGGGACTGCGCGATCGCCAGGCGCTTCACGCGGCGGTTGACCTTGCCCAGGTCCACGCCGATGACCTTGCTCTCCCGCCCGGCGGAGCCGTCCTGGTCGACGGTGATGCCCAGTTCCTCGTACGAGCTGTCGAAGGTGGTCATCACCTCCGCGGTCGCGATCAGGGTCTTCGACGGAACGCAGTCCGTGAGCACCGCCGATCCGCCCAGACCGTCGCGGTCGACGACGGTCACCTCCGCGCCGAGCTGAGAGGCCACCAGGGCCGCCTCGTAGCCGCCGGGTCCGCCACCGATGATCACGATCCGAGTCACGTACCCCATTGTCCCGCACGCCGGGAACGGCGCCACAACGGGGTCCGCGCTCGTAGCTTCGTCCACTGGCCCCGCCCCGTGCGCCGACCGGGCTACGCTGCACCCATGCCCCTTTACGCCGCGTATGCCACCAACCTCGATGCCCGGCAGATGACCCGCCGAGCCCCGCACTCCCCGCACCGCGGCACGGGGTGGCTGGACGGCTGGCGGCTCACCTTCGGTGGCGAACAGCTCGGCTGGGAGGGCTCGCTGGCCACCGTCGTCGAGGACGAGAAGGAGCAGGTCTTCGTCTCCCTCTACGACGTCGCGCCGATGGACGAGGAGGGCCTGGACCGCTGGGAGGGCGTCCAGCTCGGCATCTACCGCAAGATCAAGCTGCGGGCGCAGACCCTGGACGGCGACATCCAGGTCTGGACGTACGTGCTCAACGACTACGAGGGCGGCCTGCCGGCGGCCCGCTACCTCGGTCTGATCGCCGACGCCGCCGAGAGCTCCGGGGCGCCGCACGACTACGTGCTGGACCTGCGCCGCCGGCCGTGCTGATCGCCGGTCTGATTTCCGTACGTATCAACAAAGCCGGTCACCCGAAAAGCGCCACCGAGCTGTGTTTTCGGGTCAACCGGGTAACGATCCGGCAAGCCGCGGCCGATTTTCTACGCGCGTAGCCGAAAGCCGTCTATCCTCGGACCCGTGAACGCTTCTCCTCAGTCGGTCGTCTCCGCCGACCCCTACGCCGCCGCCCAGGCCGCCGCCGAGCGCCTGCGCGAGCTGACCGGTGCCGAGCGGCACGACGTCGCCCTGGTGATGGGCTCCGGCTGGGTGCCGGCCGCCGACGCCCTGGGCGAGACCGTGGCCGAGTTCCCGGTCACCGAGCTCCCGGGCTTCCCCGCCCCCGCCGTGGCCGGCCACGCCGGCACGATCCGCTCGGTGAAGATCGGCGACAAGCGCGCCCTGATCTTCCTGGGCCGCAACCACTACTACGAGGGCCACGGCGTGGCCACCGTCGTCCACGGCGTGCGCACCGCCGCCGCGGCCGGCTGCGGCATCATCGTGCTGACCAACGGCTGCGGCGGTCTGCGCCAGGGCTGGACCCCGGGCCAGCCGGTCCTGATCAGCGACCACATCAACCTGACCGCCGACTCCCCGATCGTCGGCGCGAACTTCGTCGACCTCACCGACCTGTACTCCAAGCGCCTGCGCGAGCTGTGCCGTGAGATCGACCCGAGCCTGGACGAGGCCGTCTACGTCCAGTTCCGCGGCCCGCACTACGAGACCCCGGCCGAGGTCAACATGGCCCGGGTGATCGGCGGCGAGCTGGTCGGCATGTCCACCACCCTGGAGGCCATCGCCGCCCGCGAGGCCGGCTCCGAGGTGCTCGGCATCTCCCTGGTCACCAACCTGGCCGCCGGCATCACCGGCGAGCCGCTCAACCACGAAGAGGTCCTGGAGGCCGGCAAGGCCTCCGCCGAGCGCATGGGCGAGCTGCTGGCGAAGGTCCTGGAGCGGATCTGACGCCCGCCGGGCACACAGAATCATGAACGACGGGGCCCACGGGCGGCGTGATCCGCTGATCACGCCCTCCCGCGGGCCCCGTCCGCATGTGCGCACCCCTTCTTCCTCCCTTCGCGCGAAACCCTCCGGACGACACCCCGACGCACTCCCGATGGAGCACGCACCATGACGCAGGCACCCACGACCGACCTCCTCGCCCGGGCCCGGACCTGGCTGGCCGAGGACCCCGACCCGCAGACCCGTGAGGAGCTGACCGCCCTGCTGGCCCGGGCCGAGGGCCCGGAGGCCGAGGAGGACAGCACCCTCGCCTGGTCCGAGCTCGCCGAGCGGTTCTCCGACCGCCTCCAGTTCGGCACCGCCGGCCTGCGCGGCGAACTCGGCGCGGGCCCGATGCGGATGAACCGCGCCGTGGTGATCCGGGCCGCCGCCGGCCTGGTCGCGTACGTGCGGAAGCAGGGCCTCGGCGACCTCGTGGTGATCGGCTACGACGCCCGGCACAAGTCGTACGACTTCGCCCGGGACACCGCCGCCGTGGTGGTCGGGGCCGGCCTGCGCGCCGCGCTGCTGCCGCGGCCGCTGCCGACCCCGGTGCTCGCCTTCGCGGTCCGCCACCTGGGCGCGGCCGCCGGCGTCACCGTCACCGCCAGCCACAACCCGCCGCAGGACAACGGCTACAAGGTCTACCTGGGCGACGGCTCGCAGATCGTCCCGCCGGCCGACGCCGGGATCGCCGCCGAGATCGACGCGATCGGCTCGCTGGACGACGTCCCGCGCGCCGAGGACGGCTGGGAGGTGCTCGGCGAGGACGTCGTCGAGGCCTACCTGGACCGCGCCGTCACCATCGTCGACGAGCACAGCCCGCGCGAGCTGGACGTGGTGTACACCCCGATGCACGGCGTCGGCCGCGACACCCTGGTCGCCGCCTTCCGCCGGGCCGGCTTCCCCGCGCCGACCGTGGTCGCCGAGCAGGCCGAGCCCGACCCGGACTTCCCGACCGTGGCCTTCCCCAACCCGGAGGAGCCGGGGGCGATGGACCTCGCCTTCCGCACCGCCGCCGCGGTCGGCCCGGACATCGTGATCGCCAACGACCCGGACGCGGACCGCTGCGCGGTGGCCGTCCCGGTCAACGGCAACGCGGCGGGCAGCGGCAACGGCACCTCCGGCTGGCGGATGCTGCGCGGCGACGAGGTGGGCGCCCTGCTGGGCTCCGCCCTGGTCGCCAAGAAGGCCGAGGGCACCTTCGCCACCACCATCGTCTCCGCCACCCTGCTCGGCCGGATCGCCGAGGCCGCGGGCCTGGCCTACGCCGAGACGCTGACCGGCTTCAAGTGGATCTCCCGCGCCGAAGGCCTGCGCTACGGCTACGAGGAGGCGCTCGGCTACTGCGTCGACCCGCAGGGCGTCCGGGACAAGGACGGCATCACCGCCGCCCTGCTGGTCGCCGAGCTCGCCGCCACGCTCAAGCGGTCCGGCCGCACGCTGAGCGACCTGCTGGACGACCTGGCGCTGGAGCACGGCCTGCACGCCACCGACCAGCTGTCCGTCCGGGTGCAGGACCTCTCGCTGATCGCCGACGCCATGCGCCGGCTGCGCGAGCAGCCGCCGACCGTGCTGGCCGGGCTGGCCGTCACCCGCGCCGACGACCTCGCGGCCGGCTCCGCCGAGCTGCCGCCCACCGACGGCCTGCGCTACTACCTGGCCGGCGAGGCCGTGCGCTCGGCCCGGATCGTGGTCCGCCCCTCCGGCACCGAGCCCAAGCTCAAGTGCTACCTGGAGGTCGTCCTCCCGGTCGCCGGCGCCGCCGACCTGGCCGCCACCCGCGAGCGCGCCGCCGAGCTGCTCGCCACCGTCAAGCGGGACCTCGCCGAGGCCGCGGGGATCTGACCCGCCGCCGTACGTGAGAGGGCCCGCCGGTTTCCGAACCGGCGGGCCCTCGTGCGTCGGGGCCCGTGCACCGGGACCCCTGGGGCAGGAGCGGAGCACGCGCTCCGGGATCAGACCGAGATCACCGTGACCAGGGCGGCGAGGCCGGCCAGCGCCGGGGCGATGACCCACCAGCACCAGCGGACGGTCACCGGGCCGGCCGCGTCGGGGCGGGTGCCGTAGCGCTCGGCCATCTCCTGGAGGACGTCGGTCACCTGGTCGGACCAGGCGCGGGTCGGGTCCGGGGAGCCCTGGACGACCGGGTTGGTACGACTGGCGAGGCCCAGCCCCAGGCCCGTCCGGGAGGCGTGCTCGGCGTTGCTGCGGCTCAGGGCCCGGGTGGCGCGCTTGCGCTGGCGCAGCGACACCGGGACGGCCCACACCTGGTACTTCCTCTCGCCGGACAGCAGCTCGACCGAGTAGCCCGCGCGCAGCGCGTCGACCGAGGCCCAGGGGGCGGTGATGGTGCGCCACGGGTTGCGGACGACCAGGGCGGTGCTGTTGGCGAACACCGCCGGGCGCAGCGTGTAGGCGATCACCGGGAAGGCGAACACCGGCACCGCGGCGAGCGCGACGTACGGGGTCTTGCCGGTGCCGGTCAGCGCCGCGTCGCCGATCAGCCAGCCGGCGACGGCCAGCAGGAACACTCCGGAGATCACGCCGGGGACGGAGCGGTACACGCGGTCCGCGTACTCGGGTTCCCCGCCGGGGGCGGCCGGGCCCTGGTGGGGCTTGCCGTCGGATTCGGTCATGGCGTCGATTCTGCCCCATGCACCCCTCACCAGCGGGTCTCGGTCCGGCCACGAATGGCGGGCCCGGTCGGCCCGGCGGGCGGGGGGCGCCCGAGGTCTCGGTCCGGCCACGAAAGACAGTGGGAAAGGTGGGCGCCCTAGCGGTTGGCTACGCGCGTAGATATGCTGGTCTGGTGACTATGTCCACTGTTGCAGCCAATGCCCCCGGCGTTGCGGGCAGCGGCCTCGCGGACGTTGCGGCGTCCGAGGCCTCGCTCCGCCGCTTCCTGCACGGCCTGCCCGGCGTCGACCAGGTCGGCCTTGAGGCGCGAGCCGCCACCCTCGGTACCCGCTCGATCAAGACCACGGCGAAGGCCTACGCCATCGACCTGGCGATCTCCATGATCGACCTGACCACGCTGGAGGGCGCGGACACGGTCGGCAAGGTGCGCGCCCTGTGCGCCAAGGGCAGGACCCCCGACCCGACCGACCCGACCACCCCGCGCGTCGCCGCCATCTGTGTCTACCCGGACATGGTCGCCACCGCGAAGGACGCCCTGCGCGGCACCGACATCCAGGTCGCCTCGGTCGCCACCGCCTTCCCGGCCGGCCGCGCCGCCCTCCCGGTCAAGCTCGCCGACACCGCCGACGCGGTGGCCGCGGGCGCCGACGAGATCGACATGGTGATCGACCGCGGCGCCTTCCTCTCCGGCCGCTACTTCGACGTCTACAACGAGATCGTCGCCGTCAAGGAGGCGTGCAAGCGCGCCGACGGCAGCTACGCCCACCTCAAGGTGATCTTCGAGACCGGCGAGCTGCAGACCTACGACAACGTCCGCCGGGTCTCCTGGCTGGCGATGCTGGCCGGCGCCGACTTCATCAAGACCTCCACCGGCAAGGTCACCGTCAACGCGACCCCGCCGGTCACCCTGCTGATGCTGGAGGCGGTCCGCGACTTCCGCGCCGCCACCGGCGTCCAGGTCGGCGTGAAGCCCGCCGGTGGCATCAAGACCACCAAGGACGCCATGAAGTACCTGGTGATGGTCAACGAGACGCTCGGCGACGACTGGCTGACCCCGCACTGGTTCCGCTTCGGTGCCTCCAGCCTGCTCAACGACCTGCTGATGCAGCGCCAGAAGCTCGCCACCGGCCGCTACTCCGGCCCCGACTACGTGACGGTGGACTGATCACCATGGCCAAGAAGAAGTACATCGAGGAGCCCGCGGCCAAGCCCGCCGGAGGCCTCTTCAGCTACGCCCCGGCCCCGGAGTCCCCCGCCGCCGCGGGCGACATCGCCACCTCGTACGGCCACTTCATCGGCGGCCAGTTCGTCGACTCCTCCGGCAGCGAGGCCCTGAAGACGGTCAACCCGGCCACCGAGCAGGTGCTCGCCGAGTTCGCCCAGGGCACCGACGAGGACGTGGACCGCGCCGTCGCCGCCGCCCGCAAGGCCTTCGCCGACTGGTCGGCGCTGCCGGGCAGCGAGCGCGCCAAGTACCTGTTCCGGATCGCCCGGATCATCCAGGAGCGCGCCCGCGAGCTGGCCGTGCTGGAGTCGATGGACAACGGCAAGCCGATCCGCGAGACCCGCGACTTCGACATCCCGACCGTCGCCGCGTGGTTCTTCTACTACGCGGGCTGGGCGGACAAGCTGGACTACGCCGGCTTCGGCGCCAACCCGCGCCCGCTGGGCGTGGCCGGCCAGGTCATCCCGTGGAACTTCCCGCTGATGATGCTGGCGTGGAAGATCGCGCCCGCGCTGGCGACCGGCAACACGGTCGTCCTGAAGCCGGCCGAGACCACCCCGCTGACCGCGCTGCGCTTCGCCGAGATCTGCCGCCAGGCCGGTCTGCCGAAGGGCGTCGTCAACATCGTCACCGGCGACGGCCGCACCGGCGCCGCGCTCACCGCGCACCCGGACGTCAACAAGGTCGCCTTCACCGGCTCCACCCCGGTCGGCCGGGCGATCGCCAAGCAGCTGGCCGGCAGCCGCAAGAAGCTGTCGCTGGAGCTGGGCGGCAAGGCCGCCAACATCGTCTTCGACGACGCGCCGATCGACCAGGCGGTCGAGGGCATCGTCAACGGCATCTTCTTCAACCAGGGCCACGTCTGCTGCGCCGGTTCGCGCCTGCTGGTCCAGGAGTCCGTCCAGGACGAGGTGCTGGACGCCCTGAAGCGCCGGATGGCCACCCTGCGGGTCGGCGACCCGCTGGACAAGAACACCGACATCGGTGCGATCAACTCGGCCGCCCAGCTGGCCCGGATCACCGAGCTGACCGACGCCGGCGAGGCCGAGGGCGCGGACCGCTGGTCGCCGGAGTGCGAACTCCCGGGCACCGGCTTCTGGTTCAAGCCGACCCTGTTCACCGGCGTCAGCCAGGCCCACCGGATCGCCCAGGAGGAGATCTTCGGCCCGGTGCTGTCGGTGCTGACCTTCCGCACCCCCGAAGAGGCGGTCCAGAAGGCCAACAACACCCCGTACGGCCTCTCCGCCGGCGTCTGGACGGAGAAGGGCTCGCGCATCCTCTGGATGGCCAACCGGCTCAAGGCCGGCGTGGTCTGGGCCAACACCTTCAACAAGTTCGACCCGACCTCGCCGTTCGGCGGCTACAAGGAGTCGGGTTACGGCCGCGAAGGTGGCCGCCACGGTCTGGAGTCCTACCTGAATGTCGAGGCCCGAGATGTCTGACACGACCTTCGCGCGTCTTGACGTCCTCAAGACCTACAAGCTGTACGTCGGCGGGAAGTTCCCGCGCTCCGAGAGCGGGCGGGTGTACGAGGTGACCGACGCAAAGGGCGAGTGGATCGCCAACGCCCCGCTGGGCACCCGCAAGGACGCCCGGGACGCCGTCCTGGCCGCCCGCGCGGCGGTCAAGGGCTGGGCCGGCACCACCGCGTACAACCGCGGCCAGGTGCTGTACCGGGTGGCCGAGATGCTCCAGGGCCGGCGCGAGCAGTTCGCCGCCGAGGTGTCCCTCTCCGAGCGCATCGGCCCGAAGAAGGCCGCCGCGCTGGTGGACGCCGCGATCGACCGCTGGGTCTGGTACGCGGGCTGGACGGACAAGGTCGCCCAGATCGCGGGCGGCGCCAACCCGGTGGCCGGGCCGTACTTCAACCTCTCCACCCCGGAGCCGACCGGCGTGGTCGGGATCGTCGCCCCGCAGGCCGGGTACGGGCACTCGCTGCTCGGCCTGGTCTCGGTGATCGCCCCGGCGATCGCCACCGGCAACACGGTCGTGGTCGCGGCCGCCGCGGACGCCCCGCTGCCCGCGCTGTCCCTGGGCGAGGTGCTGGCCACCTCGGACGTCCCCGGCGGCGTGGTCAACATCATCTCGGGCCGGACCGCGGACATCGCCCCCACCCTGGCCTCGCACCAGGACGTCAACGCGCTGGACCTCACCGGCGCGATCGCCGCCGACGGCCCCGGCGCGGCGGCCGCCCTGGAGGCCGCCGCCGCGGATACCCTCAAGCGGGTGGTCCGTCCGGAGCTGGACCCGTTCGCCCGGGACTGGACCGATGCGCCCGGTACCGACCGGCTACTCTCCTTCCTGGAGACGAAGACGGTCTGGCACCCGATGGGGATCTGACCCTCCGTCGAACCCGCGTCACAACTCCACAGACTGGCCGTCCCCAGTGCCCTCTCCCCCCCAGGGCCCGGACGGTCATTGGACGGACCCGCGCCTCTCCCCCCCTGGCGCGGGTCCGTCGACTTTCGTCACCGTGCCCGCCGACTTTCGGCGCTCGCCGTGCGTGTGCGTCCGGACCAGAATTCCCGGTACCGACACCACCGAGGGGGCGCCGTGGGAGAGTTGATCGCCGAGCTGATGCCGCTGCTCGCGGACGGGTTCGTCCGCAGGTGGCACGTGGCCCGGGTCCGCCGGCGGCTGGCCGCCGGAAAGGCCGTCCGGGTGCCCTGTTCCGCCCGGTCCGACCGGCCCGGCTGGCAACGCGCCTACGTCAACGGGAAGTTGGCCATCACCCCGGGTGCCGCCACGGTCACCTTCCGCACCAGTGGGGCCGGCCCGGTCGAACTGCCCACCGGGGGCACCTTCCACGAGCCCGAGCCCGACACCTGGCACTCCCAGGACTGGGCCGCCACCGGCTACCAGCCGCCCGGCGGCGGCCGCCCGGTGTACCTCCAGGCCGACAGCCGCTACCTGCCGGTGATCCACGTCGCCCTCGCCGACCCCGAATCCCAGCAGGTGTGAGCCGACCGGTTTCGGCAACCGGCCCGGATGCGTCAGACTGGTGTCCCGTGAGTGACTCCCCCATGAATCCCGCGCCGACAGCCCACGCCCGGGTGATCCTGCTCTCCGGGCCCTCCGGATCGGGGAAGTCCTCGCTGGCCGAACGCAGCGGCCTGCCGGTGCTCCAGCTGGACGACTTCTACAAGGACGGGGACGACCCCACCCTCCCCCGGCTGCCCGACGGCGCCGTCGACTGGGACTCCCCGCTCGCCTGGCACCGCGACCAGGCCGTCGCCGCCATCCGCGCGCTCCACGGGCACGGGCGCACCGAGGTGCCGGTGTACTCGATCCCGGACAACGGCCGGATCTCCACCCGCACCCTGGACCTGGCCGGCGCGACCGCGTTCATCGCCGAGGGCATCTTCGCCGCCGAGATCGTCACCGCCTGCGCGGCCGAGGGCCTGCTCGGCGACGCCCTGTGCCTGCGCAACGGCGCGCTCACCACGGCCTGGCGCCGGCTGCGCCGGGACGTCCGCGAGGGCCGCAAGTCGCTGCCGGTGCTGCTGCGCCGGGGCCTGCGGCTGATGCGGGCCGAGCGGGCCATCGTCGGGCGGCAGGTCGAGCTGGGCTCCCACCCGTGCACCGGGGCGGAGGCCGAGCGGCGGGTCCGCGCGGCGGCCGGTCCGCGGGAGCTGTCGGCGGTCTGAGCCGTCGGCGCTCCGAGCCGCCCCGGAACGGACGAACGACGACGGGCCCGGTGCGTCTCCCCCGCACCGGGCCCGTCGCCTTCCGAACGGCGTCGGCTCCCCACGGACACCGCTCCCCCGAGCCGGCGCCCCCGAACCGTAACCGTCCGCTACCCGTCCCCCGACGGGAGTCCTGTCCCCGATCCCTACGCGACCAGCTCGCCGAACGCCCGGGCGGTGTCGCCCGACTTGTTCAGGTGCTCGTCGTCGCGCAGCCGGCGCAGCGCGCGCCAGATGCTGCTCTTGACCGTACCGACGCTGATCCCCAGCACGTCGGCGATCTCCGGGTCGGTCTTGCCCTCGTAGTACCGCAGCACCAGCATGGTCCGCTGGTTCTCCGGCAGCTTCGCCAGCGCCTGCCAGAGCACGGCGCGCAGCTCGGTGCCGCCCATCGCGTCGGTGTCGCCGGCCGTCTCCGGCAGCTCCTCGGTCGGGTACTCGTTGACCTTGCGGCGCCGCCAGGCGGAGATGTGCAGGTTGGTCATGGTGCGGCGGAGGTAGCCCCCGACCGCGGCCTTGTCGGTGATCCGGCCCCAGGCGCGGTAGGTGCTGAAGAGCGCGCTCTGCAGCAGGTCCTCGGCCTCGTAGCGGTCACCGGTGAGGTGGTACGCCGTGGCGTACAGGGAGGCGCGGCGCTCGCGCACGTACGCGGTGAACTCCGTGATGTGGTCCTCCGCGACGGCCGGGTGCTCCCCCTGCGCGTCTCCCTGTCCCGCCTCGGTGGTGCGGGCCGGTGCGGGGTTCAGCCGCAGCAGCGTCGCACCGGCGGCCTCGCGGCCGGTCGGTTCCCCCGAACCGACCGTCCGCAGGCCGTTGTTCCCCCGGTCGCCCCCCCGGGCGTCCGTACCCTCGACGCGGACGGGGAGGATCCCCCGCAGCGTGAGGGTGGTGGCGGAGTCGGCCGCACTCCCCGGTCGGCCGATCCCGTACAGCTCCCCCGTCCTGCCGCCGCCGCTCACCCGGCGGGCGACAGGGTTTCCACCGGTGCTGTGCGCGCACCCCCGTACGGTCACGGCACCGGAGTTCTCGTCGGTCCTGATCTCGTACCGGGTCCGGTGGGTGGTCGCTGCGGAACGCGCGGTGCGGACAGCCGGGTTGGTCCGGGTCTGAAGCATGGCGTTCATCGTGCGCCCCCTTGGTTCGGTACGAGCGGTTCCTGTTGCCGCCCTCCAGCCGGCCCTTGCGGCCCGCTGTCCTGCGGCGACATGGAAAATCCTGCCCGCCGGTTGTGATGGCGCTGTCCGCCGACTGTCACAGGGGTGTCACAGGGGTGGGCCCTTCGTCCCGTTCCATCTCCCTCCGTACCGGACGCCGGTGGCCGTCCTTCCGGTTCCCATACGGTCAGTGACCGGTCCGGGGGGTGATTCAGCGCTTCCGGTGGGCCAAAATGGGGCCGTGCCTTTCCTCCTACTGATCGAGGACGACGACGCCATCCGGACCGGCCTCGAACTCGCCCTCACCCGCCAGGGCCACCGTGTGGCCACCGCCGCCTCCGGCGAAGACGGACTGAGGCTCTTCAAGGAGCAGCGGCCCGACCTGATCGTGCTGGACGTCATGCTGCCCGGGATCGACGGCTTCGAGGTCTGCCGTCGGATCCGCCGCACCGACCAGCTGCCGATCATCCTGCTCACCGCGCGCTCGGACGACATCGACGTGGTGGTGGGGCTGGAGTCCGGCGCCGACGACTACGTGGTGAAGCCGGTCCAGCCACGCGTGCTGGACGCCCGGATCCGCGCCGTGCTGCGGCGCGGCGAGCGGGAGAGCTCGGACTCCTCCGCCTACGGAAGCGTGGTGATCGACCGGGCCGCGATGACCGTCACCAAGGACGGCCAGGACCTCCAGCTCACCCCGACCGAGCTGCGGCTGCTGCTGGAACTCAGCCGCCGCCCCGGCCAGGCGCTCTCCCGCCAGCAGCTGCTGCGGCTGGTCTGGGAGCACGACTACCTCGGCGACTCCCGCCTGGTCGACGCCTGTGTGCAGCGGCTGCGGGCCAAGGTCGAGGACGTGCCGTCCGCGCCGACCCTGATCCGCACCGTCCGGGGCGTGGGTTACCGGCTGGACCCGCCCTCCTGACCCCGGCCCGCTCCCGGCTTCGTCCCCGAACTCCCGCACACGACAGGCTCTTGTGACTGACCATCAGCAGACTGCCCGGCGGTTCCCGTCCGGCCCGTGGCGGCGGCTGCGCTCCCTGCGGGTGCGGCTGATCGCGGTGTTCGCGGCCGTCGCGCTGCTCGCCGCCGTCTCGGCCTCCGGCATCGCGTACTGGCTGAACCGCGACGCGGTGCTCAAGCGCGCCCAGGACACCGCGCTGAACGACTTCCGGGTCTCGCTCAGCCGCAACGTCTCCGACCTGCCGCTGAACGCCAGCTGTCCGGAACTCGCCACGCTGGCCTCCAACGTGGCGAGCTCCGGGCTGAGTTACGACGTGGTCGTGGTCGACCCGGCGCACCCCGAGTGCCCGGCCTCCTCCGACCCGGCGAAGTTCACCCTGGCCGACGTCCCGGCGCCGCTGCAGTCCACCGTCGCCAAGCCGCGCGAGGTCACCGAGAACAACCCGTACCCGTACCACCTGTACTGGCAGCGGCAGAACCTGGCGGGTCGCCCGTTCGTGATCGGCGGCACCAAGGTGGTGCCGAACGGGCCGACGGCGTACATGTTCAAGTCGCTGGAGAACGAGCGGGCCGACCTCAACACGCTCGGCTGGTCGCTGGCCATCGCGACCCTGCTCGCGCTGATCGGCTCGGCCCTGCTCGCCCAGGCCGCCTCGGCGACCGTGCTGCGGCCGGTCAAGCGGCTCGGCGAGGCCGCCAAGCGGCTCGGCGAGGGCCACCTGGACACCCGGCTGGAGGTCGACGGCTCGGACGAACTCGCCGACCTCGCACGGACCTTCAACCGGGCCGCGGAATCGCTGCACGAACAGGTCGAGGAGCTGAGCGCGCGCGAGGCGCAGAGCCGGCGGTTCGTCGCCGACATGTCGCACGAGCTGCGCACCCCGCTGACCGCGATGACCGCGGTGACCGACATCCTGGAGGACGAGGCCGAGTCGCTGGACCCGATGATCGAGCCGGCCGTCCGGCTCGTGGTGAGCGAGACCCGGCGGCTGTCCGACCTGGTGGAGAACCTGATGGAGGTCACCCGCTTCGACGCCGGCACCGCCAGGCTGGTCGCCGACGAGGTGGACGTCGCCGACCTGATCATGTCCTGCATCGACGGCCGGGCCTGGTACGACGCGGTCGAACTGGACGCCCCGCGCGGCATCCTGGCCGTGGTCGACCCGCGCCGGCTCGACGTGGTCTTCGCCAACCTGATCGGCAACGCCCTCAAGCACGGCGGCTCGCCGGTGCGGGTCAAGGTCCGGCAGACCGACGACTCGGTCGTGGTCGAGGTCTCCGACAGCGGCCCCGGCATCCCCGAGGACGTGCTGCCGCACGTCTTCGACCGCTTCTACAAGGCCGACCGCGGGCGGGCCCGCTCGGAGGGCAGCGGTCTGGGGCTGTCCATCGCGATGGCCAACGCCCAGATCCACGGGGGGACGATCACGGCGGCGAACGGGGAGGTCGGCGCGGTGTTCACCCTGACCCTGCCGCTGACCCAGCCGCCGCCGTCCGCGGGCGGGGCCGCGCGCGGCCAGGCCGGCGACGACGAGCACAAGGACGCCATGTGACCTCCCCCACCCGCACCACCCTGCGCCGCACCGCCGGCGCACTGCTGCTGCTCGCGCTGGCCACCGGCTGCGGCATCCGGCCGACCGCCGTGCCGGTCGACGCCGGCGCGCCCGCCAGCCGGACGGCCTGCCCGAGCGCCCCGCACATACCGACCGCGCTGGCCACCCCGCCCGGACCAGCCCCGACCGCCACCCCGGCCCGCGGCGCGGCCAAGACGAGTGCGAGCCCGAGCCCCTCGCCCACCCCGGTGGCACCGGGCTCACCGCCGCCGGACAACGCCTTCAGCGCGGTGCCGACGGCCTCGCCCTGCCGGTAGGCGCGGCCAGCCGGGCCGCTGGGACGGGGGGAACGGGGCGCGGCCCGGAATGTTCACGCCCGGGTGTGGAACCGCCGCGCCACCGGCCCACGTCCTTCCCCCCGTGCAGCGAGATGGCACCAGGACACGCGACGAGCGTTCCGGCGCACGGACCGAGACCAGGCCGGCGGCGGGCGTCCACCGTCCCTTCCGGCTGGCAGGAGTGGCGGGCCTGGCCCTCCACCTGACGCTGGCGCTCTGGCTGGTGCTCAGACCGCTGCCGGTGGCCTGGGTGTACGACGCCAACCTGACGCCGCTGGCCTCGCTCCGCTCCTCCACCGCCTGGCAGGTGGTCGGCGAGTTCCTGCTGCTCGCCCCGCTGGGCCTGCTGCTCCCGCTGGCCGGCGGCCGGCTCCGGGCCCCCTGGCTGCCGTCCTTCCTGCGCACCACCGGTGCCTCCGCCCTGCTGGCGACCGGTCTGGAGTTCCTCTCCTCCTGGACGCCCGGGCACGTGCTCAACGTGGACCACATACTGTTCGCCGTGCTCGGCGTGATGATCACCCACCTCGCCCTCGTCCCCGGCCTGCGCCGACTGCTGCGGGACCACCGCGCCAAGCCCCGGACCCCGCGGATCGCCGTCCTGACCGTCCCGGCGGTGGCCGCGACCGTCACCCCGACGGTGACGGTCGCGCCCGCGGCCCGTCCGCGCGCCTACGCGGAACCGACCCCGCCCGTCCGCTGACCCGGCGCCGCCTCCACCCGGCCGCCGACCTCCACCAGCCCGTCCGGACGCGGGCCGGCCAGCAGCTGCGAACCCCGGCCCTGGGTGATCGTCAGCGCCCGCCCGAGCCGCGCGGCCAGCAGCAGGGCCGCCGCGCCGGTCGCCTCGTCCTCGTCGATCCCGTCGCCCCGGCCGGGGAAGGCCCGCGCCCGGACCGTGCCGGCCGCCTCGTCCTGCCAGGCCCAGGCGTAGATCCACTCCCCCGGCGGCGGCACCTCCAGCGCCTCCACCTCGGCCGCCGAGCCGTACTGCCGCAGGGTGCGCCCCGGGGCCCACTCGGGCCGGGCCCCGATCAGGGTCAGCCCGCCCTCGCGCCGCACCGTCACCACACCGGCCGCGGTGACCAGCCGGTCCGCGCCGAGCAGCCAGGCGGCGCCCACGCACGGGTGGCCGGCGAAGGGCAGGCGCACGCCGGGGGTGTAGATGTCGATCTCCCCGCGCTCCGGGTCGTCGACGAACACCGTCTCGCTGAAGCCGAGTTCGCGGGCGAAGGCCTGCCGGTCCGCCCGCTCCGGCAGGGCGGCGCCGTCGCGCACCACGCCGAGCTCATTGCCGTGCCGCCCGTCCGGTCCGCAGAAGACCCGCAGCACCTCATGGCCAGTCATTTCCCACCTCGTCAATTACCGTTCCGGCGCGGCTCCGACACAGCGCAACGACACCGTGATGAAAAGGCGACGACGGATGTCGGTCGCCTCCAGTACTGTGCGCTCTCGTCCCCGGACGGTTCCCGTCGTTTTTCTCCTCCCACAGGAAACCCCCTTGAACAATCTCGACTTCAGCGCCGAACCCGTTTTCTCCTGGTACGTCGTCCTGCTGGCGCTCAGCGGCGTCATCATGGTGGTCCTCGGCGTGCTGCCGCTCGCCGGGCTGAAGGTCGGCCTGCGCATCCTCAACGTCGTGGTCGGCCTCGCGTTCGCCGGGTACGCCTACTACCTCGCGTTCGTCTTCGAGGGCGGCACCTACCGGATCTTCTTCCAGGCGCTGATCCTGCCGGTCGCGATGATCGTCGCCACGGTGAAGGCCGTCGTCGAGCGCAGCAACGCGAAGAACCAGCCGACCCCGCCGGCCGGGGCGTTCAACCCGAACGCGCCGTACAACCCCAACGCGGCGTACAACCCCAACGCGGCCACGTTCAACCCGAACGCGCCGCAGCCGGGCCAGCCCGGCCAGCTCGGTCAGCCCGGCCAGCCGGTGCCGCCGCAGGGTGCCGTGCCGTACCAGCCGGGCGCGCCGGCCCAGCCGGTGGCGGACAACCCGTACGCCCAGCCCGCCCCGCCGCAGCCGCCGCAGCAGCCGGCCGGCTGAGCCCCGGAACACCGGACGGCCCGTCCGCCCCCGCCTTCGAACGGGGACGGACGGGCCTCCTGCTGTCCGGGGTCAGTTCCCGGCGCCCTGCGCGCCCTTGCGGCGGCGCGCCACGACCAGGATGCCGACGCCGAGGGCGATGGCGGTCGCGCCGGTGATCGCCATCGGGGCGGACGAGGAACCGCCGCCGGTGGAGGCCAGCCCGGTCTCGGCGGCGGCGGGCGGGGCCGCGGCGGCCTGCACGGTGCGGGTGGTCTGCGCGGTGTCGGCGGCCGGGCTCGGCGCAGCGGTGGTCACCTGCGCGGCCGGGACGGCGGCGACGGTGGACCGGTCGGTGGTGACCGGGGTGACCGGGGCGGTGGTGGACGGAGCCGGAGCCGGGGTGCCGGTAGCGCCCGCGGCGGCCTCGATCCTGAAGTCGGCCTTCGGGCTGGAGGTGCCGCGCTCGGTCCCGCCCGGGCCGGCCAGGCTGTACCCGTCGGCGAACACCGACTCGGCCGCCGCGGGGGCGTCCTTGGTCCAGGCGAGCCGCAGGTTGACCGTACGGGTCTCGCCGTTCGGCAGCGCGATGACGTCGGCGTCCTTGTTGCCGCTGCGCAGTTCGACGTCCAGCTGGGTGCCGGGGAGGTCGTGCCATTCCGGGGTCCCGGCGATCCACTCGCCCGTCCGGGTCTGGAACTCGAGCCTGACCATGTCCGCGCGGATCATGCCCTCGCCCTGGAACACGATCGCCGGGACGACCCGGAGGTCGGTGCCGGTGTGGTTGCCGTAGACGGCCTTGAACGGCTTCGCCTCACCACCGGCGGTGAAGGAGGCGGGCAGGCCCTCGATCTTCACGTCCGGGAGCCCGACCGGGGCCGGGGTGGTCGGGGTGCTGCTCTCGATGGTGAAGTTCGGGGTGCCGCCGGAGGCCCGGGTGGTGCGCTGCTCCGGGGGCAGGGTCGGGTCCGAGGCCACCGCGCTGAGGGCCGCGCCGGCCGAGCCGGGGGCGGCGTCGGCGGTGAAGGTCAGCCGCAGCCGGTAGGTGGCTTCGGCGCCGGCCGCCAGGTGCAGCTGGGTGGCGAACTCGTCCAGCGCCCAGACTCCGCCGGTTCCGGTGTTGTCCGTCCTGGCGTCCTGCCACTGCGCGCCGCCGGGGCGCTGGTACTCCAGCTTGAGCTGGCTCTGCTTGAGGCCGCTGCCGGCCGCCGCGACGCCGAAGTCGGTCGTCACGTCCATCTGGTGGTCGGCGGTGTTCTTGAGGGTCGAGGTGAACTCGACCGAGGTGCCCGCCCTGACCGTGGTCGGGAAGCCGCTCGTGGTGATCACGACCGGCGAGGCCCAGCCGTGCGGGCCGGGGGTGGGAGCCGTCGGGCCGGCCGTCGGGGCCGCGAGGGCGGCCGGGGCCGAGGCCAGGGCGACGCCGGAGGCCAGGGCGGCAGCGGCGGCCGCGGCGAGGAGTCTGCGGGGCTGATTGCGCAACGGAACCTCACGGGAGAATTCGGGCGTAGCCCGATAAAGGTGCGAAATCGCAGGCGTGAGGGGCCTATTGAGGCCGTGAAGGCGCCGCCGGAATGCCCCCCACCATCAGCGACCGCGGAATCATATCGCCGGCGCCGCACCACTGCGCGACCGGGTTTTCCCTCCTCGGGAAACTCCGGATGGACATTCGCCGCGGGCTCGCGGGATCTTCGCTCTCAGGGTGACCCTGAGGGCGACCCCGATTCGGGCCTCCGTCTTCCCGGTGAGTGGGCAGGGTCGAGGATCGCCTGGGGGGCGGAGGCTTTCGGGCCCGCGACGGCGGAGCATGGAAGTACGCCCGCCGGACCGCCCGGCCGGGCCGCCGGCCCAAGGAGTCCCCATGAGCGCGCGCCTCGCCCGCCCCCGTCACAACCGTGTCATCGCCGGTGTCTGCGCCGGGATCGCCGAGCGCTTCGGCCTCACCCCGTGGACCGTCCGCCTGATCTTCCTGCTGTCCTGCCTGCTGCCCGGCCCACAGTTCCTGGTCTACCTCGCGCTGTGGGTGCTGCTCCCCCAGGAGCCGTGAGGCCGTACGGGCGGGCATGGCGACGGGCCGCCCGCTCCCGGGGTTTCCTCCGGGGGCGGGCGGCCCGTCGTCGTGCGGTGCGGGCGGATCAGCCCAGCGGCAGGCCCGGCAGGGCGCCGGCCAGCCCACCGACCGGGGTCTTGTCCAGGCCGGGGACACCCGGGAGCGCACCGGCGCGCTGCTGGGTGACACCGGCGATCGGGGCGGCGTCGGCGGCGGGCGCGGGGGCGGCCTGACCGGCGGTCGGGGCCAGGGTGCCGAGGGTGCCGGCGACCTTGTCGCCGCCGGGCAGCTTGGCGGCGGTGTCGGTGACCGCACCGGTCACCGCGGGGTTCGTCACCGCGCCGGTGGGCAGCCCGAGGCCGCCGGCCGCCTGGCCGGTCGCCGCGGAGGCGGTGCCTGCGCCGACCGCCGCGATGGCGATGCCGAGCGCCGCGGTGCCGGCGGCCTTGAGAGCCTGCTTCATGGTTCGTCCCCTTGAGTCTTCGTCGGTGGCCGACATCGCGCGGGGCGGCGGACGGGCGACCGTCGCCACGACCTGTCAGCAATGACTGGCACACCGTAGTGACAGGGTCGCGCGAGAACCAAAGGGCGTTCACTCACCCGAGTGAGTAGTCGGATGAACGCCAATTTCCTTGCCCGGAAGTCGCGTTCATCCGACCGCGGGGCGGCCCGGGCTCAGCGGCCGCCGGCACCCGCGCTGAACAGCCACTCCGCCTTGAGCTCGGCGTAGCCCGGCTTGATCACGTCGCTGATCATCGCCAGCCGCTCGTCGAAGGGCAGGAACGCGGACTTCATCGCGTTCACCGTGAACCACTCCATGTCGCCCAGCGTGTAACCGAAGGCGTCCACCAGGTGCCCGAACTCCTGGCTCATGCTGGTGCCGCTCATCAGCCGGTTGTCGGTGTTCACGGTGACCCGGAACTTCAGCCGGCTGAGCAGCCCGATCGGGTGCTCGGCGTACGAAGTGGCCGCCGCCGTCTGGAGGTTGGAGGTCGGGCACATCTCCAGCGGGATGCGCTTGTCGCGCACGTACGCGGCCAGCCGGCCCAGCTCGACGCTGCCGTCCTCGTTCACCGTGATGTCGTCCACGATCCGCACGCCGTGGCCGAGCCGGTCGGCGCCGCAGCACTGCAGGGCCTCCCAGATCGACGGCAGGCCGAAGGCCTCGCCCGCGTGGATGGTGAAGTGGTTGTTCTCGCCCTTGAGGTAGTCGAAGGCGGCCTGGTGGCGGGTGGGGGGGTAGCCGGCCTCGGCGCCCGCGATGTCGAAGCCGACGACGCCCTGGTCGCGGTGACGGTTCGCCAGCTCGGCGATCTCCTGCGAGCGGGCGGCGTGCCGCATCGCGGTGATCAGGGTGCCGACGCGGATCCGGTGGCCGGCCGCGCGGGCGTTGGACTCACCGAGGCGGAAGCCCTCCTGGACGGCCTCGACGACCTCGTCCAGGGACAGGCCGCCCTCCAGGTGCTGCTCGGGGGCGTAGCGGACCTCGGCGTACACGACGCCGTCGGCGGCCAGGTCCTCGGCGCAGTCGGCGGCGACCTTGATCAGGGACTCGCGGGTCTGCATGACGGCGCAGGTGTGCGCGAAGGTCTCCAGGTAGCGGACCAGCGAGCCGGAGTCGGCGGCCTCGCGGAACCACTCGCCGAGTTCCTTGGCGTCGGTGGTCGGGAGCCCCTCGTAGCCGGTCGCGGCGGCGAGCTCGACGATGGTCTCGGGGCGCAGCCCGCCGTCGAGGTGGTCGTGCAGCAGGACCTTCGGCGCGCGCCGGATCTGGTCGGGGGTGGGAATGCGCGGGCCGGTGCCCGCGGTGGTGACGGGGATCTGCTTCTCCATTGCGGAAATATAGCCCCTACGCGCGTAGACCCACCACCGGGAGCACCACCGAATGGTCCAAAGTGCACCGGGAATTCCTCCGCCCGGTCCATAGGATCCACCAAAGCCCCGGATTCGCCGGCCCCCCGGCCGCGACGGCCCGGCCGCGGTGGTCCGAGTACGGTCCGGGCCGTTCAGTCGTGGTGCAGCAGCCGCCCCCGCCGGGACAGCACGAAGTCTCGGAACGCCGCCACCGGCGGCGTCAGCGGACGCCCCGCCGCCCAGGCCAGACCGATCGCCCGGCGGGTCCGCGGCGCCGTCACCTCCAGCTCCACCACCCCGGGCCGCGGCACCAGCGCCGGCGGCAGCAGCGCCACCCCCAGCCCGGCCGCCACCAGCCCGCGCAGGGTCTCGGCCTCCTCCCCCTCGAAGGCCAGCCGGGGCACGAACCCGGCCTGCGCGCAGAAGCCGTCCGTGATCACGCGCAGCCCGTACCCGTCCTCCAGCCCGACGAACGGCTCCTCGGCCACCTCCGCCAGCCGGATCCGCCGCCGGCCGGCCAGCCGGTGGTCCGCCGGGACGGCCAGGTGCAGCCGCTGCTCGTCCAGCGGACGGACGGTGAAGGCCGGGTCGTCCGGCAGCGGCGCGACCAGGCACAGGTCCAACTCGCCCGCCCGCAACCGCTCCAGCATCGCCATGCCGTAGTCCTGCACCAGCTGGAACCGCACCTGCGGGTGCGCCGCCCGGAAGCCGCGCAGCAGCGCCGGGACGGCGTCCGGACCCATCGTGTGCAGGAAGCCGAAGGCCACCCGCCCCACCGCCGGGTCCGCCTCCGCCCGGGCCGCCTCCGCACCGCGCTCCAGCTCCGCCAACGCCCGCTCCACCGAGGCCAGCAGCAGCCGGCCCGCCCTGGTCAGCCGCACCGTCCGGCCCTGACGGGCCAGCAGGTCCACCCCCAGCTCCTCCTCCAGCCGGGCCACCGCGCGCGACAGCGTCGGCTGCGGCACCCCGAGCAGCGCCGCCGCCTGGGTCACGTGCTCCAGCCGGGCCACCGCGGCGAACTGCGCCAGCCTGGGCGCCAGCCGGACGGCCGGCTCCTCCGGCCCCAACTCGGCCGCCCGGTACCGCTGCTCCGTTCCGTCCGGCAGTTCCGCCACGGTCATCCCGCCTCACCTCGACTCATACACCAGTGCATCGATCATCCACTCTTCATGCATTGGACGCATCAAGCGCACCGGCCTACCGTCGAAGCCATGCAGCCCGCCGATACCAGGGCATCCGCGCCCGCCCCGGATGCCTCCCCCGCCCGTACCCCCGACCAGGACGACCGCCACCGCCCCGGCCGGCCCGACTTCCGCCGCGCCATCCTCGCCCTGTTCGCCGCCGGGGTCGCCACCTTCGTCCTGCTCTACTCCACCCAGGGCCTGCTGCCGGTCCTCTCGGCCGACCTCGACCTCACCCCCGGCCAGGCCAGCTGGACGGCCTCCGCCGCCACCCTCGGCCTCGCCGTCGGACTGCTCCCCGCCAGCGCGCTCTCCGACCGGTACGGCCGCACCGCGGTGATGACGGCCTCCGTCCTCGCCGCCTCCGCCCTCGCCGTCGCGCTGCCCTTCGCCCCCGGCCTCACCACCCTCGTCGTGCTGCGCGTCCTCCAGGGCGCCGCCCTCGCCGGACTCCCCGCCACCGCGATGGCCTACCTCGCCGAGGAGGTCCACCCCAGCGCGCTGGCCTCCGCGATGGGCCTGTACGTGGCCGGCAACAGCATCGGCGGCATGGGCGGCCGGCTCGTCTCCGGCTGGACCGCCGCCGCCCTCGGCTGGCGCTGGGGCCTGGCCGCCTCCGCCGCCCTCGCGCTGCTCGCCGCGCTCGCCTTCCGGCTGCTGATCCCCGCCGCCCGGCACTTCACCCCGGCCCCGGTGGACGCCCGCGCCCTCGCCCGCACCGTCGGCCGGCACCTGCGCAACCCACTGCTGGTGCGGCTGTACGCGCTCGCGATGCTGTTCATGGCGGTGTTCGGCGCGGTCTACAACACCGTCGGCTACCGGCTGATCGGCGCGCCCTTCCACCTGCCGGAGTCGGTCGCCGCCTCGATCTTCGTGGTCTACCTGGTCGGCACCGGCACCTCCGCCGCGGCCGGCCGTCTCTCCGGCCGCCTCGGCCGCCGCGGCGCCCTCTACGTCGCCATCGGCGTCACCGCCGCCGGCCTGCTGCTCTCGCTCGCCGACTCACTCCTCTGCGCACTGCTCGGCCTGGTGCTGATCACCGCCGGCTTCTTCGCCGGCCACGCCACCGCCTCGTCCGCCGTCAGCCGCACCGCCACCGAGGGCCGCGCCCAGGCCTCCGCCCTCTACCTGATCGCCTACTACCTCGGCAACAGCCTCGGCGGCGCCCTCGGCGCCGACGCCTACCACGCCACCGGCTGGCCCGGCGCCGCCACCGTCGGCCTCACCGCCATGACCCTCGCCGCCGCCGTCACCCTGTACGCCACCCACCAGGCGCATAGCACGAGGCGAGCGGTCGCGGACGCTTGACAGACTCCGCCGATACACTCGGGGGTATGAGCGTCGATCCTGCTACGTACACCAGGCTGCTTGAGATCGCGGATCAGCTGCCGAAGGTGCCGGGGGTAGGGAAGGTCGAGATCGCCGACGGTCAGATCATCATGATGATGTCGCCGGTGAAGCGCCACGAGCTCGCCGTGCTGCGCATCGCCCGACAGCTCAACGCCCAGCTGCCGTCCACTCACCCGGGTCACATCGCCTACCACGGTGCGGACCTGCAGGATGCCGGACTCGGTCAGCTGCGCAACCCGGATCTGATGGTCTTCCCCGAGGCGACCTTGGAGGGGGAGCAGCGAGCGGTTCTCCCGCACGAGGTCCTGCTCGTGGTGGAGATCGTCTCCGCCTCCAACCCCGAGAACGACTACCACAACAAGGTCCGCGACTACTCGGCCATGGGCATCCCGTTCTACCTGATCGTCGATCCCCGCACCGGCACCGGCATCGTGCACTCCGAATCGGGCTACGAGTCCCGTGAGAAGTTCGACTTCGGCGACACGATCACGGTCGGCCCCTGGACCCTCGACACCGGCGGGCTGCTCACCTACGCCTGAAGTCCGGCGAAAACGCGGAGCCGCCCGCCGGTGCACCGGCGGGCGGCTCGGTCATGACCGATGTCAGGCGATGCGGTCGAGGACGATCGGGTTCGGGGTGAACGCCGTGCCCTCCGGGGCGACCGTGACGCCGCCCTTCAGGGCCTCGATGGCGTAGTCGTAGCGCTCCGGGGTGTCGGTGTGGAGGGTCAGCAGGGGCTGGCCGGCCACGACGGTGTCGCCGGGCTTGGCGTGCATCTCGACGCCGGCGCCGGCCTGGACCGGGTCCTCCTTGCGGGCCCGGCCGGCGCCCAGGCGCCAGGCGCAGACGCCGATCGCGTAGGCGTCCAGCTCGGTGAGCACGCCGGAGGCGGGAGCGGGGATGACGTGCTGCTCGCGGGCGACCGGGAGCGGGGCGTCGACGTCGCCGCCCTGGGCGGCGATCATGCGGCGCCAGTGGTCCATCGCGGAGCCGTCGCGCAGGGCGTCGGCCGGGTCCTTGCCGTGCACGCCGGCCGCGGCGAGCATCTCGCGGGCCAGGGCGAGGGTGAGTTCGACGACGTCGGCGGGGCCGCCGCCGGCCAGCACCTCGACGGACTCGCGGACCTCCAGCGCGTTGCCCGCGGTGAGGCCGAGCGGGGTGGACATGTCGGTGAGCAGGGCGACGGTGTTGACCCCGGCGGTGGTGCCCAGGCCGACCATGGTGCGGGCGAGTTCGCGGGCGTCGTCCAGGTTCTTCATGAAGGCGCCGGAACCGACCTTGACGTCGAGCACCAGCGCGCCGGTGCCCTCGGCGATCTTCTTCGACATGATCGAGGAGGCGATCAGCGGGATGGCCTCGACGGTGCCGGTGACGTCGCGCAGCGCGTAGAGCTTCTTGTCGGCGGGGGCGAGGCCGTCGCCGGCCGCGCAGATGACGGCGCCGGCGTCGCGCAGGACGTCCATCATCTCGTCGTTGGAGAGCAGGGCGCGCCAGCCGGGGATGGACTCCAGCTTGTCCAGGGTGCCGCCGGTGTGGCCCAGGCCCCGGCCGGACAGCTGCGGGACGGCGGCGCCGCAGGCGGCGACCAGCGGGGCGAGCGGGAGGGTGATCTTGTCGCCGACGCCGCCGGTGGAGTGCTTGTCGCTGGTGGGCAGCGGGAGCGAGGAGAAGTCCATCCGGACGCCGGAGCGGATCATCGCGTCGGTCCAGCGGCTGATCTCGTGCGGCTTCATGCCGTTCAGCAGGATCGCCATGGCCAGCGCGGACATCTGCTCGTCGGCGACCTCGCCACGGGTGTAGGCGTCGATGACCCAGTCGATCTGAGCGTCGCTCAGCTCTCCGCGGTCGCGCTTGGTCCTGATGACGGAGATGGCGTCCATGCGTGCTCCAAGAGGGGTTTCAGATGCGTCAAAAAGCGTAGAGTGCCGCGAGATGACCGGATTCCGGCCCACTCGCGACACTCTACGCGCGTAACAATTGCCGAGGCTAGAGCCGCTCCGGCCCGAACGCGTCGGGCAGGACCTCGCTCATCGGCTTCACGCCGGAGGCCAGCTCGACCAGCAGCCCGGGCCCGCCGTGCTCGTACAGCAGCTGGCGGCAGCGCCCGCATGGCATCAGCAGTTCGCCCGCGCCGTCGACGCAGGTGAAGGCGACCAGCCGGCCGCCGCCGGAGGCGTGCAGCGCGGACACCAGCCCGCACTCGGCGCACAGCCCGAGCCCGTACGAGGCGTTCTCCACGTTGCAGCCGCTGATCAGCCGGCCGTCGTCCACCAGCGCCGCCGCGCCGACCGGGAACTTGCTGTACGGGGCGTACGCGCGGCCCATCGCCTCGCGAGCCGCCTCGCGCAGCCGCTCCCAGTCGATCTCGGACGCCGCCGGGGGCGGCACGGAGGCCGTCACTTGCCCTGGCCCTTGCGGTAGATCTGGCCGTCGGCCTTGGGCATCCGCAGTCGCTGGGAGGCCAGCGCGAGCACCACCAGGGTGATCACGTACGGCGTGGCGACGATCAGCGGACGCTGCACCTCGTCGGTCAGCGCGTACCAGGCACCCAGGCCGCCGGCCACCACGAGGGAGACCACCGCTGCGGTGAACTTGCGGCGGTACAGCTGCCACAGGGCGAGCAGCGCCATCGCGATCGCGACGGTCAGGATCAGCACGTGCACCGACTCCGGGTCACGCAGCTGGAGGCTGTCGGTGAAGCCGAACAGGCCCGCGCCCATGGCGAGACCACCGGGCATCCAGTTGCCGAAGATCATCGCCGCGAGGCCGATGAAGCCGCGGCCCAGGGTCTGGCCGTCCTTGTAGAAGTGCGAGGCGACCAGCGAGAGGTACGCACCGCCGAGGCCCGCGAAGGCGCCCGAGGCGATGACCGCCAGGTACTTGTACTTGTAGACGTTGACGCCCAGCGACTCGGCGGCGGTCGGGTTCTCACCGCAGGAGCGCAGCCGCAGGCCGAACACCGTGCGCCAGAGCAGGAAGTAGCTGGCCACGATCAGCGCGGCGGCCAGCACCACGACCACCGAGAGGTTGGTGACCAGGCCGCCGAGCACGCCCGCGACGTCGGAGACCAGGAACCAGTGGTGGTTCTCGATGCTCTTCAGGCCCGAGGAGAGTCCCGGAACGGTGATGTACGGCAGCGGGTCGGCCGGCGGGGACTGGTTCTGCCCGGCGCCCACCGAGAGGTAGTCCCGGTAGTAGATCCGGTTGACGTACGCGCAGATGCCGGGGATCAGCAGGTTGATGCCGACGCCGGAGACGATGTGGTCGACGCCGAAGGTGACGGTGACGATCGCGTGCAGCAGACCGCCGAGCGCCCCGCCGAGCATGCCGGCCAGCAGGCCGACCCACGGGTTGACCAGGTAACCCGCCCAGGCGCCGCAGAAGGTGCCGGCGACCATCATGCCTTCGAGGCCGATGTTGACCACGCCGGCCCGCTCGGACCAGAGACCACCCAGACCGGCCATGCCGATCGGGACGGCGGCGCTGAGCGCGGCGGTGACCTGCCCGGAGGAGGTCAGCGAGTGGTTGCCGGTGGCCATGCCCACGGCCGAGAACAGGACCAGGGCGCCCGCGATCAGGAGCAGGACCACCGGCCAGGACAGCTTGCGCTTCTTCGCGGGCGCGCCCGGCGCCTTGGGGCGAGCAGCAGTCGCCGTGCTCATGCGGACACCTCCTTCTTCTCAGTGGCCGCGGCCTGGGCGGCGAGCTGAGCGCCGACCTTCTGCTGCTGGCGCTTCAGGCCGTAGCGGCGCACCAGTTCGTACGCGACGACGACGCAGATGACGATGGTGCCCTGCATGACCGCGACGATCTCGGACGGGAAGCCGCCCTGGAGCGGCAGCTGGGCACCGGTGGTGTCCAGGAAGGCGAACAGCAGGGCCGCGAACGCCATGCCGATCGGGCTGTTGCGGCCCAACAGGGCGATCGAGATGCCCAGGAAGCCCAGGCCGGGCTGGAAGCTCTGGCCGAAGTAGTACGAGTTCTGCAGCAGCTCGGGCAGCCCGATCAGACCGGCGATCGCGCCGGAGGAGGCCATCGAGATGACCACCATGCGCTTGACGTTCACGCCGGAGGCGGTCGCGGCGGACTCCGAGCGGCCGGTGGCGCGCAGGTCGAAGCCGAACCGGGTGCGGGTCAGCACGAACTGGAAGACCACGCCGACCAGGACCGCGATGAACAGGAAGCCCCAGAGGGTGCCGCCGGCCGTCTCGATGCCGAAGAAGTGGCTGGACTGCGAGACCGGGTTGGTCTGGATCGAGTTGCTGGTGCTGCTGACCTGCGGCGCGAAGATGCCGGGGACGAGCAGCAGACCGATGATCGCGACCGCGATCGAGTTCAGCATGATGGTCGAGATGACCTCGCTGACGCCGCGGTAGACCTTCAGCAGACCGGCGATGCTCGCGTACAGGCCACCGACCACCATCGCGGTGACCAGCAGCAGCGGGATCTGGATGAAGGACGGCAGGTCGACCTGGGCGCCGATGTAGGCCGCGAACAGCGCCGCGACCTTGTACTGGCCCTCGACGCCGATGTTGAACAGGTTCATCCGGAACCCGAACGCCGCGGCCGCCGCGGCCAGGTAGTAGGTGGTGCTCCGGTTGAGGATCAGCACCTGGCCGTCCGACTTGGTGGCGAACGTGATCATCACGTTCCACGCGTCGAACGGGTTCTTGCCCGAGGTCGCCAGCAGGACGGAGCAGATCGCGACCGAGAGCAGGACCGCGAGCACGGGCGCCGCCAGTGCGAGCACGATCCGCTCACCGCTGATCCGCTGCGCCAGACTGCGCTTGGCGGCGGGGTTGGGACTGGTCATGGGTTACTCCCCCGCCTGCGGGTCGTCGGCGGTGTCGGTGTGCGGGTGCTCGGCCGCGGCCTCGGTGCCCTCGGCGGCGACGGCCTGCGCCTCGGCGACGGCCTCCGGGTCGGACTCCAGGTGGCCGGCGGCGGCACCGGTCATCGCGGTCCCGAGGTCCTCGGCGGTGACGGTGGCCGGGTCGGCGTCGGCGACCAGGCGGCCGCGGTAGATGACCCGGATGGTGTCGGAGAGGCCGATCAGCTCGTCCAGGTCGGCCGAGATCAGCAGGACGGCCAGGCCCTGGCGCTGGGCGGACCGGATGTGGTCCCAGATCTGCGCCTGCGCACCGACGTCCACACCGCGGGTCGGGTGGGAGGCGATCAGCAGCTTGGGCTGGTGGCTCATCTCGCGGCCGATGATCAGCTTCTGCTGGTTGCCGCCGGAGAGCGACGCCGCGGTGACCTCGATGCCGGGAGTACGGACGTCGTACTCCTCGACGATCCGCCAGGTGTCCTCGCGGGCGGCGGCCGGCTTGAGCAGCACGCCGCTGGAGTTGGGCGCCTCGGTGACGTGGCCGAGGATCCGGTTCTCCCAGAGCGGGGCCTCCAGCAGCAGGCCGTGCTTGTGGCGGTCCTCGGGGATGTAGCCGATGCCGGCCTCGCGGCGGGCCCGGGTCAGGGTGCCGGAGAGGTCCTTGCCGTCCAGGAGGACGCTGCCGCCGTCCAGCGGCAGCATGCCCATGATGGCCTCGACCAGTTCGGCCTGGCCGTTGCCCTCGACGCCGGCGATGCCGAGGATCTCACCCTTGTGGATGCGCAGCGAGATGTCGTCCAGGACGACGCGCTCGATGCCCTCGGCGTCGGTCTTGGCGATCCGCAGATCCTTGACGTCGAGCATCTCGGTGGTGGTGACGGTCGACTCGCGGCTCTCCGGGGAGGGCAGCTCGGCGCCGACCATCAGCTCGGCCAGCTGGCGGGCGGTGACGGCCTTCGGGTCGGCGTCGCCGACCGTGGTGCCGCGCCGGATGACGCTGATCGCGTCGGCCACCGCGAGCACCTCGTGCAGCTTGTGCGAGATGAAGATGACGGTGACGCCCTCGGCCTTGAGCTCGCGCAGGTTGTCGAACAGCGCGTCGACCTCCTGCGGGACGAGCACGGCCGTCGGCTCGTCGAGGATCAGGATCTTGGCGCCGCGGTACAGCACCTTGAGGATCTCGACGCGCTGGCGGTCGGCGACGCCGAGGTCCTCGACCAGGGCGTCCGGGCGCACGCCCAGGCCGTACTGGTCGGAGATCTCCTTGATCTTCGCCTTCGCGTCGGCGCCGATGCCGTGGAGCTTCTCGCCGCCGAGGACGACGTTCTCCAGCACGGTGAGGTAGTCGGCGAGCATGAAGTGCTGGTGCACCATGCCGATGCCGCGGGCGATGGCGTCGCCCGGGGTGCCGAACTCGCACAGCTCGCCGTTGATCGCGATGGTGCCCTCGTCCGGCTTCTGCATGCCGTAGAGGATCTTCATCAGCGTCGACTTGCCGGCGCCGTTCTCGCCCATCAGGGCGTGCACGGTGCCGGTGCGGACGGTGAGGTTGATGTCGTGGTTGGCCACGACTCCGGGGAAGCGCTTGGTGATGCCGCGCAGCTCGACGGCCGGTGTCGCCGTCCCCGCGCTGGGGGTGCCGTCCTTGCGCAGGGGGACGGGGTCTGATGCGGTGATGGCGGTCTCCTGGTGGTCTGGAGGCGCGTCGTTGCGCTCGGAGGGCCAAGGGGGGAAACGGGGGGACGGAACGGGGCCCGGGGGTACGCGTTGAGCGCACCCTTCCGGGCCCCTCCCGTGAACTGTGTCGATCATCGCGCTGCCGGGCAGGCGGCAGGCGCGGGTCGCGTCCGAGACGCGCGGGCTTTAGTTGGCCGGCGTGGTCGGGATGCTGGTGGCGCCGCTGGTGATGGAGTCGGCGGCGGCCTTCAGCTTGTCCTGGATGTCGTCGATCTTGCCGCCGGTGGTGGCGAGCGAGACACCGTTGGCCTTCAGGTCGAAGAGCTTGATGCCGGTGAACGGCGTGCCCTTCTTGATCGAGTCGATGTACGAGTACACCGCGGTGTCGACGTTCTTGACCATCGAGGTCATGATGCTGGTCTTGAACTTCGCCAGGGCCGGCTGGCTGGCCTGGTCGGAGTCGACGCCGATGGCGAGCTTGCCCGCGTTGGAGACGGCCTCGATGGCACCCGCGCCGGAGGCGCCGGCGGCGGAGTAGATGACGTCCGCGCCCTTGTCCAGCTGGCCCTGCGCGGCTTCCTTGCCCTTGTCGGGCGCGCCGAAGCCGGTGAAGTCCGGGGGCGTGGTGAGGTAGGTCGTCTCGATCTGGATGTTCGGGTCGGCGAACTTGGCGCCCGCCTTGTAACCGGCCTCGAACTTCTTGATCAGCTCGGTCTGGACACCACCGATGAAGCCGATGTGGTGGCTCTTCGACTTGTTCGCGGCGGCGACGCCGGCGAGGTACGAACCCTCCTGCTCGGCGAAGAGCAGCGAGGTGACGTTGGACGGCTGGTCCTTGTCGTTCGAGTCGATGATCGCGAACTTGACGTTCGGGTTGTCCTTGGCAACCTTGTTGACCGCCGGCTGGTAGACGAAGCCGACCGCGATGACGGTCTTGTAGCCGGCGTCGACCAGGTTCTTCAGGCGGGTCTCCTTGTCGGCCTCGGCCTCGCCCGGCTTGGCCTCGGCCTCGGTGACGGAGACGCCCAGGTCGGCCTTGGCCTTGTCGAGACCACGCGCGGCGGAGTCGTTGAAGGACTGGTCGCCACGGCCGCCGATGTCATAGGCCATACCGACTTTGAGAGCGTCGGACGAACCCGAAGAAGCGTTACTGTCAGTGCTCTTTGCGCCGCAAGCGGCGAGCGAGGCCATGCCCAGGGAACCCGAGAGCACAACCGCGGCGAGCTTCATTGAACGGCGCAAGGGAGTATCTCCTTCTCACACGCACCCGATTAGCGTGGTCGGACGCCACCGTAACGCGCGTAGAACACGGTTGTGTTACGGGGTGCCAGAGCATTCGGGTTGTTATCAAACCGTGGTCTGAGGGCCTTCCGAAGGCTCTTTTTCCCGCTCGCGGACGGTGATCCAAGATTGGTACGGCCCAGTTTACGGACCGTTCGGAACCCTGGATCTCGACAACCCGGTCACAGGTGGGCCACATACCCCCAGGAAACGGTCAGATCCGGTCGTCCTCCAGAGCCAGCGCCGCGAACAGTTCCACACCCACGCCGATCGCCCGCTCGTCCACGTCGAACCGGCCCTGGTGCAGGTCACGGACGGTGACGTCGCCGGGGGTGCGGACGCCCAGACGTGCCAGCGCGCCCGGGGCGTGCTCCAGGTACCAGGAGAAGTCCTCGCCGCCCAGGCTCTGCTCGGTCCCCTCCACCACCTCGGCGCCGCCCTGTCCGAACCGGGCGGTCATCGCCTCCTCCAGCCGCGCGACCGAGACCGCCTCGTTGACCACCGGCGGCACCCCCCGGTGGTAGTCCAGCGTCCACTTGGCCCGGTAGGTCTCGGCGAGCTTGGCGATCAGCTCGTGCAGCAGGTCCGGCGCCTCCCGCCAGCCGTCCAGCTCCAGGCAGCGGACGGTGCCCTCCAGTTCGGCGTGCTGCGGGATGACGTTGGGCGCGGAGCCCGACGCGATCCGGCCCCAGACCAGGCTGACGCCCCAGCGCGGGTCCATCCGACGGGCCAGCGCGGCCGGGAGGTCCGCGGCCATCCGGGCGATCGCGGTCACCAGGTCGGTGGTCAGGTGCGGGCGGGCGGTGTGCCCACCGGGGCCGTCCAGGTGCAGCACCAGCCGGTCGCAGGCCGAGGTGATCGCCCCGACCCGCAGGGCGATCCGGCCGACCTCCACCTTCGGGTCGCAGTGCACCGCGAAGATCCGGCCGACGCCGTCCATCCCGCCCGCGTTGATGACGTCCAGCGCCCCGCCCGGCATGACCTCCTCGGCCGGCTGGAACACCAGCCGGACCGGGCGGCGCAGCTCGCCGGAGCGGACGGCCTCGGCCAGCACCAGGCCGGTGCCGAGCACCACCGAGGTGTGCACGTCGTGGCCGCAGGCGTGGGCCCGGCCGGGAACGGTCGAGCGGTACGGCACATCGGTCTTGGCGTCGTCGATGGGCAGCGCGTCGATGTCGGCGCGGAAGGCCAGGAACTCGGTGCCCGGGGCGGTGCCGGCCGGGACGATGTCGACCAGCAGACCGGTGCCGCCGGGCAGCACCCGCGGCTCCAGGCCCGCCGCCACCAGCCGGTCGCGCAGCAGGCCGGTGGTGCGGAACTCCTGGCGCCCCAGCTCCGGGTGCCGGTGCAGATCACGACGGAAGGCGATCAGCTCGGGCTCCAGCGTCCGGACCCGGTCGCGGAGTTCGGCGGCGGGGCGTGCGACGGCGAGAGTGACGCCCGGCTGAGCGGGCTCAGGACGGTTCATCTCCCCAAGAATAGGCCCGTTGGGGGGATTAGGCCCGACTTCCGGAAAACTAGTCCCCGGATGGGCGCATACCGGCCGGACAGGTGGGTATGACATCTCGTTTCTGCCGCCTTCCCCGGATTGCTTGCCCTGTGCAACGATCACCCGGGCCGGTGGTCACGGCCCCCACCGCCTTGACAGTCGGGTCACCCTGACGACAGCTCAGTTCATCAAATTCGCACACCGGTTCGACGAATTCAGAAACGCTCCACCGGAACGTACGTGCCCCAGACCCCGCGCAGCGCGTCACAGACCTCGCCGACGGTGGCCCGGGCGGCCAGCGCCTCCTTCATCGGGTACAGCACGTTCGACGGGCCCTCCGCCGTACGGCGCAGCGCGTCCAGCGTCCGGGTGACGGCCCGGCCGGAGCGCTCGGCCCGCAGCCGGGCCAGCCGCCCGGCCTGCCGGCGCTCGATCGCCGGGTCAACCCGCAGCGGCTGGTACGGCTCCTCCTCGTCCAGCCGGAACCGGTTGACGCCGACCACCGTGCGCTCGCCGGAGTCGGTCCGCTGCTGGATCCGGTAGGCGCTGCGCTCGATCTCGCCCTTCTGGAAGCCCCGTTCGATCGCGGCCACCGCGCCGCCCTGCTCCTCGACCCGGGCCAGCAGCGCCAGCACGGACTCCTCGACGGCGTCGGTCAGCGACTCGACCGCGTAGGAGCCGGCGAAGGGGTCGACGGTGGCGGTCACGTCGGTCTCGTGGGCGAGCACCTGCTGGGTGCGCAGGGCCAGCCGGGCGGCCTTCTCGGTGGGCAGCGCGATCGCCTCGTCGAAACCGTTGGTGTGCAGCGACTGGGTGCCGCCGAACACCGCCGCCAGCGCCTGCACCGAGACCCGGACCAGGTTCACCTCGGGCTGCTGGGCGGTGAGCTGCACCCCGGCGGTCTGGGTGTGGAAGCGCAGCATCTGCGAGCGGGGGTCCTTCGCGCCGAACTCCTCGCGCATGATCCTGGCCCAGATCCGGCGCGCGGCACGGAACTTGGCGACCTCCTCCAGCAGCGTGGTGCGGGCCACGAAGAAGAAGGAGAGCCGGGGCGCGAAGTCGTCCACGGCCATCCCGGCGGCGAGCGCGGTCCGGACGTAGGCGATCCCGTTGGCCAGGGTGAAGGCGACCTCCTGCGCCGGATCGGCGCCGGCCTCGGCCATGTGGTAGCCGGAGACGGAGATGGTGTTCCAGCGCGGGATCTCGGCCCGGCAGTACCGGAACACGTCGGCGGCCAGCCGCAGCGAGGGCTCCGGCGGGAAGATGTAGGTGCCCCGGGCGATGTACTCCTTCAGCACGTCGTTCTGCACCGTGCCGGTGAGCGCCGAGGACGCCACCCCCTGGGCCTCGCCGACCAGTTGGTACAGCAGCAGGAGGACGGCGGCGGGCGCATTGATGGTCATCGAGGTGGACACCGCGCCGAGCGGGATGCCGTCGAAGAGCACCGCCATGTCCTCGACGCTGTCCACCGCCACGCCCACCTTGCCGACCTCCCCGGCGGCGCGCGGCGCGTCCGAGTCGTAGCCCATCTGGGTGGGCAGGTCGAAGGCCACCGAGAGGCCGGTGCCGCCGCCCTCGATCAGCCGGCGGTAGCGGGCGTTGGACTCGGCGGCGGTGCCGAAGCCCGCGTACTGGCGCATCGTCCACGGCCGGCCGGTGTACATCGTCGGGTGGACGCCCCGGGTGTACGGGTACTCCCCCGGCCGGCCCAGCCGGGCTGCCGGGTCCCAGCCGGCCAGCGCCTCGGGGCCGTACAGCGGCTCGATCGGGAAGCCGGATTCTGCGGCAGCCATGGGTCACTCCACGGGTCGGCGGGGTGCAGGGGGTCGGTCCCCTCGCAATCTAGGGCCCGACCGGGCGGCGGGCGCGCGGACGCGGTTGAGATGATCGGGTGAACGACCGGATGAGCCCCAGGGAGTGGCAATGACCGAGCAGAAGGTGGCCGTGGTCACCGGTGCCAGCAGCGGAATCGGCGCGGCGACCGCCCGCCGGCTGGCCGCCGAGGGCTTCGAGGTGGTGCTGACCGCCCGCCGGACCGAGCGGATCGAGGCGCTGGCCAAGGAGATCGGCGGGAGCGCGTACACGCTGGACGTCACCGACCGGGCCGCCGTGGACGCCTTCGCGGCCGAGGTCGGCCGGGTGGACGTCCTGGTGAACAACGCCGGCGGCGCGATCGGCGCCGAGAGCGTCGAGAACGGCGACCCGGCCGACTGGCGGGCCATGTACGAGGTGAACGTGCTCGGCGTGCTGCACATGACCCAGGCGCTGCTGCCCGCCCTGCGCGCGACCGGCGACGGCACCGTGCTGGTGCTCTCCTCGACCGCCGCGCTGGCCGCGTACGAGGGCGGCGGCGGCTACGTCGCGGCCAAGCACGCCGCGCACACCATCGCGGCGACGCTGCGGCTGGAGCTGTGCGGGGAGCCGATCCGGGTGATCGAGATCGCGCCCGGCATGGTGAAGTCCGAGGGCTTCGCGGTCACCCGCTTCCGCGGTGACGAGGAGAAGGCCGCCGCCGTCTACGCGGGCGTGGCCGAGCCGCTGACCTCGGAGGACATCGCGGACACCGTGGCGTGGGCGGTCACCCGGCCCTCGCACGTGAACATCGACCTGCTGGTGGTCCGCCCCCGGGCCCAGGCCGCCAACCACAAGGTCCACCGCGGCTGAATCCGGAGCCCGTGCCAGCGGAGCGGCCCGCACCCCCGATCGAACACGCGTCGTACACAAGTGGTACATACGTGCGATGACGATCTTCCGGGCCGCCCGCCCACGGGTTCTGCTCACCGCCGTGGCGGCAGGCGCCCTCCTGCTCACCTCCGCCTGCGGCGCCACCGCCCCCACGGCCCAGGACCAGGCCTCCGGCACCACCGCGCCCGCCCCCGCGAGCCCCACGGCCACCCCGACCCCGACTCCGAAACCCAAGGGCGAGGCCGACCCGGCGCTCAAGGCCTTCTACGGCCAGCAGATCACCTGGGCGGACTGCCCGGCCGACCCCAAGGCCGAGCAGGCGAAGATCGACACCTCCGGCATGCAGTGCGGCAAGCTGCACGTCCCGCTCGACTACGCCGACCCGGCCGCCGACGCGATCGACCTCGCGCTGATCAGGTACCGGGCCGGCGACCAGGACAAGCGGATCGGCTCGCTGATGGTCAACCCCGGCGGCCCCGGCGCCTCCGGCGTCGAGATGGTCGAGTACGGCGCCAAGGACTTCGCCGGCACCCTGCACAGCCGCTTCGACGTGATCGGCTTCGACCCGCGCGGCACCGGCAGCAGCGCCCCCGTGGTCTGCTACGACGACAAGCAGCTCGACGCCGTCAACCAGCTGGACGCGCCGGACGACCCCGCCGAGCGCAAGGCCGCCCAGGTCAAGCAGTCCACCGACCACGCCGCCGCCTGCCAGGCCAAGTCCGGCAGGCTGCTGCCCTTCGTCGGCACCCGCAACACCGCCCGCGACCTGGACGTGCTGCGCGCCGTCGTCGGCGACCGGAAGCTCAACTACCTGGGCATCTCCTACGGCACCTACCTGGGCGCCCTGTACGCCGAGGAGTTCCCGCAGAACACCGGCCGGCTGATCCTGGACGGCGCCGTCGACCCGGCCCAGGACACCCTCGACCACGGCGTCGACCAGCAGGTCGGCTTCGAGAAGTCCTTCGAGCGCTTCGCCGTCGACTGCGTCGAGAACCACGCCGACGAGTGCCCGCTCGGCAAGGACAGGAACAAGGCCGCCAAGAAGGCCGCCGACTTCCTGGACGGCCTCCACGACCACCCGCTGACCACCAAGGACGGCCGCGAGCTCGGCCGCGACATGGCCTGGACCGGCGTCATCTCGCTGCTCTACGGCGACGAGAAGACCTCCTGGCAGTACCTGCGGAACAGCCTCGGCTGGGCCATGGTGCGCGGCAAGGGCGACTACCTGATGGCCTTCGCCGACGACTACAACGGCCGCGACCAGAAGGGCCACTACAGCCCGATGGACGAGGCCAACAGGGCGATCAGCTGCGCCGACGCCGCCCGCCCGGCGCCCACCCCCGAGCACGCCCAGCAGGCGGTCGACCGGCTGCTCGCCGAGGCGCCGCTGCTCTCCAAGGGCGTCACGGTGGCCGACTACACCGAGCCGGGCTGCGCCCACTGGCCGTTCCAGACCCAGGAGAAGCCGCACCCGATCCGCGCCGAGGGCGCCGCGCCGATCCTGGTGGTCGGCACCACCGGGGACCCGGCGACCCCGTACTCCTCCGCCGAGAAGCTGGCCAAGGGCTTCGCCAGGGCCACCCTGCTCACCCGGGTGGGCGAGGGCCACGGCGCCTTCGGCAAGGGCAACACCTGCATCGACCAGGCCATGGACGCCTACCTGACGGACGGCACCCTGCCGGCCGAGGGGACCCGCTGCGGCTGAGCCGCCCCGGCGAGGGGCCCGCGTGCGGGCCCCTCGCCGGCAGAGCCGGGCGGGGAGGGCGATGACACGAAGGTGTCAACGTCACAACTTGATAGCTCGTCCGGATGAATTCCGCGCGCGCCCTCCCCAACTGATGACAGCTCAACTACCTTTGAGGAGCTGCCAGAACGGCGCCGCACGCCCCTCCGCAGCCCCGCGGTCCCAGTGCTCCACCCCACCCCACCGGCCTTCCGCCCTCCCGAGGAGGACCCGCTGGCCAGCGACATCCCGTCACAGCGGCCCGACGCCAGCACCGAGCCGACCCTCCTCGGGCTGCACCGCTTCAACGAAGCGGACGCCGGCGCCGCCGAGGAGGCCCTGCTGGCCTGCTGCGGCAGCCACCGCTGGGCCCTGCGACTCACCGCCCACCGCCCCTACCCCGACATAGAGTCCCTGTTGGCCGCCGCCAGCGAGGCCTCCTACGACCTGCGCCCGGCGGACCTCGCCGAGGCCCTCGCCGACGAGAGCTGGATGCCCCAGCCCCTGCTCGGCATGCGCGCCCCCGGCAGCCAGGCCGCGCACACCGCGCTGCGGGCGGCCCACGCCGCCTACGAGGCCCGGTTCGGCCACGTCTTCGTGGTCTGCCTGGACGGCGTCGCCCCGGAGGAGATGCTCGACACCGTGCTCTCCTCCATCCGCACCCGGCTGGCCAACGACCCGGACGAGGAGCGGCTGATCGCGGCGGACGAACTCCGGCGGATCGCCCTCACCCGGCTGGAGCACCTGGTCGCCACCCACTCGGAGGCCGGGGCCCGCTGAGGCCACGACACGCCCCGGCACGCCGGCCGGTCCGGCGCGCCGGGGCGATCGGACCCGGTTCATCCGTCAGGATGAACCCGATCACCGGTTCGGCCCCGTCGGAGACGGACGCGCGCGGCAGCACAGTGGAGTCAAGTCATCACTCAGGGTGATGAGTAGCAGCCCGGTTCCCGCTCCGCTAGGCCAGAAGTGCCTGATTGATCACACCTGGGGACCCCGGAGGCGGTTCCCGACAAGGCGTCGATAGGATGCTGGCGGCCGGTGGACCGTACCCGGCCGGGCTGACCGACACCGAAGCCGGCCGAGCCCCCAATCCGCTTCCGGAGGGTTTTTCCGTGCCGGCTGGAACGCTGTACCGCGGCCGGGAAGGCATGTGGAGCTGGGTGGCTCATCGAGTCACCGGCGTCCTCATCTTCTTCTTCCTGTTCGCCCACGTCCTGGACACCGCCCTGGTGCGAGTGTCGCCGGAGTCCTACGACACCGTCATTCAGACGTACAAGACTCCACTCGTGAACCTGATGGAGTACGGCCTGGTGGCCGCCATCCTGTTCCACGCGCTCAACGGCCTGCGGGTCGTCGCGGTGGACTTCTGGTCCAAGGGCCCGAAGTACCAGAAGCAGATGCTCTGGTCCGTCGTCGGAGTCTGGGTCGTCCTGATGGCCGGCTCCTTCTACGGCATCCTGCAGCACACGCTGATCGCCTGGTTCGGGAAGTGAGCTGACTGATGTCCACGGAATACTCCGACGCGCTCGTCGTCCCGTCCAAGCAGGCGCACACCGGCAAGGGCCTCGGCACCGGCAACCCCGCCGACGCCTTCGTCATCGAGCCGCCGCGCCAGCGGACCAAGAAGACCCCGCGCCGCACCCGCACCAACTTCGAGATGCTGGCCTGGCTCTTCATGCGCCTGTCCGGTGTCGTCCTGGTCGTGCTGATCCTCGGTCACCTGCTGATCATGCTGGTGCTCGACGGCGGTGTCTCCAAGATCGGGTTCGCCTTCGTGGCCGGCCGCTGGGCCTCGCCGTTCTGGCAGGGCTGGGACCTCCTGATGCTCTGGCTCGCCATGCTGCACGGCGCCAACGGCATGCGTCAGGTCATCAACGACTACGCCGAGAAGGACTCGACCCGGCTCTGGCTCAAGGGGCTGATGGGGACCGCCACGGTGTTCACCGTGCTGCTGGGCACCCTGGTGATCTTCACCTTCGACCCCAACATCTGAGCCGCGAGCACCATCGACCATCGGCAGAGGCCAGAGGCGAGTTAACCCCCCATGCAGATTCACCAGTACGACACCGTCATCGTCGGCGCCGGCGGCGCCGGCATGCGCGCGGCCATCGAGTCGACGCAGCGCAGCCGCACCGCCGTCCTGACCAAGCTCTACCCGACCCGGTCCCACACCGGCGCGGCCCAGGGCGGCATGTGCGCCGCCCTGGCCAACGTCGAGGAGGACAACTGGGAGTGGCACACCTTCGACACGGTCAAGGGTGGTGACTACCTGGTCGACCAGGACGCCGCCGAGATCATGTGCAAGGAGGCCATCGACGCCGTCCTCGACCTGGAGAAGATGGGCCTGCCCTTCTCCCGCACCGAGCAGGGCCGGATCGACCAGCGCCGCTTCGGCGGCCACTCCCGCAACCACGGCGAGGCCCCGGTCCGCCGCTCGTGCTACGCGGCCGACCGCACCGGCCACATGATCCTCCAGACGCTGTTCCAGAACTGCGTCAAGCACGGCGTCGAGTTCTTCAACGAGTTCTACGTCCTCGACCTGCTGATCAACGAGGGCAAGACGGCCGGCGTCGTCGCCTACGAGCTGGCCACCGGCGAGATCCACGTCTTCCAGGCCAAGTCGGTCGTGTTCGCCTCCGGCGGCACCGGCAAGTTCTTCAAGGTCTCGTCGAACGCCCACACCCTCACCGGTGACGGCCAGGCGGTGGCCTACCGCCGCGGCCTGCCGCTGGAGGACATGGAGTTCTTCCAGTTCCACCCGACCGGCATCTGGCGCATGGGCATCCTGCTCACCGAGGGCGCCCGCGGCGAGGGCGGCATCCTGCGCAACAAGGACGGCGAGCGCTTCATGGAGCGCTACGCCCCCGTCATGAAGGACCTCGCGTCCCGTGACGTCTGCTCCCGCGCGATCTACACCGAGATCCGCGAGGGCCGCGGCTGCGGTCCGGAGGGCGACCACGTCTACCTGGACCTCACCCACCTGCCGCCGGAGCAGCTGGACGCCAAGCTCCCGGACATCACCGAGTTCGCGCGCACCTACCTCGGCATCGAGCCCTACACGGACCCGATCCCGATCCAGCCCACCGCGCACTACGCCATGGGCGGCATCCCGACCAACGTCGAGGGTGAGGTCCTGCGCAACAACACCGAGGTCGTCCCGGGCCTGTACGCGGCCGGCGAGGTCGCCTGCGTCTCCGTGCACGGCGCCAACCGCCTGGGCACCAACTCGCTGCTGGACATCAACGTGTTCGGCCGTCGCGCGGGCATCGCCGCCGCCGACTACGCCAACGCCAACGAGTTCGTCCCGCTGCCGGAGAACCCGGAAGAGCTGGTCCAGGGCATGGTCGAGAAGCTGCGCGAGTCGACCGGCACCGAGTCCGTGGGGCAGATCCGCAAGGAGCTGCAGGAGACCATGGACGCCAACGCGATGGTGTACCGCACCGGCGCCACCCTGAAGCAGGCGGTCGAGGACATCGCCGCGCTGCGGGAGCGCTACAAGAACGTCTCCATCCAGGACAAGGGCTTCCGGTACAACACGGACCTGCTGGAGGCCATCGAGCTGGGCAACCTGCTCGACCTGGCCGAGGTGCTGGCCGTCTCCGCGCTGGCCCGCGAGGAGTCCCGCGGCGGCCACTACCGCGAGGACTTCCCGACCCGTGACGACGTGAAGTTCATGCAGCACACCATGGCGTACCAGGAGGTCGCCGCCGACGGCACGACCTCCATCCGCCTCGACTACAAGCCGGTCGTCACGACCCGCTACCAGCCGATGGAGCGTAAGTACTGATGAGCACTCCGACCGTGGAGCACTCGGCCGCTCTGGACGCGGCCGAGAGCGGTGCCGCCCAGCTGATCACCGTCACCTTCCGGATCCGCCGGTTCAACCCGGAGGAGCACCCGGACCCGGTGTGGGTCGACTACCAGCTGACGATGGACCCGAAGGAGCGCGTCCTGGACGCGCTCAACAAGATCAAGTGGGAGCAGGACGGCACCCTCACCTACCGCCGTTCCTGCGCGCACGGCATCTGCGGCTCCGACGCCATGCGGATCAACGGCCGCAACCGGCTGGCCTGCAAGACCCTGATCAAGGACGTCGACCCGGAGAAGCCGATCACGATCGAGGCCATCAAGGGCCTGACGGTCCTCAAGGACCTGGTCGTGGACATGGACCCGTTCTTCCAGGCGTACAAGGACGTCATGCCGTTCCTCATCACCAAGGGGAACGACCCGACCCGCGAGCGCCTGCAGTCCGCCGAGGACCGCGAGCGCTTCGACGACACCACCAAGTGCATCCTGTGCGCCGCGTGCACGTCGTCCTGCCCGGTGTTCTGGAACGACGGCCAGTACTTCGGCCCGGCCGCCATCGTCAACGCGCACCGCTTCATCTTCGACTCGCGCGACGAGGGTGCCGAGCAGCGCCTGGAGATCCTCAACGACCGCGAGGGCGTGTGGCGCTGCCGCACCACCTTCAACTGCTCCGAGGCCTGCCCGCGTGGCATCGAGGTCACCAAGGCGATCCAGGAAGTGAAGCGGGCGCTGGTCACCCGCCGCTTCTGATCCCCGCCTGACAGGCCGAAGGCCCCGCCCGATCACTCGGGCGGGGCCTTCGCCGTCCCCGGACCCAGCTCAGCGGGCGCGCGAAAGTTTCATGGAGATTCCCCACCCCTTGTGATCGGCGCGTCCAGAACGCGCGTGCGAGCGGTGAGGATCGTGCCGGTGGGGACTGGCCGCGGCAACGGAGATTCGTCAGTCCACGACCGGGGCTCGGCGGGTGGCGCGGAGGCCGCGGACGCCGATGGCGCCGACGGCGATGCCGAGGAGGAAGGAGGTGACGGCGAGGAGCAGGTGGATCCAGAAGAAGGCGGTGGGCTGGGAGTGGTCGCCGTTGACGAAGGCCTGGCCGCCGGAGTCCTTCCACAGGTTCTTGACGAAGGTGGTCCAGATGATCATCGACCAGACGCCGAAGGCGGTCAGGAACCAGGAGGTGCGGCGGCTGAGCTTCATGGGGCGGTCCTCGGCGGGGAGTGTGGAGGCGGGGTGCCTCCCCAGTATGCGCGGGCCGCCGATCGGCGTAGGGCGGACCCCTCATGCGGGGGACCCGTCCGGTGTGGCGTACGCCGGAGCCGCGCGATGGGTACGGTCAGTCGGTGCCCACACCCCGTCATACCTTCGCGCTGTCGTGCGCCGCGGTCACCGCGGCCCTCCCGGTTCTGCTCGCCGCCCCGGCGGCGGTCGCGGCCCCGCAGGCGCCGCCACCGCCGAGCGCGGTCGGCGGTGAGCGGCTCGGCCTCCCCGGGGTCCAGGTCAATCCGCTGCAGGGGGCCCCGGCGCTGCCGACGGACCTCACCGGCCTGTCCTGGATAGTCTCCGACGCCACGTCGGGGGACGTACTGGCGGCCTACAACCCGCATCTCCGGCTGCCCCCGGCGAGCACTCTGAAGATCCTCTTCGCGGACACCGTGCTGCCCAAGTTCGACCGCAACGCGGTGCACCGGGTCGCCGACGAGGAGATCCAGAACATCGGCGCCGGCAGCAGCCTGGTCGGCATCAAGGAGAACCTGGACTACCGGGTCGAGGACCTGTGGCGCGGGGTGTTCCTGAGCTCGGGCAACGACGCCGTGCACGTCCTGTCGCACATGAACGGCGGCATCCAGCCGACCGTCAACGAGATGCAGGCCCGCGCCGACGCCCTGCAGGCCCGGGACACCAAGGTGATCTCCCCGGACGGCTACGACATGGACGGCCAGGTGTCCTCGGCCTACGACCTTTCGCTGTTCGCCCGTTCCGGCCTGCGCAACGCGGACTTCCGGATGTACTGCGCGACCCGGGACGCGATGTTCCCGGGGGCCGTCGACAAGAACACCGGCCAGCGCGGCAGTTTCGGGATCGCCAACACCGACCGGCTGCTGGGCAAGTACCCCGGCCTGATCGGGGTGAAGAACGGCACCACCACCAACGCCGGCTCGACCTTCGTCGGCGCCGCCGAGCGGGGCGGGCGGACCCTGCTGGTGACGGTGATGCACCCGGCCAGCTACCAGAGGGTGTACGACGAGACGGCCGAGCTGCTGGACTGGGGCTTCGCCGCGGCGGGCAAGGTGCAGCCGGTCGGCCGGCTGGTCGACGAGAAGCAGGCCGGCGGCGAGGAGCCGACCGGCCAGGCGGGCAGCGCCGCGGGTGCCCCCGCTCCGCCGCCGCAC
>NZ_MECK01000533.1 GCF_014596465.1 Streptomyces sp. CBMA123 | reverse complement strand
CGGGCGGCGAGGGCGCGGTCGGCGCCGAGGCGGCCGGCGAGTTCGCGGATGTGCTCCTCGCGGGCGGCGGCGCGGGCGCGCAGTTCGCGGCGCTCGCCGTCGGCGGCGGACTCGTCGTGCATGGCCGGGTTGGGCGGCACCAGGAAGAAGGCGGGCTCGTCGGTGATCGGGGCGATCAGTGAGGCGGCGGCGCCGACGGCGACGGTGGAGCGCGGCAGCAGGGCGGCGGCCTGGAGGGCCTCGCGGGCGCGCTCCAGCGAGGCCGGGTCGGTGACGACCACGCCGTCGACCAGTTCGGGCCGGGCGGCGAGGATCGCCTCGTGGTCGGTCGGGTCGACGGACTGGGCGAGGTAGCGCCAGCCGGGGAGGGCGGGGATGCCGTGCTCGGCGAGGTACTCGACGGTGGCCAGCACGTCGGGGCCGGGCGGCAGCAGGCCGCCGTCGCCGAGTGCGGCGAGGATGCGGGAGTCGTCGGCGGCGGCGGTGCGCAGGTCGAACAGGGTGCGTTCGGCGGTGGCGATGGCCTCGTCGAGGAGTTCGCGCAGGTACTCGGCGTTGCGGTCGAGCACGGTGGGGGTGAGGAAGCCGGCGTCCTCCTCCGCGTCGTCCTGGTAGGGGGTGAGGGAGAGCAGGTCGGCGAGCCGCTGCTCGGTGGCAAGCAGGGCGGCGGTGCGCTGCTCGGCGGCCAGCGCGCGGGCGGCGTCCTTGCGGGCGTCGCCGGCGCGTTCGGCGGCGAGTTCGGCGCG
>NZ_MECK01000532.1 GCF_014596465.1 Streptomyces sp. CBMA123 | reverse complement strand
CTCGGCGGGCGCGGCGCCGCCGCCGGCCAGCTGGGCGGCGACCCGGGCCACCAGGCCGTCCACCAGCGAGGCCCGCCAGGTGCTCCACGCCGCCGGGCCGGTGGCCAGCGCGTCCGCCTCGGTGAGCGCGTGCAGCAGTTCCAGCTCGGGCAGGGTGCCGACCGCCTTGGTGACCGCCTCGACGGTGGCCGGGTCGTCCGGGTCGCGCCGGGTCGCGGTGTCGACCAGGGTCAGGTGGTGGCGGACCAGCACCGCCAGGGTCTCGGTGTCCTCGGGAGGGAAGCCCATCCGGGTGGTCAGGTCGCGGACGATCACCTCGCCGGCCTCGCTGTGGTCGCCGGGCCAGCCCTTGCCGATGTCGTGCAGCAGCGCGGCGACCAGCAGGAGGTCCGGCCGGGCCACCCGGCGGGTCATCGCGGCGGCCCGGACGGCCGTCTCGACCAGGTGCCGGTCCACCGTCCAGCGGTGCACCGCGTTGCGCTGCGGACGGCAGCGCACCCGCTCCCAGTCCGGCAGCAGCCTGGTCACCAGCCCCTCCGCCTCCAGCGCCTCCCATACCGGGACGGCCGCCTCCCCCGCCCCCAGCAGGGTGACCAGCTGCTCGCGCGCCTCGTCCGGCCAGGGCACCGGCAGCGGCCGGCACTCGGCGGCCAGCCGGCGCACCGTCGCGTACGAGACGGTCAGCCCGTTCTGGGCGGCGGCGGCCGCGGCGCGCAGTGGCAGCACCGGGTCGGCGGCCGGGCGGGCGGCCTGGGC
>NZ_MECK01000531.1 GCF_014596465.1 Streptomyces sp. CBMA123 | reverse complement strand
CGGGCAGTCCCGCTCGGCGGGCAGGGCGTGCGGGCAGGGGCACTCCCGGAGCACGGGCAGGGCCTCCAGGGCCTTGAACAGCACCGTGCGCAGCCGGTCGACGTTGCCGGAGAAGACCTCCAGTACCTCGGTGTGGGTGACGCCGTCGCCGGTCTCGATGCCGGCGTCGTGGTCGGTGACCAGGGCCAGGGAGCTGTAGCAGAGGCCGAGTTCGCGGGCGAGGACGGCCTCGGGGTGGCCGGTCATGCCGACCACGGACCAGCCGTTGGCGGTGAACCAGCGGGATTCGGCGCGGGTGGAGAAGCGCGGGCCCTCGATCACCACCAGGGTGCCGCCGTCCACCGGCTCCCAGGCCGCCGAGCGCGCCGCCCCCAGCACCGCCCGCCGCCCGGCCGGGCAGTACGGGTCGGCCATCGACACGTGCACCACCCCGGGCAGCGAGCCGTCCGGCAGCGGCCGCCCGTCGTAGAAGGTCTGCACCCGCCCCGAAGTCCGGTCCACGAACTGGTCCGGCACCAGCAGCGTGCCCGGACCGTACTCCTCCCGCAACCCGCCCACCGCACACGGCCCCAACACCTGCCGCACCCCCAGCGAGTGCAACGCCCACAGGTTCGCCCGGTAGTTGATCCGGTGCGGCGGCACCCCGTGCCCACGCCCGTGCCGCGGCAGGAACGCCACCCGACGCCCGGCCACCTCCCCCACGAACACCGCATCGCTCGGCGGCCCGTACGGCGTCTCCACCCGCACCTCCACCACCTCCTCCAGCAACGCGTACAACCCCGAACCACCGATCACACCCAGCTCGGCCCG
>NZ_MECK01000530.1 GCF_014596465.1 Streptomyces sp. CBMA123 | reverse complement strand
CCGCAACCCGATTCATTCCCAGGAGTCTTCGTGACCTTCCCCGCAACCGCCGTCCGTACCGGCCTGGCGGCCGCCCGCGCCACCGGCCTCAACAAGGTCTACGGGGAGGGGGAAACCCGGGTCGTCGCCCTGGACAACGTCAGTGTCACCTTCCCCCAGGGCGAGTTCACCGCCATCATGGGCCCCTCCGGCTCCGGCAAGTCCACCCTCATGCACTGCATGGCCGGCCTCGACACCGTCTCCTCCGGCTCCACCACCATCGGCGACACCGAACTCGTCGGCCTCAAGGACAAGCAGCTCACCCAGCTGCGCCGCGACCACATCGGCTTCATCTTCCAGGCCTTCAACCTCCTCCCCACCCTCACCGCCCTGGAGAACATCACCCTCCCGATGGACATCGCCGGCCGCAAGGCCGACCAGGCCTGGCTCGACCGCGTCGTCGACACCGTCGGCCTCTCCGACCGCCTCACCCACCGCCCCTCCCAGCTCTCCGGCGGCCAGCAGCAGCGCGTCGCCTGCGCCCGCGCCCTCGCCGGAAAGCCCGACATCATCTTCGCCGACGAACCCACCGGCAACCTCGACTCCCGCTCCGGCGCCGAGATCCTCTCCTTCCTGCGCAACTCCGTGCGCGAACTCGGCCAGACCGTCGTCATGGTCACCCACGACCCCGTCGCCGCCTCCTACGCCGACCGCGTCGTCTTCCTCGCCGACGGCCGCATCGTCGACGAACTCCACCACCCCACCGCCGACACCGTCCTGGACCGCATGCGCCGCTTCGAGGCCAAGGGCCGCACCAGCTGA
>NZ_MECK01000529.1 GCF_014596465.1 Streptomyces sp. CBMA123 | reverse complement strand
GGGGAAACTCTGCGTTGCATCGAGGCTCCTCGCACGTGGGGGTCCTCGACCGCGGACGGCAAGGCTGGTGGCGCACCGCAGGGCCGTGTCCGGGGGACGGCCGCTGCGGGCCGTCCGCGCTCGGGTGCCCGAACACTCACATGGCGTCATGCCCGGGTCAATGGCTGGTGCAGGCTCTGCATAGGGTTGGCAAATTCCGTCAAGGCGCGGGCGTCGTTTCCCGTCAAGCTGGGCTTTCTCGGCAGTGGTTGAGACCACCTCATGTACGGGGCCGGGGTCATTCGAGTACCGTCCTCCTCGTCGGAGCGGGCGGGCCGGGCGGGCCGGGCGGACCGGTCGGGCTCGTCGGACTCATCGGACTCGTCCCAGGGCCCCGCGTCAGGGGCCCGTCCCCGGGGAGGCAGCCGTGCAGCGGAACCGTGTGGCCCCCGCCGCCTCGGCCCCGGCACCGTCGAGGCTCCAGGACCAGTGCGCCTGGCGGGAGTTCGGTGCCCGGTTGCGGCACTGGCGGCGCCGGGCCGGGCTCACCCAGGCGCAGCTGGGCGCCGGGATCGGCTACGACCACACCGCGGTCAGCAAGATCGAGCACGGCGCCCGCCGGGTCACCCCGAGGGTCGCCGGGCGGATCGACGAACTCCTGCGCGCCGGGGGAGAGTTGGTCGCGGCCTGTCTGCGCGCCGAGACCGCCGAGCTGCCCCGGCCGGCCCCCTTCGCCCCCGGCCTGCTCCGGCCGCCGCTGCCCGGCGGCGCACCGGACGGCCCCGCCCCCGGT
>NZ_MECK01000528.1 GCF_014596465.1 Streptomyces sp. CBMA123 | reverse complement strand
CGGTCGACCCGATGGGGCCCGCCCATGACCGCGAGCAGCACCCGGCCCGGCCCAGCGCCGTGCGCCCCCCGCACCACCGAGGCGCACGACCGCACCCACGCGCCGGATTCCCCCGCCCCCGGCACGCCGTCGTACCACCGGCTCACCGCGCTGACCCCGATCCTGAGCGTGCGCTGCGCCCCACCCCGCCGCGGCGACGGCTGGCTCCCGGTCGCCGACCTCACCACCGACCCGGCGGCGGTGCGCGAACTGATCGCCCACGACGCCCGCCAGGGCCTCGCCCGCTACGGGCAGCCGCTACGCCCGGACGTGGCGGCCGGCTTCGGACTGCACCGCTTCGTCTGGCCGGTCTCACTGCTGTTCACCCTGCCCTGGTTCCTGGAGCGGCGCGTCCCGCTGCTGGGCCCCGGCGACGTCTCGGTGCGGCGCGGCCCCGGCTCGATGGAGCTGACGGTGCGCCCGGAGGCCTTCGCCTGCCTGCCGGACGACCCGGCGGCCGGCTCGCCGGAGGCCCGTACGGCGCCGGACGAGGACGCACTGGCCGCCGAACTGCGGTACGCGCTGGGCGAGTTCCTCGCACCGGTGCTGGCCGCCTTCGGGCCGGAGACGCGGCGCGGGCCCCGGGTGCTGTGGGCGATGGCCACCGACGCGGTGGTGGAGGGGCTCTGCCACGCGGGCGGGCTGCTCGGGGAGCAGGAGCGGGCGCGCGCCGAACTGTCCGCACTGCTGGCCCCCGGGGGGCCGTCCACACCGCCGGCACCGCCGGCACTCGGCAA
>NZ_MECK01000527.1 GCF_014596465.1 Streptomyces sp. CBMA123 | reverse complement strand
ATCGGGCCCGGCGTACCAGCGGCCCGGGGGGCCGGCCAGCAGCAGCGTCGCCAGCCGGCGGCCGTGCGCGGCGCTCAGCACGGCGATGCCCCGGGCGGCGGAGGCCTGCTCGTGGTCGGTGGCGCGGTTCATGCCGACCCGGCTCCACAGGCCCCAGGCGATGCTCCAGGCCGGGGTGCCGGTCTCCCGGTGCAGCCGCTCGACCGCGCTCTCCAGGTAGCGGTTGGCGGCGGCGTACGCGGTGGAGCCGACGGCCTCCTGGAAGCCGACCATCGAGGAGAAGCCGACGAACTGGGCGCCGGGCCGCCGGCGGACGAGCTCGATCAGGTGGTCCGTACCGGTCGTCTTGGCGCGCACCGCCGCGCGCCAGCTGTCGCGGTCCGTGCCGGAGAGCAGGGCGATCCGGTAGGCGCCGGCCAGGTGGAGCACGCCGTCCAGCGGTGCCTGCCAGTCCCGTTCGGCCTCGGCGACCACCGCGGCCAGCTGCTCGCGGTCGGTCACGTCGGCGCGGCGGTAGTCGACCCGGCCGCCGTACGCGGACAGCCGGTGCAGCGCGGCGCGGCGTTCGGCCGCCTCGGCGGTCGGCGCGTCCAGGTCGGTGCGGCCGATCACCAGCAGCCGGGAGCCGTGGTCGCGCAGCAGGCCGGGCAGCAGCTCGGCGGCGATCCCGCCGAGGCCGCCGGTGACCAGGTAGCGGGCGCCGGGAGCGAGCAGCGAGCAGCCTTCGGCGTCGGTGGCGGGCCCGGCCGGGCCGAGCCGGGGCACCCATGGGCGGCCCGCGCG
>NZ_MECK01000526.1 GCF_014596465.1 Streptomyces sp. CBMA123 | reverse complement strand
CCGGCCGGCTAGGGCGCGGACCCGCTCCTCGTGGGTGCGCACCGCGAGCCGGGCCTCCAGTTCGGCCTGTCGGGCGGCGGAGGCGGCGCAGGCCAGCCGCTGCTGCTCGGCCGGGTCCGGCTCGTCCTCCCCGGCCTGCGCCGACTCCTCGGCTGCGGCCAGTCGTTCGGCCAGTTCCTGGGCGGTGGCGAGCAGTTCGGCCAGGCCCTGTTCGGCCCGCGCGGCGGCGGCCGACAGCCGCTCGGCCTCCCCGGCGGCGGCGCGGGCCTGCCCGCCGAGCCGGCCGAGCGCCCCCGCCACCTGGGCTCGCTCCTTCTCGGCCTGTCGCCGCAGTTCGCCGAGCCGTTCGACCTGCGCGGCCGACTCCTGGCGCAGTTCGGTGAGTTGGGCCAGCCGCTCGGCCGACTCGGCGCAGCGGAGGTCGAGTTCCGCGATCGCCCGGGCCGCCTGGTCCACGGCCGCCTGGGTCTCCAGCAGGCTGGGCGCACCGCCGGAGCCGCCCTGGGCGAAGCCGGCGCCCAGCCGGTCGCCCTCGGCGGTGACCGCGGACAGCTCGGGGTGTTCGGCGACCAGTCGCAGCGCTTGGTCCAGGTCGGCGACCACCGCCACGCCGGCCAGCAGGTTCCGCACAGCGGCGATCAACTCGCCCGGTCCGTCGACCAGTTCGGCGGCCCACCGGGCGCCGTCCGGCAACTCGCCATTTCCAGGGGGAAGTTCAGAGGCCCCCGCGACCAACAGCGCGGCCCGCCCCGCGTCCTGGGCGCGCAGCAGCCGCAGCGCCCCGGCGGCGGCC
>NZ_MECK01000525.1 GCF_014596465.1 Streptomyces sp. CBMA123 | reverse complement strand
GCGGAGCGCCGCGGGGCGGCCGGAGCGCCCTGCCGCCGGCCGGCACCGGACACCGACGGCGACTCGGCCACCGGTGCGTCCTCCGTACGGCGCGCGAGGGCGTTGGGCCAGACCGCCGGGACCACCGGCGGGGTCGGCGCCGTGCGGGCGCCCGTCGAAGCGGTGCCGCCGCCCGCGAAGGGCGCCGGCGGGGTGCCGAGGGCGACCGACATCGGGCGCTCACCGATCAGTCCCCGCCTCGGCAGGGCGGGTTGGACGGCTCGCTGCACCCCCGGAGCGCTGCCCACCGGACGCACGGACACCGGACGCACGGACACCAGAGGCACGGACACCGTCGGCGGAACCACCGGGCCGCCGTTCCCGGCGCCGCTCCGACGCGGGGCACCGGCGCCCGGCCCGGCCACGGGTGCACCCGGACGCGGCGCGGCAGAGGCCGCCGCGCGTTCGGACGCCGACGTGCCGGTACCGCGCCCGGTCGTCGCACCGGAGTCGATCCGGGGATCCGACTGAGCGTCGGTTCGGGCGCTGGGGAGACTCATGGATCCAGCGGCGCCGTCCACCGCGCGCTGGACGCGCGGCCCTTCACCGACCTGCGCCGACGCGCTTCCGGCAGTCGGGCCCGTGCCGGCCGTCGGCATCGGCCCGGTGGTCCGTCGGACCGGTCGGCGCCCGCCCAGCAGTGGAGCGGTCCGGCCCGGCGCCGCCGCCGTCGGAGGCAGCCCGTCGAGGGGGGCTCCCAGTCCGGTGCGGGTGTGGGTGCGGGCGGGGGCTGCGTCGGGCTGCACCCGGGCGGGGGCCGGC
>NZ_MECK01000524.1 GCF_014596465.1 Streptomyces sp. CBMA123 | reverse complement strand
GGCGACGCCGTCCTTGACCTGGACCTGGAGGGGGCCGAGGGGGTAGAGGCCGTCGCCCATGCCGGCGGCGCCCATGGCGTCGGTGATCAGGGCGACGCGGGGGGCGCCGGCGGTGCGGTAGGCGAGGTCGAGGACGGAGGGGTGGAGGTGGACGCCGTCGTTGATGAGTTCGACGGTGACGCGTTCGTCCTCCAGCAGCGCGACGATGGGGCCGGGGGCGCGGTGGGCGATGCCGGGCATGGCGTTGAAGAGGTGGGTGGCGACGGTGGCGCCGGCGTCGATGGCTTCGAGGGTGGTGGTGTAGTCGGAGTCGGTGTGGCCGACGGCGGCGATGACGCCGAGGTCGGCGAGCATGCGGACCGAGTCGAGGCCGCCGGGGAGTTCGGGGGCGAGGGTGACCATGCGGGCGTGGCCGCGGGCGGCGTCGACGAGTTTGCGCACCAGGGCGGGGTCGGGGTTGCGCAGCAGGTCGGGGCGGTGGGCGCCGCAGCGGTTGTGGGAGATGAAGGGGCCCTCGAAGTGGATGCCGGCGAGGGTGCCGTCCTCGACGAGTTCGGAGAGGACGGCGGCCTGGCGGGTGAGGTCGTCGAGCTCGCCGGTGACGGTGGAGGCGATGGTGGTGGTGGTGCCGTGTGCGAGGTGGGTGCGGGCGGCGTGCAGGGCCTCCTCGGCGATGCCGGAGGCGTAGGAGGCGCCGCCGCCGCCGTGGACGTGCAGGTCCACGAAGCCGGGGACGACGGTGTGGCCGGTCAGGTCGAGGTCGCCGGGCTCGGTCTCCCCGCCGCTCGTGCCGTTGACGCCGTTGACGCCGTTG
>NZ_MECK01000523.1 GCF_014596465.1 Streptomyces sp. CBMA123 | reverse complement strand
CGCCGTACGGCCGGACCGCCCATGGACGGCCCGCCCCCACCCTGGGGCGGGCCGCGCCGAACCGCCGGGCCCCGGCCGGAACTCCGGAGCCCGCGGCACCCGGTGGAGGACAGGTGGGAGCGGGGCGCCCCGGCGCCCCGCGGTGGAGTGGCCGCCGTTCGGACAGCGGGCCGCCGCCCGCAGCGGCCGCTCCACCGCCCCCTGCCGAACGGTCAGCAGCGGCCGGAACAAGCCGAGTTGGTCGGCCGACCCGGGCGGCGGGGATAAGGGCACGCAGAATGTCCGTATGCGGATCACGAATGCGGACACGCCCAGGGCGGCGACGGGTGACGATGTCGGGGCGATAGCCGGGGTGTTCGCCCGGGCCTTCGGCGACGACCCGATGATGTGCTGGTTCTTCCCCGACGACGCCACCCGCCCGGCCGCGCTGGACGGCTACTTCAGCACCCTGCTCACCCGGCAGTACCTGCCGCACGGGGTGTGCGAGCGCACCGAGCACGCGGCCGCCCTCTGGGTGGGGCCGGAGGCGCAGGAGAAGGCCGTGCCGGACGAGGGGACGATCCGGGAGCTGAGCGGGCTGCTCGGGGACCGGACCGGGTGGTTCCGGCACTGCGCCGAGGCCGCCGCCGCCAACGCGCCGCAGGAGGCGCACTGGTACCTCGCGGTGATCGGCGCGGACCCGGCCGCCCAGGGCCGGGGGCAGGGCGCCGCCCTGCTGCGCTCGGGACTGGCCAGGGCGGACGCGGCCGGGCTGCCGGTGTACCTGGAGTCCTCGAAGCAGGAGAACCTCGGGCTGTACCGGCACTTCGGGTTCGAGGTGGAGGAGGAGGTGCGGCTGCCGGCGAACGGCCCGACCCTGTGGGCGATGCGGCGCGGGCCACGCAGCTGACTGTGTCAATCATCATTCACCGGTGGCGAGTCCGGCGGGTTCGACCGGTTCGGCAGGGGCGGCGATCACGTCGACCGGCGCCGCCCCGCCGCTGCGCTGCGAGACCTCGCACCGCTCATCACGCGGGAGAGCTGACCATGCATGTGTGCGAAGTGAAGAACGCCGAGCTGATCGAGAGCATCACCGAACAGGGCTCCCTGCTCGGCGGGGCCGATGCCTTCACCCTCAGCACGGTGTCCGCGGGTGAGGTACCCGCCGAGATCGTGACCGACTACGTCCAGCCCGCCGAGATCCACGGCGCCGGGGAGTCCGCAGCTCAGAGGGCGACGGCGCCCAGCGTGATCGAGGCCAGCACCATCAGCAGCCCCAGTGCCACGAAGCCGTACTCCAGCCGCACCCGCTCCCGCCCGTCCACCAGCACCTGCCGGGGATCCGCCGGGTCGTAGCGCACGGGGACGTAGCCGCCGTCCGGCAGCGGATGGCGCGCGGTGGACGGGACGGGGGAGAACACCTCGACCACCCGGCCGTCCTCGGTCTCGAACTGCAGCAGCGGGCGCGGCGGCAGCGCACGGTCCTCCGGCGCCCGAACGCGGGCCCGCACCAGCGCCCGGACGGGCACCCCGACCCGGCGCAGCCTCCGCAGCTCGCGCAGCCCGACCACCCCGGCGAGGTAGGCGGCCACACCGCCCAGCACACCGAACACCACCACGGCGAACCCGGCCGTCCCGCCCACCGCGCGCCTCCCAGCCCGAATACCAGCCCCGAGACTCCCCGAACTCCCAGTATCCCGCACGGTCGGCGGGGCAGCGGGGTGCGGGCGAGGAGTGGGGGTGTGGGCGGGGAGGCAGGCGCGGGGTATGGGCGGGGAGCGGAGGGGTGCGGGTGCGGAGGAGAGAGGCGGGTGTTGACGTTCATCCCGGCCGACACCCGGCCGCCGGACAACCAGAAGGCGATGAACTCACGGGCGGCCGAAACGCGATGTGCTCAGTCTGACCTCATGGCAGGGATCATCGTCCTCTTCGAGCGGGCCAGGCCCAGGCAGAGAACCCGGAGGGCGAGCCGGCCGTGCCCCTGGTGATGTTGCCGGCCACTCTTTGACGGGAAGTGTCCTCAGCCATGCACTGCGGGCTGGGGGGCGATATACACCTCCCACATGGTGTCTTCCTGGGGCGCTTAGTCCCCCTTGTCTCCGCATGCGCGCAAAACCGCCGCCCTTGCTCGACCCGCCTGACCATCCCCAGCGTCTTGGGCAGACCAATTTCTCAACAGACTGTCTAGATATTCATCAAGGTTGGAGTTTATGTCGTGGTCAAGCCCTGGGAGATCCAGGGCGTCTCTCGTCTGGTTGATGAGCTGTTGTCGATTTTGATATGTGGTGTAGCCATTCGGCTCATACTTGGCAAGTGCGCTCTTCATCCAGCCGCAGGCCGAATTATTCGTCACTTTTGAAAGGCCCCACGAGAACCCTCCGAACAGAACTATGAATCCTAGCCCTGCGGCCACTATCTTTAGAACCTCCTTCTCCGGAAGACCGCCCGATCGCCTGGTTGCAGTGCTTGCACCATCTTGGTCTTCGGATTTGCTCTGCTCCTTTTCCGGTGTTCTCCGCGTGTTGACAGCGGGCGCCGGCCTGACAGGTGATGGTCTATTGAGCAGCAATCTCTCAACCTGTTGCTGCCGATCAAGCTCTATGGCTGCTCTCAAGAGAGCTTGGTGATCCTTCGTTGGCGGCAAGACGTTGTGCTCCGTCTGCGGTCCACCGGGGTTCTGCGGGCGAGTCGGTCCTGTCAGGAGGACCGAGGCTGTTGAAATGCCGAGCCGGTTTTCGGGCTTCTTCTCAAGCAGCAGACGGACGACCGTTTTAAGCGGGTCGCGGGCCTTCACGAGCGGTGGAGGCTCATCCATCAACACCGCGGACATGGAATGCCATCGACGTCTCCCTCCTGAACGGGGAGATTCCCTCAATGGCTTGGAAGAGCGTGGCTCCGAGGGAGAAGAGGTCACTGACCGGCATGTCGGCCCGTCCCCGGATTCGCTCGGGCGCCATGTACTCCGGGGATCCGATGACGGTTCCCGACGCAGTCAGCACCGTGTCGTCCTTGTGACGGGCGATCCCGAAGTCGGTCAGAAGGATCCTTCCGTCGGAAGCCATCATGACGTTGGCCGGCTTGACGTCGCGGTGGAGGATACCGGCCCGGTGAGCGGCGTCGAGGGCCTCCAGGAGTGCCCTGGCAACCTTGAGTGCCAGGTCGCGAGGCAACGGGCCATGCTGCCTGACGTACTCGTCCAACGAGCAGCCGTTGACCAGTTGCATCACGATCCACGGGCGGCCGGCCTCCACGACGACTTCGTGAACGGTCACGATGTTGGGGTGATCGCGGAGCTTCGCGGCACTTCGTGCCTCACGCGCGGCGCGCTTGAGGCGCTCGTTGTACTCCTCCTCGAACTGCGCAGGCGGGAGCCAGATCTCCTTGATCGCTATGTCTACGTCAAGGTGCTCGTCGTGGGCCTTCCAAACCCGTCCGAAGCCGCCTGACCCCAGGCTGGAGACCAGCCGGTACTTCCCGCCGATGAGCTGGCCGGCGCTTGCCTCTTGAGCCATCGTCTCCCCCGGGGCCCTCGTGATGGCTAGCAGTCGACTACGAGCGTACGCAGTGTGTACATGACCGGACTAGACAACGACCGAACCCAGGGGAGATCACGGCCAGCAGGTACTGTCCGGCGAACGCCACGTCCAGCCCGGCCACCGCCAGCGGGTCGGCGAAGTAGTCGCCGAGCCGGTCCCGGGCGCCCTCCGTGCGGTGAGGTAGAGCCGGTTGAAGGCCGCCACCCCGTAGGCCGGGGGCTGGCCGGCCCCGATCTCCCGCAACCGGACGACCACGTCCACCGTTTGTCGGCCACGCCGCACCGGGCATGGATCACCGTGGCTGGAGGGATACAGCAGAGCCCTCGGGGACGCTCGGCGGTGTTACTCCGGGGGCTTTGCGTTGCCATCGGCGTGCGATCTCAGGTCGCGCGGCGGCGGGTGTTCGTTCTCGCTCACACTTCCCCGAGCGGAACGCCCGGGTCGGCCAAGCGATCGGCGTCCACCACCCGCTTGGAGACGATGAGTTCGCGGATCGGGTCGGTGACGTCCCAGACGTTGACGTTCATCCCGGCCAGCACCCGGCCGCCGGACAGCCAGAAGGCGATGAACTCGCGGGTGGCCGGGTCGCCGCGGAACACCACCCGGTCGTAGCCGCCGGGTTCGACGTAGCCGACGTACTCCAGACCGAGGTCGTACTGGTCCGAGAAGAAGTACGGAACACGGTCGTACACCGCGTCCGGCTGCCCGAGCATGGCGCGGGCGGCGGTCTGCGGCTGGTTGAGGGCGTTGGCCCAGTGCTCGACCCGGATGTGCCGGTCGAACAGCGGGTGGTAGGCGTTGGCGGCGTCGCCGGCCGCGTAGACGTGGGGGTCCGAGGTGCGCAGGTGCCAGTCGGTCTTGATGCCGTTGTCGACCTCCAGCCCGGCGGCCTCGGCCAGGGCGGTGGCGGGGGAGATGCCGATGCCGACCACCACCGCGTCGGCGGCCAGCCCGGTGCCGTCGCCGAGCCGCACCCCGCTCACCGTGCCGCCGTCGCCGGTCAGTTCGGCGACCTGTACGCCGAAGCGCAGCTCCACGCCGTGGTCGCGGTGCAGGTCGGCGAAGACCTGGGCGACCTCCCGGCCGAGCACCCGCAGCAGTGGCAGCTCCAGTGACTCCAGGACGGTGACCTCGGCGCCCGCCGTACGGGCGGCGGCCGCCACCTCCAGGCCGATCCAGCCGGCGCCGATCACCGCGATCCGGGCGCCCGGGCGCAGCGCGGCCTTGATCCGGTCGCTGTCCTCGACCCGGCGCAGGTAGAGCACGCCGTCCTGGTCCGCGCCGGGCACGGGAAGCCGGCGCGGCACCGAGCCGGTGGTCAACAGCAGCTTGTCGTAGGCCACTTCACCGTCATCGGTGAGGGTCACGGTGCGGGCGGCCGGGTCGACGGCGGCCACCGCGGTGCCGAGGCGCAGGGTGACGTCGTGCTCGGCGTACCACTGCGGCGGGTGGACGTAGATCTTCTCCCGGGCCTCCTTGCCGAGCAGGTACCCCTTGGACAGCGGCGGACGTTCGTACGGGCGCTCGTGCTCCTCGCCGATCAGTACGATGCCGCCCCGGTACCCGGCGTCGCGCAGTGCTTCGGCCGCCTTGGCACCGCCCAGGGAGGCCCCGACGATCACGATCGGCCGCTCGCTGCCCGTCATGCCCAACTCCTCGTTCGCCGTGGAAGATCCGTTGCGGACCGGGGCCAGCCTGCCGCCGTCCGGGTGGTGTGTCGAGACCGCGCCGGGCGCGCCGCGCCATGCTCGCCCGTTCGAGTGAACGGTGCGGTCGGTGCGGTCGGTGCGGTCGGTGCGGTCGGTGCGGTCGGTGCGGTCGGCTCGGTCGCCCGGTTCACCCCGGCCATCCGGTTCACCCGGTCATCGCGTCCCTGACCAGCGCGGTGTCGGTGAACTGTTCGAAGCGGACGATCCGGCCGCCGCGCACCACGAAGTGGTGGGCGACCCGGACCGCGAGCGGTCTTCCGGTGGCCTTGTGGACGGCCGTGTAGCGGGCCAGGACCACCACGTTCTCGCCGTCCACCACATAGGTGTCGTCGTGCGCCGTCCAGTCGTCCCACTCGGCGGCGAGGCGCTCCATGACGTGGGCGGTGACCTCCTTCGGGGTGCGGTAGGTGCCGGCCAGCGGGAAGCCCGCCATCTCGGTCCACTCGACGTCCTCGGCCAGGGTGCTGCGCAGCGCGGCCAGGTCGCCCCGGGCGGAGGCCAGGTACTGGCGGCGCACCACGTCGGCGGGGGCGGCGGACTCGGCGAAGGTGACGACGTCCCTGGGGATCTCGATCATCGCGCGCTCACCCCCAGGCCATCTCGCCCTTGGCGACCTTGGTGCCGATGTCGACCGCGATCCGCAGCCCCAGGTCCGGGAAGCGCCGCTCCAGGGCCTCTTTGGCGGCGGCCGCGTCGGCGGTGCGGCCCAGTTCGGTCTCGAAGGCGCGCAGGTAGGCGCGGGTGTGGTCGATGGCGTTGAGGTCGGTGGGCGCGTCGGCGACCCGGTGGCCGGCCGCCACCCAGGTCGGGTGCAGCGCCTCCATGCCGTCCAACAGGTCGATCCAGGCGGCCCGTTGGGCGGCGGTCGGGGTGTCGGCCGTCCACACGTGCAGGCCCTCGAAGAGCAGCACCCCGCCGAGCACCGCGCGGTGGTGGTGCTGCCACAGGTAGTGGCGGTCCGGCAGGTGGAAGTCGGCGCCGCGCAGCTCGAAGCGGTGGCCCTCGAAGACGATCTCGTCCCCCGGCAGCACCTCGGGCCGGACCAGCCGGGTCGGCAGCTCGGGGCCCAGGTGCGACCAGGCGCTCAGCTTGGCCTCGAAGGTCTCCTGGATGTGCTCGACGGTCGAGGCGGTGGCCAGGAACCGCGCCTGGGGGAAGGCGTCCTGCACCTCCTGGGAGCCGAAGTAGAAGTCCGGGTCGCCGTGGCTGATGAAGACGGTGGTCAGCCGCTTGCCGCCGGCCCGTACCCGCTCGACCAGGCGGCGCCCGTCGGAGCGGGTGAACCCGGCGTCCACCAGCAGGGCGTCGTTCGGGCCGGTGACCAGGACGGCGGTCTTGTTGAGCGAGCTGTCGGGGGCGTCGATGATCTCGAAATCAAGGGCACTCATGCGCCCACCTCGCTTCGCTCGGCGAGCGCTTCGCGCAACACGCACCTTTCGATGATTCGTTCACGTCGTTCACTCATGCTGATGGCAGTCCTTCCTCGGGCCGGGCACGCCTCGTCGCCAGGATCCGTGCCCGCGCCGGTGCCCGCATCCGGAAGGCCGGACGGCCCGGCGGGTGCTGCCGATCGGGTGCACTCCGCCCCTGCCAGGGCGACACCCCGTGCGCGTCGCGGACGCCCGGGGCTGCGCCCCAGAAGACTTCCAGGGCCCCATCGTGTTCACGTCAGGAGAGGACCGAGGTGAAGCCCAGCCAGAGAGCGGTGCCAGCCGTCACCTGGAGACACCGACTAGGCAAGGCGATGAGTTCCGCGCTCGCCTTGACGCTCGTACCCTTCGCAATGTCACTCATCGCGCCGACGGCGGCCTCGGCGGCCGGTCTTCCGGGCGGTCTCGGGCCCTGCCTGGGCGCGGACTGCCCGGCGACGTTCCCCCCGGTCAACAACGGCCCCTTCGCGGGCCGCGACGCCGGGGTGAACATCTTCGTCGGCGGCGACTTCAACGTCAGCGGCTCGGCCGCCGAGGCCGAGGGACACGTGGTGACCCTCGGCAACTTCTCCCAGAACAAGGCCGCCGGCGTCAGCTCCGTCTACAACATCGGCATCGTCGGCGTCGGCTCCCGGGTGCCCCCGCCGGACGGCGCGGACTTCCTCACCACCGGCGGCAACGTCACGATCGCCCCGGGCCAGACGCTGCTGGCGGAAGGCGGCGTCGTCCGCTACGCGGGTACCGCCACCGGCACCATCAACGGGACGAAGACCCAGGACACCCAGGCGGTGGCCGCCTACACACCGCTGCGCGGCCAGTTGCAGACGGCGAGCGAGTGCTACGCCGGGGTCGGCACGCCCCGCCCGGCCACCGGGACGGCCGTCAACCAGGGCTACCAGACCCTGTTCACCGGTGACGGCACCTCCGCACTGCAGGTCTTCAACGTCGACTTCGACCTCGTCGGCAACGGCGGTTCCACCCAGGGCATCGCGTTCGCGAACATCCCCGCGAACGCGACGGTGCTGGTCAACCTGGTCGGCGGCGCCCGCACCATCAACACCTACAGCGGCAGCTTCGACGACAACGACCCGTGGAACCAGCTGCGTTCGCGCCTGCTGTGGAACTTCCCGGCCGCGACGACCGTCACCCTCACCGGCTCCGGGCAGTTCCAGGGCAGCGTGCTGGTCGGCAACCCGGCCAGCACCAGCACGATGAGCCTGCCCGGCCTGAACGGACGGTTCTTCACCACCGGTTCGCTGCTGCACAACTCCGGTTCCGGCATGACCGGCACCGAGTTCCACGCCTACCCCTTCAACGGCGACCTGCCCGACTGCGGCAACCCGCCGGCCCCGACCGCGTCCACCAGCGTGACCAAGGTCGACTCGGCCGGCTCCCAGCCGCTGGCCGGCGCCACCTTCCAGCTGTGGCGGGAGACCAACGGCGTCGCCGGGCTGCAGACCACGGGCACCACCCCGGACACCAAGGTCGGCGCCCCCTGCACCACCGGGGCGGACGGCGTCTGCTCGGCGGGTGACCTCCCGCTGGGCACCTACTACTGGCAGGAGACCGCGGCCCCGCCCGGCTACGACCTGCCGTCGCCGCCGGTGACGACGGTGGTGCTGGACACCAACGGGCAGAACGTCCCGGTGACCGTCGCCGACACCAAGTCCCCGGTGGTGGAGACCGCGTCGACCAGCGTGACCAAGGTCGATGCGGCCGGCTCGCAGCCGCTGGCCGGCGCGGTGTTCCAGCTGTGGCGGGAGACCAACGGCGTGCCCGGCCTGCAGACCACGGGTGCCAACCCGGACACCGCGGTCGGCTCGCCGTGCACGACCCCGGCCTCGGGCGTCTGCTCCGCGACCGGCCTGCCGCTGGGCACCTACTACTGGCAGGAGACCGCCGCCCCGCCCGGGTACGACCTGCCGGGGCTCAATGTCACCGAGGTGGTGCTGAACACCAACGGGCAGAACGTCGCGGTCACCGTCGCCGACACCGCGACGGCGGCTCCCACCGCCGGCACGACCGTCACCAAGGTGGACTCCGGCACCGGGCAGCCGCTGGCCGGTGCGGTGTTCCAGCTGTGGCGGGAGACCAACGGTGTGGCCGGGCTGCAGACCTCGGGCGCGAACCCGGACACAGCGGTCGGTTCGCCCTGCACCACGCCCGCCTCGGGGGTGTGCTCGGCCGACGGCCTGCCGCTGGGGACGTACTACTGGCAGGAGGTCTCCGCGCCCAACGGCTACGAGCTGCCCGACCTGAACGTCACCACCGTGGTGCTGGACACCAACGGGCAGACCGTCGCGGTGACCGTCCAGGACACCCGGACCGTCGCGCCGACCGGCGCCACCTCGGTGACGAAGGTGGACTCCGGCACCGGGCAGCCGCTGGCCGGTGCGGTGTTCCAGCTGTGGCGGGAGACCAACGGTGTGGCCGGGCTGCAGAGCACGGGTGCGAACCCGGACACGGCGGTCGGTTCGCCCTGCACCACGCCCGCCTCGGGGGTGTGCTCGGCCGACGGCCTGCCGCTGGGCACGTACTACTGGCAGGAGACCGCGGCTCCGGCCGGCTACGACCTGCCGTCGCCGCCGGTGACGACGGTGGTGCTGGACACCAACGGGCAGAACGTCCCCGTCACCGTGCAGGACACGAAGACGGTCACGCCGATCGGCTCGACCTCGGTGACGAAGGTGGACGCGGACACGGGCCGGCCGCTGGCCGGGGCGGTCTTCCAGCTGTGGCGCGAGACCAACGGGGTGCCCGGACTGCAGACGACCGGGGCCAACCCGGACACGGCCGTCGGCTCGCCCTGCGTCACGTCCGACACGGGTGTCTGCTCCGCCGACAACCTCGCGCTGGGGACGTACTACTGGCAGGAGACCGCGGCCCCGCCCGGCTACGACCTGCCGTCGCCGCCGGTGACGACGGTGGTACTGGACACCAACGGGCAGAACGTCCCGGTCACCGTGCAGGACACGAAGACAGCCGGGCAGACCGGCAGCACGACCGTCACCAAGGTGGACGCCGAGACCGGCCGGCCGCTGGCCGGTGCGGTGTTCCAGCTGTGGCGCGAGACCAACGGGGTGCCCGGACTGCAGACGACCGGGGCCAACCCGGACACGGCCGTCGGCTCGCCCTGCGTCACCTCCGCCACGGGTGTCTGCTCGGCGGACAACCTGCCGCTGGGCACCTACTACTGGCAGGAGGTCATCGCACCCCCCGGCTACCAGCTGCCGGAGGACGCGGTGAGCACCGTCGAACTGACCAAGGACTGCCCGTGCGTGGAGATCACGGTCAAGGACAGCAGGAAGGGCCACCCGGAGCCGTGCCCGCCGGAACCCTGCCCGCCGGAGCCCTGCGACCCGCCGTCCCACGAGTGGGACACCCAGGCCGACCGCATCCCGCTGCCCGGCCTGCCCGGGAGCCGCGTCTGACGGACCGCCGCCGCGCGTGAGCGCCTGAACCGATGACGTGGCCGGAGGAGCCGAGGACGGCGCCTCCGGCCACCGGCGTTGCCAGCGGCGTCAGTGGCGGGTCCAGAGGGTGAGGTCGCTGCTGGTGGCCACGGCGAGGGTGCGGCCGGTGGGGGAGAAACCGGCGGCGCGGAAGGTCGACCAGGAGGAGTGGAAGACGTGCCACCAGGTCTCACCGTGCCGCCCGCCGCGGGCGGGCTCCGCGCCGTGGGCGAGCAGCACGCGGTGGTTCGGCCACTCGGGCGCCACGACGTCGGCCCGCCAGCCGTCGTCCGTCCCGGTGTGCGGGCCACCGCCCCACAGCCCGGCCACCGGGATCCGGACGTCGGCCACCGGGCCGATGCCGGGGCAGGAGAGGTCGGGGCCGTCCGGGTCGTCCTCCGGGTCGTACTCGCGCTCCAGCTTCTCGCCGGTGACTGCGTCGAACAGGCCGTGCCCGCTGCTGGAGACGGTCAGCACGAGGTCGTGCCCGGTACCGGGGTGGACGGCGAAGCCGATGCCGAGCAGTCCGCCGACCGGGACGGTCCCCCGGCCGACCTGCCGCCACGGATCCGGCGCGGGAACCACCTCGGCGGCGAGGAGCCGGTCGCGGAGCTCTTGCTGGTACGGGGTCAGGGCCATGCGGATGATCATCCCATCGCCCGGCGGAACGCTACCGCGCCGGGCCCAGCCGCAGCACCGCCAGCGCCCCGACCGCCGCGTACCGCCGGCCGCCGGCCGCGGTCAGCAGGCCCAGCAGCGCGGACGGGCCGCCCCGGCCGGTGCCGATCGGGGCGCGGGCGGTACATGCTCTACCAGCTGGACCTGTCCGGCAGCGCCCGGCTGGGCTCGGACTTCCTGGAGGCGGTGCTGCGGTGAGCGGGAACAGTGATCACCCGGCGCACGTTCGTCCGGTCATGACCGACGATGCTCCTGAGATCCTCCGCTACGCGGCCTTCTCGACCCGCCCCGAGGGCGGCAACCCGGCGGGCGTGGTGCTGGACGCCACCGGACTGACCGGCGAGCGGATGCTCGCCATCGCCGCCGAGATCGGCTACTCCGAGACCGCCTTCCTGACCCCCGGTGACTCCCAAGACGCCTACCGGGTGCGGTACTTCAGCCCGCTCGTCGAGGTGCCGTTCTGCGGGCACGCCACGGTGGCCGCCGCCGTCGCGGTGGCCGGGCGGACCGGCCCCGGGCGGTACCTGTTCGGCACCGCCGCCGGGGACGTCCCGGTCGAGGTGGAGCACGGCGCGGACGGCCTGCGGGCGACGCTGACCAGCGTCGAGCCGAAGGTCGAGGAGGTGCCGGAGGCGGACGTCCAGGAGGCGCTCGCCCTGCTCGGCTGGTCGGCCGCCGACCTGGACCCGGCCCTGCCGCCGCGGATCGGCTACGCCGGGGCCCGGCACCTGGTCCTCGCGGCCGGCACCCGCTCGCGACTGGCCCGGCTGGACTACGACTTCGACGGGCTGGCCGCCTACATGCGCGCCCGCGACCTGGTCACCCTGCAACTGGTCTGGCGCGAGGCACCGGACGTCTTCCACGTCCGCGACCCGTTCCCGGTCGGCGGCGTGGTCGAGGACCCGGCCACCGGCGCGGCCGCGGCCGCCTTCGGCGCCTACCTGCGCGAGCTGGGCGCGGTGACCGCGCCGGCGGTGCTGACGCTGCACCAGGGCGAGGACCTCGGCCGCCCGGGGGTGCTGCGGGTGGAGCTGCGCGCGGAGGACACCCGGGTGCGGGTCTCCGGCGCGGCGGTGGCGATCCCGTAGGGCCGGGAGGGCCGGGACGGGGGCGCCGGTGGCCGGCGCCCCCGTCCCGCGCCGGCTCAGGACCGGGCGGCGATCAGGGCGGCCAGGCCGTCCAGCCCCCGGTCGAGGGTGGCCGGGTCGACCTGGCTGACCGACAGCCGCAGTTGCCGCTCCCCGCCCGCGCCCGGGTAGAAGTGGCACATCGGGGTCCAGATCACCCCGTACCGCGAGGCGGAGAGCTCCAGCAGCGCGTCGTCCACCACACAGGGCACCGTGAGCACCAGGAAGAACCCGCCGCGCGGCTCGTTCCAGCTCACCCCGCCGCCGGGCGGGAAGCGCCGGGCCAGGCCGTCCAGCACCAGGGCCAGGTTGCGCCGGTAGAGCGCGGCGACCTCGGTGTTGGCGGCCCGCAGGCTGAAGCCGTGTTCGAGCAGTGCCCCGCCGACCACGGCCTGGGCGATCGGCGAGGTGTTCACCGTGGTCATGCTCTTGATCATGCCGAGCAGGTCGGCCAGCAGGACGGTGCCGCCCGCGCCGTCCGCCACCAGCTGGTCCGCCACCACGTACCCGACCCGGGCGCCCGGCAGGGCCGTCTTGGCGAAGGACCCGAGGTGGACCACCCGCCGCCCGGTGTCCAGCGCCTTGAGCGAGGGCAGTCGGTCCTCGCCCGCGAAGACGCAGTACGGGTTGTCCTCCAGGATCAGGAAGTCCTCCGCGGCGGCCAGCGCCAGCAGCTCCCGGCGCAGCGCCGGCGGCAGGCTGGCGCCGCTCGGGTTGGCGACGTCCGGCACCAGGTAGAGCGCCCGGGGGCGCAGCCCCTCGGCCCGGGCGGCGGCCAGCTCCCGCCGCAGGTCGGCGAGGTCCACGCCGTCCGGGCCGTCGGCCACCGGCCGCACCGGCAGGTCCGCCAGCAGGGCGGCGCCGGTCAGCCCGACGTAGGTGGGCGAGACGGCCAGCACCACGTCCTCGGGACCGCGGCGCAGCGCCCGCAGCACCAGGAACATCGCCTCCTGGCAGCCGACCGTCACCACGATCGACTCGGCGGGCACCTCGACGCCCTCGTCCACCGCGAGGTGGGCGGCGATCAGCTCGTGGATGATCCCCTTGGTCCGCCCGTACTGGAGCACCTGGCGGCGGGCCGCCTCCTCGGACAGGCCGCGTTCGGCGCGCAGGTGCGCGACGTAGCGGTCCAGGTGGCGGTGGACGGCGTCCAGCTCGAAGAACTGCTCGGCCGGGCGGCCGGCCGCGAAGGAGACCGCCTCCGGGTAGCGGATGGAGATCTCGTTGAGCAGGTTCATCGAGGTCATCGCCGGGTCGGCGAGGGAGGGGTGGAGATCGGTCAGCCGCAGCTCGTGCGGTGGGGCGACAACGCTCACGGGGCACTCCAGGCGGGGCAGGGCAGGGGGGTGGTGCGCAGGGTGGTGGCGGCGGCGAGGTCGGCGCAGCCGGCCAGGCCGAGGGCGTGCCGCAGCTCGGCGGACAGCAGCTCCAGCACCCGGGTGCAGCCCGCTTCGCCGTCGGCGGCCAGGCCCCAGATCGCCGGGCGCCCGAGCAGAACCCCGGACGCCCCGAGGGCCAGCGCGGCGAGCACGTCCGAGCCGCCGCGCACCCCGCTGTCCAGCAGCACCTGGCAGTCCCGGCCGGCCAGCGCGTCGGCGACGGCGGGCAGCGCCGTCAGCGAGGGAACCGCCCGGTCGAGCTGGCGGCCGCCGTGGTTGGAGACCACCACGGCGGCGGCGCCCAGATCGGCGGCCCGCAGGGCGTCCGCCGGGTCGAGCACCCCCTTGACCACCAGCGGCAGTCGGGTGTGCCGGCCCAGCCAGCCGAGGTCGGCCCAGGTGACGGCGGGGGAGAGCAGTTCGGCGGTGTGCGCGGCCACCGCCGAGACGTCGGCGGTGGCCCGGTGCGCCCGCCCGGCGGCGCCGTCCTCCAGCAGGGCGGCGCGGACGTCGCCGGGCAGGGCGAAGGCGTTGCGGGCGTCGCGCAGCCGGCGGCCCATGTACGGCACGTCGGCGGTGACCACCAGGCACTCGCTGCCCGCCGCCTCGGCCGCCGCGACCAGGTCGAGCAGCCGCGCCCGGTCGCGCAGCCAGTACAGCTGGAACCAGAGGGTGGCGCCGGTGGCCGCCAGCTCGTCGAACCCGACGCTGCTGAGCGTGCCGACGGTGAACGGCACCCCCGCCGCGGCCGCCGCCCGGGCCGAGGCGAGTTCGCCCTCGGGGTGGAACAGGCGGTGGTAGGCGATCGGCGCCACCGCGACCGGCAGCGCCGACCGGCTGCGCACCAGGGTGGTGGCGGTGTCGCAGGCGGAGACGTCGGCCAGCACCCGGGGCACCACGGCCAGCCGCTCGAAGGCCGCCCGGTTGGCGGCGAGGGTGCGCTCCCGCTCCGCGCCGCCGGCCAGCCAGTCCCAGACCTCGGGGGCCAGGGCGGCCCGGGCGGGGCTGGCGTAGTCGGCGACGCAGAGCGGGAGTTGACGGTCCGTCGGGGTCGCGATGCTCATCCGGCCACTTCGCTGGCGCTGCGCTGGAGTTCGACGGCCTCGTAGAGGGCGCGGATGTTGTTGCTGCCGAAGTTGCGGGCCCGGATGCGCTCGATCACCTCGAAGAAGAAGGTGCCGCGCGGGTGTTGGGAGCGGGTGAAGATCTGGAACAGCTGGCCGTCGTGGTCCTGGTCGACCAGCAGGTTCAGGTCGCGCAGCTCGTCGAATGAGTGCCGCAGCGGGGTGAGCCGGGCGGGCAGGGCGTCGAAGTAGGCGCCCGGGGTGCGCAGGAAGGGCACGCCGCGGGCGGCCATGGTGGAGACGGAGCGGACGGCGTCCTCGGAGGAGAAGGCCACGTGCTGCACCCCGGCGCCGCCGTGGTCGGCCAGGAAGGAGGCGATCTGGCCGCCGGCGTCCGGGGTGAGCGGCTCGATCAGGGTGAGGGTGACGCTGTGGTCGGGGCTCTGCACGACCATCGAGTCCATGCCGAGCGCGCCGACCTCGATCCGCTCCTCGAAGACCATCCGGAAGCCGAAGACCTCGCAGTAGTGCCGGACGGTGTCGCGCAGTTCGCCGGAGGGGACGCAGACCGCGAAGTGGTCGACGGAGCGCAGGCCCACCGTGCCGTCACCGCCGGCCGGGACGGCTTCGGGCAGGCCCGGTATCCGGTCGGCGGGGACGCCCGGGCCCCGCTCGATCAGGGTGTGCACCACGTCGCCGAAGGCGCCGACCACGGCGGTGACGCAGCCGTCCGCGGCCTGCGGCGGGCGCAGCCCGTCGGCGCCCCGGCCGGTCAGCGCCCGGTAGGCGGCGGTGGCGTCCGGCACCCGCAGGGCCAGCGCGGCCACGCCGTCCTGGTGCCGGGCCAGGTAGTCGGTGGCGGGGTGGCCGGCGGCCAGCGGCTGGGTGAGCAGCAGCCGGATCGCGGCCTGGCCGAGCAGGGCGGAGACGCAGCGCTCGGCGCTCTCGCCGCGCTCGGTGGGCGGGACGAGCAGGTCGAAGCCGTACTCGGCGGTCAGCCGGGTGACGTCGGCAGCGAGGTCGGTGACGTAGAACTCGACGTGGTCCAGGGCGAGCGGGAGCGGGGCGTCGGCAGTGGCGTCCGTGGCGTCCGTGGCGGTCGTGGCGGTCGCGGTGTCGGGAGAGGAACGGTCGGGCATCTGAGGGGCTCTCTGGTGAGGAGTGCGCGGAGGCCCACCCCGGCGGCGGTGCGGTGCGGCAGGGCCGCCGCCGGGGCGGGCCGGTGGCGTGGTGGGTGGAGCGTGGAGCGGGGAGCGGGGTGTGTGGGTGGTGGCGGTCGGTCAGGTGGACTGCAGGCGCGGGGCGGGCTCGGCGTCCTGAGCCGGCTCCCCGGCCCGGTCCGCGGTGAGTGCCCCGGCGGGCTGCTCGGCCGGCTCCTCCTCGTCGTCCTCGTCCTCGACGGCGGCGTCGGGCTTGCCGAGCAGGTAGAGGCCCGACAGCAGCGCGCCGACCACCATCGCGGCGAGCACCGTCCGGAAGTCCAGCGCGGCCACCAGGCCGGCGCCGACGCCGATGGCGATCGCCTGCGGGGCGGTGAGCGAGAGGTTGACGGCGGCCTGGGTGCGGCCCATCAGGTGCGGCGGGGTGAGCGACTGGGCGGCGGTGGCCAGGCCGACCACGCCGGCCGGCATGCCGGCCCCCGCGATCAGCAGACCGGCCGACACCACCCAGACCGAGGGCGCCAGCAGCAGCAGGGCGCCGACGCCGAAGGTCGCCGAGCCGAGCATGACGGTCCTGCGGGGGCCGAGCTTGCCGATCAGGATGCCGCCCAGCACCGAGCCGCCCAGCGCCCCGACCGCCTCCACCGTCTCCAGCACGCCGAGGAACTGCGGCGAGCGGTGCAGCCCGTGCTGGATGAGCGAGAACAGCACCGGCTGGAGGAAGCTGAGCACGGTCGCGGTGGCGGTGGTCGCGATCAGCAGCGGCAGCAGCGAGGCGGTGGTGCGCAGGTGCTGGAAGCCCGCCAGCACCTCGGTGCGCCAGTGCCGGCCGGAGGGCTCCGGCCTGGCCTCGGGCACCCGCAGCGCCAGGAAGGCCAGCGCCGCCGCGAGCAGGATGGCGATGTCGACCAGGGCGACGGCCCGGCCGCCGAGCCACCCGTACAGGCCGGAGCCGACCAGCGGCGCGACCAGGGTGGTGCCCGCGCGCATGGTCTGGGTGAAGCCCACGGCCGCCCCGAAGTCCTGACGCTCCGTCAATATCGTCCGCAGCATGGCACTCTGGGCCGGGGTGAGGATCGCCCCGGCCAGCCCGTAGAGCACCGCGGTGCCGTAGATGATCCACAGCTGGCCCCGGCCGGCGACCAGCAGCAGCGGCGAAACCGCCACCGCCAGCACGAGGTTGACCGTGACCAGCAGCGGTCGTCGGCGGACCCGGTCGGCGACCAGGCCGCCGAGCGGCAGCAGCAGCATCGGGACGGCGTAGCAGAACATCACCAGACCGGCCGCCGAACTGCTCCCCGTCAGCACCTTGGCCCAGATGCCGAGGGCGATGAAGAGGGCGCTGTCCCCGAGGACGGACAGCGTCTGTCCCGCGATGTAGAGCCGGAACTCCGGCCGCGCCAGAAGTGGGTGCATGTCCTGTCCTTCGTTGCTGCGGTGTCGTGGATGGTGCGGGCTAACGGGGTTCGGTGGCGGGCGGGTCGACCAGGGTGAAACCTTCGATCACCGCGTCGTTGGCGTCCTTCTCGCCGACGGCGATCCGGATGCCCTGGCCCGGGTAGAAGCGGACGGCCACCCCGAGCCGCTCCAGCTCGGCCCTGACCGGGAGCTGCTCCTCGGGCGAAGGGGCCGTCACCCAGAGGAAGTTGGTCAGGCTCGGCGGCACCGCCCGGCCCAGGGCGAGCAGTTCGGCCCGCAGCCGCTCGCGCTCGCCGGCGATCTCGGCGATCCGCCGGTCCACCTCGTCCTGGGCCGCGACGGCGGCCAGCAGGCCCGCCTCCTGGAGCCGGTTCACCGCGTACGGCACCTGGACGTCCCGCACCCGCTGCGCCACCGACTCCGCCGCGACGGCGTAGCCGATCCGCAGCGCGGCCAGGCCGTGCGACTTGGAGAGGGTGCGCAGCACCACCAGGTTCGGCCACTCGGCGATCCGGGCCTCGACCTCGGGGGCCGCCCAGCCGCCGGCGAAGTCGACGTACGCCTCGTCCAGCAGGATCAGCGCGGTGGCCGGCACCCGGCGGAAGAACTCGGTCAGTTCGGCCCAGGAGTAGACCGTGCCGGTCGGGTTGTGCGGGTTGCACAGCACGATGATCCGGGTGTGCTCGTCCAGCCGGCCGGCCATCGCGGCCAGGTCGTGCCGGGCGTCCGGGCCGAGCGGGACGGCCCTGGCCTCGGCCCCGGCGATCCGGCAGAACAGCGGGTACGCGTCGAAGCAGGGGTCCGAGTGCACCACGTTGTCGCCGGGGCGGACGACGGCGTGGAAGAGGTCCAGCGCCACGCCGGCCGAGCCGTGGCCGACCACGACCTGCGCGGCCGGCACGCCCTGCCAGTCGGCGATGATCCCGGCGAACCGCTCCGGGCGGAAGTCCGGGTAGCGGTTCAGGTCGGCGACCGCCCCGGCCAGGGCGGCCAGGACCGACGGCAGCGGCGGGTACGGGTGCTCGTTCTGGGCCAGCAGGTGTCTGGCCGTGGACGCGGCGGCCATCAGTCGGCCTGCAGGACGTAGAGCCAGGAGTGCGGGGTGGCCAGCGCCTCGACGCGGTCGATCCGCAGCCCGGCGTCGGTGAACAGCTGCTCGTAGGTCTCCTTGGTGTGCAGCGGGACGCCCATCATCGCGTGCGCCAGCTCGAAGCCGACCGAGAAGACCGGCATCGCGCTCTGGGACTCGCCCGGGCCGCGCAGCATGGTGTCCCCGAGCACGAAGGTGCGGGCCTTCGGGAAGGCCTCGCGCATCCGGGTGAAGATCGAGGAGCGGGTGCTCGGGTCGGCCAGCAGGTCGTGCAGCAGGAAGAAGCTCATCACGGTGTCGACCTCGGCCACCTCGGCGGCCTCGGCGTCGTTGTCGATCTGGGTGCCCAGCAGGCCCAGCACGTCGGCCCGGACGGCGGTCACCCGGTCCCGCATCCCGGCGGCGGCGATGTCGGCGCGGGCGATGTCGGTGGCCGGGCGGCTGATGTCGATGCCCAGGCCGCGGCTGCCCTCGCGCTGGGAGACCACCCGGCGCACCCGGGCGGAGGTGCCGCTGCCCAGGTCGGCGATGGTGCGGAAGTCGATGCCGGAGAGCACGTCGGTCAGCTGGGCGGCGAACATCGACTGGTCGCACTGGGCGGAGCCGAGGGCGACCATCGCCTCGTCGCGGAAGACGTCCGTGTTGTAGTGGTGCGAGCCGGTGCTCAGGTGCCCGGCGCGGCCGAACACGTCGTGGTAGCCGCCGACGGCCCAGGTGAAGTAGCCGCGGGCGGCGGCGATCTCGAGGCCCGCCTCGGTGGGCAGGTAGCCGGCCCCGTCGGCCTTGAGGTAGCCGTAGTCGGTGGCGGCGCGCAGCACGGCCTCGGTGCGGGCGGTGTCGCCGCGCTCGGCGGTGATCGTGGCGGCCGACAGCGCCTCGCCGCGGCCGATCTGCTCCAGCACGCCGATCCGGTCCAGCGCGAAGATCACGTTGGCGGCGATGAAGCCGTTGTAGGCGTCGGTCGACGAGATCGGCGCGGGGGTGACGCCGCGCCAGGTGTCGGGGATGACGGCAGTCTGCATCGGTGTGTCCATTCCTCGTGGTGGGCCGGGTCGCGGCCGCTTGGCGTGGTGGTGCGGGGGTGTCGCGGTCGTGCGTGTCGTGCGTGTCGTGCGGTCGTGCGGTCGTGCGGGGGGACGGCGGGGCGGCTCAGGGGTGGGGCGTGGGCTCCTGCGCCGGGCGGCGCAGGCGGTCGGCGAGCACCGGCCCGATGACCGCGAGGGCCTCCGCCCCGGTCATCGCGCCATGGGTGCTGGGCACCTCGTGGATCTCCAGCCGGCCGCCCACGTGGGCCCGCCAGCTCTCCGGGTCGGGGGCGTCGGCCGGGCGGTCCTTGGCGGCGACGAAGACCAGCGCGTCGCCGTCGTAGCCGGGCAGCGGGGCGTCGCCGGCCAGGGCGAGGTTGGCGAGGAAGACCTCGACCACCCGGGCCACCCCGGCGCCGCTCAGCCCGGCCAGCGGGCCGTCGCCGTGCCGGACCAGCTCGGCGTAGCCCGCCTCGTCGGCCGGCCAGGCGGTGATCTCGCCGGCCTGCTGGCCCAGGGACTCGAGGATCGCGGCGAGCAGCGCCGGGTCGCGGTCGGCCGAATCCCCGGCGTACCGGGCGTACTCGTCCAGCTCCGGGTAGCCGTCCAGGACGGCGAGCAGTTCGACCTGCTCGCCCTGGCCGCGCAGCAGCGCCGCCATCGCGTGGGCCACCGGGCCGCCGAAGGACCAGCCCAGCAGGGCGTACGGGCCCTGGGGGCGCACCGAGCGCAGCTCGGCCAGGTAGCGGTGGGCCATCTCCGCCAGGTCGGCCGGGTGGCGGGAGAGGTCGGCGAGTCCGGGCGCCTGGAGGCCGTAGATCGGCTGCTCGGCGTCCAGGTGGCGCAGCAGGCCGGTGTACACCCAGCTGATCCCGGCCGCCGGGTGCACGCAGAACAGCGGCGGGCGCGAGCCCCGGGTGCGGATCGGCAGCAGCACCGGGAAGGTCTCCTCGGCGGCGGCGCCGTCCCGGGACCCGGCCAGCAGCTCGGCCAGCCCGGCGACGGTCGGCGCCTGGAACAGCGCCCGGACGCCGAGTTCGGCGCTGCCGGTCAGCTCGCGCATCCCGGCGACCAGGCGGCCGGCCAGCAGCGAGTGGCCGCCCAGCTCGAAGAAGTTGTCGTCGATGCCGACCCGCTCCAGACCGAGCACATCGGCGAACAGCCCGCAGAGCACCTCCTCCAGCGGGGTGCGCGGGCCCCGGCCGCCGCCGGCCCGGCCCGGCTCGGGGGCGGGCAGCGCCCGCTCGTCGAGCTTGCCGTTGGGCGTCAGCGGCAGGCGCTCCAGCGGCACCAGGGCGGCCGGCAGCATGTAGTCCGGCAGTTCGGCGGCCAAGTGGGTGCGCAGGGCGTCCAGGTCCGGCGGTGCGGCGGCCGGGGCCGGCACCAGGTAGCCGACCAGGCGCTTCTCGCCCGGGGCGTCCTCGCGGACCACCACGGCGGCCGAGGCCACCTCGGGCCGGCGGCTGAGCACCGAGCCGATCTCGCCCAGCTCGATCCGGAAGCCGCGGATCTTCACCTGGGCGTCGATCCGGCCCAGGTACTCCAGTTCGCCGTCGGCCGTCCAGCGGGCCAGGTCGCCGGTGCGGTACATCCTGGTGCCGGGGGCGCCGTACGGGTCGGCGACGAAGCGTTCGGCGGTCAGCGCCGGGCGGCCCAGGTAGCCGCGGGCCGAGCCGGCGCCGGCGACGTACAGTTCGCCGGGCACCCCGGCGGGCACCGGGCGCAGCCGGGCGTCCAGCAGGTAGAGCCGCAGGTCCGGGATGCCCGCGCCGATCAGCGAACGGGACTGCCCGGCGGCCGTGGCGGCGTCCAGCGGGCGGTAGGAGACGTGCACGGTGGTCTCGGTGATGCCGTACATGTTGACCAGTACCGGAGCGTCCTCGGCGTGCCGCCGGTACCAGGGCGCCAGCCGGGCCAGGTCGAGCGCCTCGCCGCCGAACACCACCCGGCGCAGGGCGAGCCGGTCACCGAGCTCCGGCTCCTCCTGGTCGGCCTGCATCAACTGGTAGAAGGCGGACGGGGTCTGGTTGAGGAAGGTGACCCGCTCGCGCACCAGCAGCTCCAGGAACTCCCGGGGCGAGCGGCTGGTCTCGAAGGGCACCACGACCAGGCTGCCGCCGTGCAGCAGCGCGCCCCACAGCTCCCAGACCGAGAAGTCGAAGGCGTAGGAGTGGAACAGCGTCCAGACGTCCTGCGGGCCCGGGGCGAACCAGTGGTCGGTGGCGGAGAACAGCCGGGCGACGTTGCCGTGCGGGATCACCACGCCCTTCGGGCGGCCGGTCGAGCCCGAGGTGTAGATGACGTACGCCGGGTGGTCGGGGCCGAGGGCCGGGGCGGGGGCCTCGGTGGGCGCCTGCCGCAGTTCGGCGACCGTCTCCGGGGCGTCGAGCAGCAGCAACGGCAGCTCTGGGTCCGGCAGTCGGGCGGCGGCCGCGGTGGTGGTGAGCAGCAGGGCGGGCGCCGAGTCGCGCAGGGTGTAGGCGATCCGGTCGGCCGGGTAGTCCGGGTCGATCGGCACGTAGGCACCGCCCGCCTTGAGCACCGCGAGCACGGCGACCACCAGCTCCACCGAGCGCGGCAGCGCCAGCGCGACCAGGCGCTCGGGGCCGACACCCCGGCCGGTGAGGACCTGGGCCAGCCGGTTCGCCCGGGCGTCCAGCTCGGCGTAGTCGATCCGCTCGTCCCGGTGGACCACCGCCACGGCCTGCGGGGTCCGGGCCGCCTGGGCCGCGAACAGCTCCGGGAGGGTGCGCGGTTCGAGGGCCGCCGGCTGCTCCCCGGGTGCGCTCCAGTGGTCCAGGATCAGCGTCCGCTCGGCCGGGGTGAGGATCTCCGCCTCGCCGACCGGGCGGGCCGGGTCGGCCACCACGGCGGCCAGCAGCCGCGCGAAGCGCTCGCCGACGACCGTCACCGTCGCCGGGTCGAACAGCTCCTCGGCGAACTCGACCACCACGCCGATCCCGGCCGGGGAACCGTCCGCGGCCAGCTGCTCGCTGAAGCCGAAGGCCAGGTCGAACTTGGCGAGTTCGGCCGCCGAGGGCTCCAGCCGGGCGGGCAGCCCGGCGAAGGAGGGAGCGGCCTCGGCGTCCGAGCCGGCGCCGAAGGTCAGCATCACCTGGAACAGCGGGTGCCGGGCCGTCGAGCGGGCCGGGTTGAGCACCTCGACCAGCCGCTCGAAGGGCACGTCCTGGTGCTCGAAGGCGTCCAGGTTGGCCAGCCGCACCCGCTCCAGCAGCTCCTGGAAGCTCGGGTCGCCGGAAAGGTCGGCGCGCAGCACCAGGGTGTTGACGAAGAAGCCGATCAGCTCGTCCAGGGCCTCGTCGGTGCGGCCGGCGATCGGGGTGCCGAGCGGGATGTCGGCGCCCGCGCCCAGCCGGCTCAGGGTGGCCGCCAGCGCGGCCTGCACCACCATGAACACACTGGACCGGCTTGCCAGCGCCAACTCGACGACGGCGGCGTGGAGTTCGGCCGGGATCCGGAACTCCACGGTGTCCCCGCGGCGGGTCGGCGCCATCGGCCGCTTGCGGTCGTAGGGGAGCGTCAGCTCCTCCGAGAGACCGGCCAGGGCCTGCTTCCAGTAGGCGAGTTGGGCGTGCTGGGGGCCGGCCGGATCGTCCTCGGCGCCGAGCAGCTCGCGTTGCCAGAGCGCGTAGTCGGCGTACTGGACGGGCAGCGGCCGCCAGTCGGGGGCGGTGCCGGCGCCGGTGCTGCGGGCCAGGTAGGCGGCGTCCAGGTCGCGCAGCAGCGGGCCGACGGACCAGCCGTCGCTGACGATGTGGTGCATCAGCACCAGCAGCACGTGCTCGTCGGTCGGCAGCGAGAACAGCCAGGACCGGAACGGCAGGTCGACGGCCAGGTCGAAGGACTCCCGGCTCGCCTCCGCCAGGGCCGCCCGCAGGGCCTGCTCGTCGGCCACCGCCCTTTCCCGCAGGGTGGGTCGGGCGCTCTCGGCGATCAGCTGGTGGGGCCGGCCGTCGGTGGTGGGGAAGGTGGTGCGCAGCACCTCGTGCCGGGCCACCACGTCGTTCAGCGCCTCGGCCAGGGCGGCGGTGTCGACCGCGCCGGTCAGCCGGATCGCCAGGGGGGTGTTGTAGAGGGCGCTCGGGCCCTCGAACTGGTCGATGAACCACAGGCGTTGCTGGGCGTGGGAGAGCGGGACCAGCTCCGGCCGCTCCCGGGGCAGCAGCCGGGCCCGCACCGGACCGGCGCCCTCGCCGAGGTGCTGGGCCAGCCCGGCGACGGTCGGGTGGTCGAAGAGGGTACGGATGGGCAGTTCGGTGCCCAGGGCAGTGCGAAGGCGGCTGATCAGTCTGGTGGCGAGCAGCGAGTGGCCGCCGAGGTCGAAGAAGTTGTCGTCGATGCCGAGGGAGGACAGCCCGAGGGTCTCGGCGAACAGCCGGCACAGGGCCCGCTCCCGCCCCGTCCGGGGCGCCCGGCCCTCCGGCGCGCCGGTGTGGTCGGGGACGGGCAGGGCGCGGCGGTCGACCTTGCCGTTGGCGGTCACGGGCAGGGTGTCGAGGGTGACGACGGCCGCCGGGAGCATGTAGGCGGGGAGGCGGTCGGTGAGGAAGGAGCGCAGCTCGCCGGGGGTCGCGGTGCCGGTGACGTAGGCGACCAGGCGCTTGTCCCCGGGCTGGTCCTCGCGGACCATCGCCACCGCGTGGCCCACCGCCGAGTGGGCGGCCAGCGCCGCCTCCACCTCGGCGGGCTCGATCCGGAAGCCGCGGATCTTGACCTGGTCGTCGACGCGGCCGAGGAACTCCAGCACGCCGTCCGGGCTCCAGCGGACGATGTCGCCGGTGCGGTACATGCGTTCGCCCTTGCCGCCGTACGGGCAGGCGACGAAGCGCTCGGCGGTCAGCGCCGGGCGGCTGACGTAGCCCCGGGCCAGGCCGCCGCCCGCGATGTACAGCTCACCGGGCACCCCCGCCGGGACGGGCCGCAGGGTGTCGTCCAGGACGTACAGCCGGGTGTTGGCCAGCGGGCGGCCGATCGGCACCACGGCCGGGACGTCCGCGTCCGGCGTCATGGTGAAGGTGGTCTTGATGGCCGTGGTCTCCGTCGGCGCGTACACCGCGACCACCTCGGTCTCCGGGCACACCTGGAGCAGCCGGCGCACCGCGTCCGGGGGCACCACGTCACCGCCGGTCCAGACCTGGCGCACCGCGCGGAAGGTCTCCGGGGTCTCCTCGGCCAGCAGTCGCAGCAGGCCCGAGGGTGCCTGCACCAGGGTGACGGCGTGCCGGGTGATGGTCGCCGCCAGCGCGGGCAGGTCGAGCTGTCCGGGGGCGGCCAGGACGATCCGCCCGCCGGTCACCAGCGGCGCCCACACCTCGGTGGTGGAGGCGTCGAAGGCGGTGGGCGAGTGCAGCAGGACGCTCTCGTGGTGGCCCTGGTGGAAGTGCCGGTTGGCGAGCAGGTCGACCACGTTGCGGTGGGTCACGGCGACGCCCTTGGGGACGCCGGTCGAGCCCGAGGTGTACATCACGTAGAGCAGCTGGCCGGGGTGGGAGCGCCGGCCGGTGGGGGGCTGGGTGCCGGGGGTTCGGGTGTCGGTGATCCGGGTGCCGGGGGTAGCGGTGACGTCTACGGCGGTGAGGCCGACGTCGTCGACTGCGGGGTGGTCGCGGTGGGCCGGATCGACCAGCACGAGCCGCGCCCGGGTGTCGGCGAGGATGTGCCGCATCCGGTCCAGCGGGTAGCGGGCGTCCAGCGGGACGTAGGTGCCGCCGGCCTTGGTGACCGCCAGGATCGCCGTCACCAGCTCGGCCGAGCGGTCCATCAGGATCGCGACCGGCTCCTCCACCGCCAGCCCGCGGGCCAGCAGGACGGCCGCCAGGGCGCCGGCCCGGGCGTCGAGTTCGGCGTAGCTCAGCTCCTCGGAGTCGGACACCACGGCGAGCGCGTCGGGGGTGGCGGCGGCCTGGGCCTCGAACAGCTCGGACAGCGTGGTGTCGGCGACCGGGACGGCGGTGTCGTTCCAGCCGGTGAGCAGCCGGTGCCGCTCGGCCGGGCTGAGGATCTCGATGGTGCCGATGGGGGCGTCGGGGTCGGTGGCGGCGGCGTCCAGGACGCGCAGCAGACGCTCGGTCAGGGTGGCGGCGGTGGCGTGGTCGAAGAGGTCCGCCGCGTACTCGACGGCCGCCACCACGCCGAGCGCGGTGCCGTCGTCGCCGTGCTGCTCGGTGAAGTTGAAGTTCAGGTCGAAGTGCGCCTGGGATGCGCCCGCGCCCTCCAGCACCCCGCTCGCCCCGCCCAGGGTGAGCACGGGGGACGGGCCGCTGTTCACGGTCAGGACGGTCTGGAAGAGCGGGTGGCGGGCGGGGGTGCGGGTGGGGTTGAGCTGTTCGACCAGGCGCTCGAAGGGGATGTCCTGGTGGTCGAAGGCGTCCAGGTCGGTGCGGCGGACGCGGTCCAGGAGTTCGCGGAAGCTGGGGTTGCCGGTGGTGTCGGTGCGCAGGACCAGGGTGTTGACGAAGAAGCCGACCAGGTCGTTCAGCGCCTCGTCGGTGCGCCCGGCGGTGGGGGTGCCGAGCGGGAGGTCGGTGCCGGCGCCGAGGCGGGTGTAGAGGGTGGCGACGGCGGCCTGGAGCACCATGAACAGGCTGGCCTGCTGGGCGGCGGCCAACTCGCCGAGCCGCTGGTGCAGTTCGGCGTCCAAGCGGTACTCGACCGTTCCGGCGTGGCGGCTCGGGGTGGCCGGGCGCTGGCGGTCGTACGGGAGGGCCAGCTCCTCCGGGGCGTCGGCCAACACCTGCTGCCAGTAGGCGAGTTGTTCGGTCAGCAGGGCGCTGGGCTGCTCCTGGTCGCCGAGGAGTTCGCGCTGCCAGAGGGTGTAGTCGGCGTACTGGACGGGCAGCGGCTCCCACTGCGGAGCGGTGCCGGCGAGGCGGGCCCGGTAGGCGGTGGCGAGGTCGCCCAGCAGGGGGGTGACGGACCAGCCGTCACTGGCGATGTGGTGCAGCAGGAGCAGCAGGACGTGCCGTTCGCCGTCCAGGGAGAACAGCGAGACCCGGATCGGCAGGTCCTCGGCGAGGTGGAACACCTCGCTGGCGGCCTCGGCCAGGGCGACGCGCAACTCCTCCTCGTCGGCCACCCGGCGGGTACGCGGAACGGGCACGGTGTCGGTGACGATCAGCTGGTGGGGCCGGCCGTCGGCGGCCGGGAAGGTGGTGCGCAGCACCTCGTGCCGGGCGACCACGTCGGCCAGCGCCTCGGCCAGCGCGGCGGTGTCGACCGCGCCGGCGAGGCGGGCGACGAACGGGGTGTTGTAGAGGGCGCTCGGGCCCTCGAACTGGTCGATGAACCACAGGCGTTGCTGCGCAGGGGAGAGCGGGACGCGCTCCGGCCGGTCGGCCGGCCGCAGCGCCGGGCGGGCCGCGCCGGAGACGGGCAGGGCCTCGGCCAGGGCGGCCACCGTCGGGCTGTCGAAGAGGGTGCGGATCGACAGTTCGACGCCGAGGGCGGTGCGGATGCGGCTGACCAGTTTGGTGGCGAGCAGCGAGTGGCCGCCGAGGTCGAAGAAGCTGTCGTCGATGCTGAGGGCGGGCACACCGAGGGTTTCGGCGAACAGTGCGCAGAGCGTCCGCTCGGCGGCGGTGCGGGGGGCGCGTCCTTGGGGGGTGCCGGTGTAGTCGGGGGCGGGGAGGGCGCGGCGGTCGACTTTGCCGTTGGGGGTGACGGGCAGGGTGTCGAGGGTGACGATGGCGGCGGGGAGCATGTAGGCGGGGAGGCGGTCGGTGAGGTGGGTGCGCAGTTCGCCGGGGGTGGCGTCACCGGTGGTGTAGGCGACGAGGCGTTTGTCGCCGGGTTGGTCCTCGCGGACGAGGGCGAGGGCCTGGCCGACGCTTTGGTGGGCGGTGAGGGCGGCTTCGACTTCGCCGAGTTCGATGCGGAAGCCGCGGATCTTGACCTGGTCGTCGGCGCGGCCGAGGAACTCCAGTACGCCGTCCGGGTTCCAGCGGACGATGTCGCCGGTGCGGTACATGCGTTCGCCCTTGCCGCCGTACGGGCAGGCGACGAAGCGTTCGGCGGTCAGGGCGGGGCGGTCGGCGTAGCCGCGGGCCAGGCCCGCCCCGGCGATGTACAGCTCACCGGCGACGCCCACGGGGACGGGCTGCAATCCGTCGTCCAGGACGTACGCCCGGGTGTTGGGCAGGGGGCGTCCGATCGGGACGGTGGTGGGCACCTCGGCGACAGTGGCCATGGGGTGGTGGGTGGCGAAGGTGGTGGTCTCGGTGGGGCCGTAGCCGTCGACCACGGTGAGGCCGGGGCAGGCGGTCATCACCCGGCGGACGGCGGCGGGGGAGACCACGTCTCCGCCGGTCCACACCTCGCGGAGGCCGGCGAAGAGCCCCGGGTCCTCGGTGGCCATGACGTTGAACAGACCGGCGGTGAGCCAGGCCGCGGTGACTCCGCCCTGGTTGATGGTGGCCGCGAGGTCGGTGACGCCGAGGCGGCCGGGCGGGGCGAGGACGAGGCTGCCGCCGGAGAGCAGGGGGGCCCAGAGTTCGTAGGTGGAGGCGTCGAAGGCGGTGGGGGAGTGGACCAGGACGCGTGCGTGGCCGCCGTCCGAGAAGGTGCCGCCGAGGGCGAGGTCGACGATGGCGCGGTGGGTGATACCGATGCCCTTGGGGATGCCGGTGGAGCCGGAGGTGTGCATCACATACGCCAACTGGTCACCGCTGAGCGGTAGTTCGAGGTTGTCGGCGGTCTCCTCGCCGATCGCGAGGGTGGTGAGCCCGGCCAGGGCGGGGTGGTCGGTGTCGGTGACGGCGAGGGTGGCGCCCGCGTCCGCGAGGACGGCGAGCAGGCGGTCCTGGGGCTGGGCACTGTCCAGCGGGACGTACGTGCCGCCGGCCTTGAGCACCGCCAGCAGGGTGACCACCAGTGCGGGGGAGCGTTCCAGGAGCACCGCCACCGGAGTCTCGGCGCCGCAACCCGCTTCGGTCAGCCGCAGCGCCAATCCGTTGGCGCGGGCGTTGAGTTCGGCGTAGGTCAGGGTGTCATCGCCCGCCACCAGCGCGATCGCGTCCGGTGTGGCGGCGGCTCGGGCCTCGAACAGCTGCGGCACTGCCGCCGTCGGCAGCGCGGTGACCGGGCCGTTCCAGCCGGTCAGCAACCGCTCCCGCTCGGCCGGGCTGAGGATCTCGATGGCGCCGATGGGGGCGTCGGGGTCGGTGGCGGCGGCGTCCAGGACGCGCAGCAGGCGTTCGGCGAGGGTGGCGACGGTGGCGTGGTCGAAGAGGTCCGCCGCGTACTCGATCGCGCCGGAGAGTCCGCCCGGTTCGCCCTGGTCGTTCGGCCCGCCCTGCCCGTCCTGCCCGCTCTGCCTGTTCGGCCCGCTCGGCCGGTTCGGCTCGGAGAAGCCGAAGGAGAGGTCGAACTTGGCCACATGGAGGTCGAAGTCCAGCTCGCTGCAGCCCAGTTCGCCGAAGGTCCGCAGCGCCTTCTCCTGGTTCTCCAGGGCGATCAGGGTCTGGAAGAGCGGGTGGCGGGCGGGGGTGCGGGTGGGGTTGAGCTGTTCGACCAGGCGCTCGAAGGGGATGTCCTGGTGGTCGAAGGCGTCCAGGTCGGTGCGGCGGACGCGGTTGAGCAGTTCGCGGAAGCTGGGGTTGCCGGTGGTGTCGGTGCGCAGGACGAGGGTGTTGACGAAGAAGCCGACCAGGTCGTTCAGCGCCTCGTCGGTGCGTCCGGCGGTGGGGGTGCCGAGCGGGAGGTCGGTGCCGGCGCCGAGGCGGGTGTAGAGGGTGGCGACGGCGGCCTGGAGCACCATGAACAGGCTGGCCTGCTGGGCGGTGGCCAACTCAGCGAGCCGCTGGTGCAGTTCGGCGTCCACGGTGAACTCGACCAGTTCGCCCCGATGGCTGGGGGTGGCCGGTCGCGGCCGGTCGTAGGGCAGCGGCAGCTCTTCAGGAGCGTCAACCAAGGACTGCTGCCAGAAGGTGAGTTGCTGCCCGATCAGGCTGTCCCGGTCGTCCTCGGCGCCGAGGACCTCGCGCTGCCAGAGGGTGTAGTCGGCGTACTGCACCGGCAGTGGCTGCCAGTCGGGGGCAGAGCCGGCGGTGCGGGCCCGGTAGGCCTCGCCCAGGTCGCGGAAGAGTGGGGCCACGGACCAGCCGTCGCTGGCGATGTGGTGCAGCAGGACCAGCAGCACGTGCTGGTCCTGCGGCAGCGAGAACAGCCCCGCCTGGAAGGGGAGTTCGGTGGCCAGGTCGAAGGTGTGGCCGATGGCCCGGTCCAGCAGGGCGGTCAGCTCGGTCTCGTCGGCCGCTCGGGTGACCGTCAGGCTGGGCTCGACGCCGTCGGCGACCAGCTGGTGGGGTTGGCCGTCGGCGGTGGGGAAGAGGGTGCGCAGCACCTCGTGCCGGGCGGCCACGTCCTTCAGTGCCGCGGCCAGGGCGGTGGTGTCGACCGTTCCGGTCAGCCGGAGTGCGAAGGGGGTGTTGTAGAGGGCGCTGGGGCCCTCGAACTGGTCGATGAACCACAGGCGTTGCTGGGCGTACGAGAGGGGCACCCGCTCGGGGCGCTCCCGGGGCAGCAGTCGGGCGCGCACCGGGTCGGCGCCTTCGCCGAGGTGCTGGGCCAGCCCGGCGATGGTCGGGGTGTCGAAGAGGGTGCGGATGGGGAGTTCGGTGCCGAGGGCGGTGCGGATGCGGCTGGTGAGCCGGGTGGCGAGCAGGGAGTGGCCGCCGAGGTCGAAGAAGTTGTCGTCGATGCTCGGTTCGGCCACCTGGAGGACCTCGGCGAACAGTGCGCACAGGGTCTGCTCGGTGGCGTTGCGGGGCGCCCGGCCGGTGGTCGTGGCGGAGTAGTCGGGGGCGGGGAGGGCGCGGCGGTCGACCTTGCCGTTGGGGGTGACGGGCAGGGTGCCGAGGGTGACGATCGCGGCCGGGAGCATGTAGCCGGGGAGGCGGTCGGCGGCGAAGGCGCGCAGTTCCTCGGGGGTGGCGGTGCCGGTGACGTAGGCGACCAGGCGCTTGTCGCCGGGCTGGTCCTGGCGGACGGTCGCGACGACCTGGCGGACAGCCGGGTGGGCGGCGAACGCCGCCTCCACCTCGGCGAGTTCGATCCGGAAGCCACGGATCTTGACCTGGTCGTCCGTTCGACCGACGAACTCCAGTTCGCCCGTGGTGGTCCAGCGGGCGAGGTCGCCGGTGCGGTACATCCGGTCGCCGGGTTCGCCGTACGGGCAGGCGACGAAGCGCTCGGCGGTCAGGGCCGGGCGGCCGGCGTAGCCGCGGGCCAGGCCGTTGCCCGCGAGGTACAGCTCGCCCGGGACGCCCACCGGGACGGGCCGGAGGGCGTCGTCCAGGACGTAGGCCCGGGTGTTGGGCAGGGGCCGTCCGATGGGGATGGCGCCGGCCACGTCGGCGAGGGTGGCCATGGGGTGGTGGGTGGCGAAGGTGGTGGTCTCGGTGGGGCCGTAGCCGTTCACCACGCGCAGGCCGGGGCAGGCCTCCAGGACGCGTCGCACGGCGGCCGAGGAGACGATGTCTCCGCCGGTCCACACCTGGTGCAGTCCGGCGAAGGTCTGCGGGGCCTCGGCGGCCAGCACGTTGAACAGGCCGACCGTCATCCAGGCGGCCGTCACCCGGCCCCGGTCGATGGTGGCCGTGAGTTCGGTGACGCCGAGGCGGCCGGGTGGGGCGAGGACGAGGCTGCCGCCGGAGAGCAGGGGGGCCCAGAGTTCGTAGGTGGAGGCGTCGAAGGCGGTGGGGGAGTGGACCAGGACGCGTGCGTGGCCGCCGTCCGAGAAGGTGCCGCCGAGGGCGAGGTCGACGATGGCGCGGTGGGTGACGCCGATGCCCTTGGGGATGCCGGTGGAGCCGGAGGTGTGCATCACATACGCCAACTGGTCACCGCTGAGCGGTAGTTCAAGGTTGTCGGCGGTCTCCTCGCCGATCGTGAGGGTGGTGAGCCCGGCCAGGGCGGGGTGGTCGGTGTCGGTGACGGCGAGGGTGGCGCCCGCGTCCGCGAGGACGGCGAGCAGGCGGTCCTGGGGCTGGGCACTGTCCAGCGGGACGTACGTGCCACCGGCCTTGAGGATGCCCAGCAGGGTGACCACCAGTGCGGGGGAGCGCTCCAGGAGCACCGCCACCGGAGTCTCGGCGCCGACGCCGGCCTCGGTCAGCCGCCGCGCCAACCCGTTGGCGCGGGCGTTGAGTTCGGCGTACGTCAGGCTGTCATCGCCCGCCACCAGCGCGATCGCGTCCGGCGTGGCGGCGGCCCGGGCTTCGAACAGCGAGGGCACCGTCCCCGCCGGCAGCGCGGTGACCGTGCCGTGCCGGCCGGTCAGCAACTGCTCCCGCTCCGCCGGGCCGAGGACCTCGATCGCGCCGATGGGCGCGTCCGGCTCGGCGGCGGCCGCCCGCAGCACCCGGACCAGGCGCTCGCCCAGGGTGGTGGCGGTGGCGTGGTCGAAGAGGTCCGCGGCGTACTCGACGGCCCCGGTCAGGCCGTTGGCGGCGCCGCCGGCGTCGTGCTGCTCGACGAAGGCGAAGGAGAGGTCGAACTTGGCCAGGTGCTGGTCGAGGACGTACTCCCGGCAGGTGAGCCCGGCGAAGTCGGAGGGCAGGTCCCCGTCGCTGTCCAGGGTCACCATGGTCTGGAACAGCGGGTGCCGGGCCGGGAGCCGGGCCGGGTTGAGCTGTTCGACCAGGCGCTCGAAGGGGACGTCCTGGTGGTCGAAGGCGTCCAGGTCGAGCCGTCGGACGCGCTCCAGCAGCTCGCGGAAGCTCGGGTCGCCCGAGGTGTCGGTGCGCAGCACGACGGTGTTGACGAAGAAGCCGACCAGGTCGTCGAGGGCTTCGTCGGTGCGTCCGGCCACCGCGGTGCCCAGTGGCAGGTCGGTGCCGGCGCCGAGCCGGGTGTAGAGGGTGGCGACGGCGGCCTGCAGCACCATGAGCAGGCTGGCGCGGTGCTCGGCCGCCAACCGGGCCAGTGCCGCGTGGAGTTCGGCGTCCAGGGTGAGGACGGCGGAGCCGCCGCGGTGGCTCGGTGCGGCCGGGCGCGGGCGATCGCGGGGGAGGTCCAGCTCTTCCGGCGCCTCGGCCAGAGTGCGCTGCCAGTAGGCGAGTTGGGTGGTGAGCAGGCTCTCCGGGTCGTCCTCGGCGCCGAGCACCTCGCGCTGCCAGAGGGTGTAGTCGGCGTACTGGACGGGCAGCGGCTCCCACTGCGGAGCGGCGCCGGCGAGACGGGCCCGGTAGGCGTCGTCCAGGTCGCGGAAGAGCGGGGGGACGGACCAGGCATCGCTGGCGATGTGGTGCATCAGGACGAGCAGCACGTGCTCCTCGTCGGCGAGCGAGAACAGCGTGCACTGGATGGGGAGTTCGCTCGCGAGGTCGAAGACGTGCCGCACCGCCGCGTCCAGCCGCACCGACAGTTCGGCCTCGTCGGCCACCACCTCCGCCGCCACCGTGACGGACTCGACGGCGGGGCTGTCCGGCTCGGCGATGGACTGCTGCGGCCGGCCGTCGGTGGCCGGGAAGGTGGTGCGCAGCACCTCGTGCCGGGCGAGGACGTCCCGCAGGGCGACGGAGAGCACGGCGGTGTCGATCCCGCCGGCCAGCCGGACGGCGAACGGGGTGTTGTAGAGCGCGCTCGGGCCCTCGAGCTGTTCGATGAACCACAGCCGCTGCTGCGCGAACGACAACGGGATCACGGTGTGCCTCCGGCGGGTGACGTGCAGACTTGGGGACTTGACGGTCGGGCCACCGGGGACGGTCGGTGGCGCGCGTGACCTACGAAGGGCTGCCGGGCCGGCGCATCGGCCGGAGGGCGGGGCGGGCCTTGCGGGCCGCGGGCAGCGCGGTGGAGAGTTCCCCGACCGTGGGGTGGTCCCACAGGGTGCGGATCGACAGTTCGACGCCGAGGGCGGTGCGGATGCGGCTGACCAGTTTGGTGGCGAGCAGGGAGTGGCCGCCGAGGTCGAAGAAGCCGTCGTCGATGCTGACCGTGGGCAGGCCGAGCACCTGGGCGAACAGCTCGCACAGGCTCTCTTCCCGGGCCGTGCGGGGGGCGCGTCCTTGGGGGGTGCCGGTGTAGTCGGGGGCGGGGAGGGCGCGGCGGTCGACTTTGCCGTTGGGGGTGACGGGCAGGGTGTCGAGGGTGACGATGGCGGCGGGGAGCATGTAGGCGGGGAGGCGGTCGGTGAGGTGGGTGCGCAGTTCGCCGGGGGTGGCGTCACCGGTGGTGTAGGCGACGAGGCGTTTGTCGCCGGGTTGGTCCTCGCGGACGAGGGCGAGGGCCTGGCCGACGCCTTGGTGGGCGGTGAGGGCGGCTTCGACTTCGCCGAGTTCGATGCGGAAGCCGCGGATCTTGACCTGGTCGTCGGCGCGGCCGAGGAACTCCAGTACGCCGTCCGGGTTCCAGCGGACGATGTCGCCGGTGCGGTACATGCGTTCGCCCTTGCCGCCGTACGGGCAGGCGACGAAGCGTTCGGCGGTCAGGGCGGGGCGGCCGGCGTAGCCGCGGGCCAGGCCCGCCCCGGCGATGTACAGCTCACCGGCGACGCCCACGGGGACGGGCTGCAATCCGTCGTCCAGGACGTACGCCCGGGTGTTGGCCATCGGGCGCCCGATCGGCACCACGTCCGGCACGGACTCCGCCGTGGGCAGGGGTAGTTGGGTGGCGCAGAGGGTGATCTCGGTCGGGCCGTAGAGCACCCGGACCCCGATCCCGGGGACGGCCGCCAGCACCTTCCGGACGGCGGGCGCCGAGACCACGTCCCCGCCGGTCAGCACCTCGCGCACGCCGGCGAAGACACCGGGCTCCTCCTCCGCGATGACGCGGAACAGCCCGGCGGTGGCGTGCACATGGGTGAGCCGGTGGGCCCGGACCAGCGCGCCGATCGCGGCGGCGTCCAGGTCGCCCTGCGGGGCGACGACGATCCGGCCGCCGGAGAGCAGCGGCGCCCACAGTTCGTAGGTGGAGGCGTCGAAGGCGTGCGGGGCGTGGAAGAGCACCCGCAGCCCGTCGGGGTGCTGCCAGCACGGGTCGGAGGCGAGCTGGACGACGTCCCGGTGGGTGATGGCGATGCCCTTGGGCAGGCCGGTGGAGCCGGAGGTGAACATCACGTACGCGAGCTGTTCCGGGTGCAGCGGCGGGCGGTGGGCGCGGCGTCGGCGCGGACCGGCGAAGTCGAAGGAGTCCGGGGTGAGCGGCAGGACGGGGCAGGGGGCGTCGGTGGCCAGCGGGTGGCCGCGGTGGGCCTGGTCGACCAGGACGAGCGCCGCCCCGGTCTCGGCGGTGATCTGCCGCAGCCGCTCGGCCGGGTGCCGGTCGTCCAGCGGGACGTAGCTGCCGCCGGCCTTGAGGACGGCCAGCAGGGCGACCACCAGCTCGGCGGAGCGGTCCATCAGCAGGACCACCGGGGTGTCGGCGCCGACGCCGGCCTCGGCCAGGTGGGCGGCCACGTGCTCGGCCCGGGAGTCGAGTTCGGCGTAGCTCAGGGTCCCGGTGTCGGCGACCACGGCGGGCGCCTCCGGGGTGGCGGCGGCTCGGGCCTCGAACAGCTCGGGCAGGGTGGCGTCCGGGACGGGTACGGCGGTGTCGTTCCAGCCGGTGAGCAGTTGCTCGCGCTCGGCCGGGTCGAGGAGGTCGATGGCGCCGATCGGGGTGTCCGGGTCGGCCGCGACGGCGCGCAGCACCCGCAGCAGCCGTTCGGCGAGGGTGGTGGCGGTGGTGTGGTCGAAGAGGTCGGTCGCGTATTCGAGTGCGACCGTCAGGCCCGCCCGGGCGCCCTGCTCGGTGAAGCGGAAGGACAGGTCGAACTTGGCGACGTCCAGTTCGAAGGGGTGCTCCGCGCAGGCCAGGTCGCCGAAGGCGGCGGGCACCGCCGCGCGGCTCTCCAGGGCGACGAGGGTCTGGAAGAGCGGGTGGCGGGCGGGGGTGCGGGTGGGGTTGAGCTGTTCGACCAGGCGCTCGAAGGGGATGTCCTGGTGGTCGAAGGCGTCCAGGTCGGTGCGGCGGACGCGGTTGAGCAGTTCGCGGAAGCTGGGGTTGCCGGTGGTGTCGGTGCGCAGGACGAGGGTGTTGACGAAGAAGCCGACCAGGTCCTGGAGCGCTTCGTCGGTGCGTCCGGCGGTGGGGGTGCCGAGCGGGAGGTCGGTGCCGGCGCCGAGGCGGGTGTAGAGGGTGGCGACGGCGGCCTGGAGCACCATGAACAGGCTGGCTTGCTGGGCGGTGGCCAACTCGCTAAGAACGGCGTGGAGTTCGGCGTCGACGACGGCCTCCGTCAGGCCGCCCAGGTGGCTGGGCGCCGCCGGTCGCGGGCGGTCGTAGGGCAGTGCCAGCTCCTCCGGGGCGTCCGCCAGGGTCTGCTGCCAGTGCGCGAGTTGCTCGGTCAGCAGGGCGCTGGGCTGTTCCTGGTCACCGAGGACCTCGTGCTGCCAGAGGGTGTAGTCGGCGTACTGGACGGGCAGCGGCTGCCAGTCGGGGGCGGAGCCGGTGGTGCGGGCCCGGTAGGCGGTGGCGAGGTCGCGGAAGAGCGGGGCGACGGACCAGCCGTCGCTGGCGATGTGGTGCATCAGCACCAGCAGCACGTGCTCGTCGTGCGGCAGCGAGAGCAGGGTGGCGCGGACGGGCAGGTCGCGGGCGAGGTCGAAGACCCGCCCCCCGGCCTCGGCGAGCGCGGCCCGCAGCTCCGCCTCGGTGGCCACCGGCAGGGTGTGCAGCGGGAGTTCGGGGGCCTCGGTGACCAGTTGGCGGGGCTGGCCGTCGGTGGTGGGGACGAGGGTGCGCAGCACCTCGTGCCGGGCCACCACGTCCCGCAGCGCCCGCTCCAGGGCGGGGCGGTCGACCACGCCGGTCAGCCGGAGCGCGACGGGCGTGTTGTAGAGCGCGCTCGGGCCCTCGAACTGCTCGATGAACCACAGGCGTTGCTGGGCGGGGGAGAGCGGGACGAGGGCGGGCCGGTCGGCCGGTCGCAGGGCCGGGCGGGCGGCGCCGGAGGCGGGCAGGGCGGCGGCCAGCGCGGCCACGGTCGGGTGGTCGAAGAGGGTGCGGATCGGCAGCTCGGCGCCGAGGGCGGTGCGGATCCGGCTGACCAGCTTGGTGGCGAGCAGCGAGTGCCCGCCGAGGTCGAAGAAGCTGTCGTCGATGCTCGGTTCGGCCACCTGGAGGACCTCGGCGAAGAGTTCGCTCAGGGCGCGCTCGGTGCCGGTGCGCGGGGCGCGGCCCTCGGTGCCGCTGAAGTCGGGGGCGGGCAGGGCGCGGCGGTCGACCTTGCCGTTGGGGGTGACTGGCAGGGCGTCCAGGACGACGACGGCAGCCGGGACCATGTAGCCGGGCAGGCGGTCGGCGGCGAAGGCGCGCAGTTCCTCGGGGGTGGCGTCGCCCGTGACGTAGGCGACCAGGCGCTTGTCGCCGGGCCGGTCCTCGCGGACCAGGGCGGTGATCTGGCCGACGGCCGGGTGGGCGGCGAACGCGCCCTCCACCTCGCCGAGTTCGATCCGGAAGCCGCGCAGCTTCACCTGGTCATCCGCTCGACCGACGAACTCCAGTTCGCCCATGGTGGTCCAGCGGGCGAGGTCGCCGGTGCGGTACATGCGTTCGCCCTTGCCGCCGTACGGGCAGGCGACGAAGCGTTCGGCGGTCAGGGCTGGGCGGTCGGTGTAGCCCCGGGCCAGACCGTTGCCCGCGAGGTACAGCTCACCGGCGACGCCCACGGGCACCGGGCGCAGCCCGGCGTCCAGGACGTACGCCCGGGTGTTGGGCAGGGGCCGTCCGATCGGGACGGTGTCCGGCACCTCGGCGGGGGCGCTCATGGGGTGGTGGGTGGCGAAGGTGGTGGTCTCGGTGGGGCCGTAGCCGTTCACCACGCGCAGGCCGGGGCAGGCCTCCAGGACGCGTCGCATGGCGGCCGGCGAGACGATGTCTCCGCCGGTCCATACCTGGTGCAGTCCGGCGAAGGTCTGCGGGGCCTCGGCGGCCAGCACGTTGAACAGGCCGACCGTCATCCAGAGGGAGGTCACCGAACCCTGGTTGATGGTGGCCGTGAGTTCGGTGACGCCGAGGCGGCCGGGTGGGGCGAGGACGAGGCTGCCGCCGGAGAGCAGGGGGGCCCAGAGTTCGTAGGTGGAGGCGTCGAAGGCGGTGGGGGAGTGGACCAGGACGCGTGCGTGACTGTCGGTGGTGAAGGTGCCGCCGAGGGCGAGGTCGACGATGGCGCGGTGGGTGATGCCGATGCCCTTGGGTCTCCCGGTGGATCCGGAGGTGTGCATCACGTACGCCAATTGGGCTGCGTCGATGTCGAGTTCGGGGTTGTCGGCGGTCTCCTCGCCGATCGCGAGGGTGGTGAGCCCGGCCAGGGCGGGGTGGTCGGTGTCGGTGACGGCGAGGGTGGCGCCCGCGTCCGCGAGGACGGCGAGCAGGCGGTCCTGGGGCTGGGCGTCGTCCAGCGGGACGTACGTGCCACCGGCCTTGAGGATGCCCAGCAGGGTGACCACCAGTGCGGGGGAGCGCTCCAGGAGCACCGCCACCGGAGTCTCGGCGCCGACGCCGGCCTTGGTCAGCCGCCGTGCCAACCCGTTGGCGCGGGCGTTGAGTTCGGCGTACGTCAGGGCGTCATCGCCCGCCACCAGCGCGATCGCGTCCGGCGTGGCGGCGGCCCGGGCCTCGAACAGCGAGGGCACCGTCCCCGCCGGCAGCGCGGTGACCGGGCCGTGCCGGCCGGAGAGCAGTTGGGCCCGCTCCTCCTCGGTCAACACGTCGACGGTGCCGATGAGTTCGGCCGGGTCGGCGACGATCCGGTCCAGCAGCGCGAGGAAGCGGTCCAGGACGGTGCGTGCCTCGGCGGCGGTGAAGGCGTCCGGCTGGTGGTCCAGGCGCAGCTGGAGGCCGTCGCCCGGAGTGAGAGCGAGCAGCAGCGGGTAGTGGGCGCTGTCGACGTCCTCGACCAGGGTGACGTGGGTGGCGCCGCTCGGGTCGGCCGCGTCCAGGGCGGACGGGTCCGGGTAGTTGCTGTACACCGTGACGGTGTCGAACAGGCTTCCCAGCTCGGCGAGTTGCTGGATCTCGGTGAGGCTGAGGTGCTGGTGGTCCAGCAGTGCGGACTGCTCGTGCTGAAGTCGCAGCAGCAGCTGCCCCCAGCTTTCGGCCGGGTCGAGGGCGACCCGCACCGGCACGGTGTTGATGAGCAAGCCCATCATCCGCTCCACACCCGGCAGGTCGTGCGGCCGACCGGACACGGTGGTGCCGAAGAGCACATCGGTACGCCCGGTGAGCCGGGCCAGCAGCACGCCCCAGGCGGCCTGGACGAGGGTGTTGAGGGTGACGCCGTAGCGGCGGGCGGTGCGGCCCAGCGCCTCGGTGGCCTCCGGGGTGAGGCCGGTGTGCAGGCGCAGCGGCAACCGCGGGGTGGCGGTGGTGCGGGCGGGCGCGAGCAGGGTGGGCTCGTCGGTGCCCGCGAGGGCGCGGGCCCAGGCGGTGCGGGCGGCGGCGCCGTCGCGCCGGGTGATCCAGCGCAGGTACTCGCGGTAGGGCGCGGCCGGGGGCAGCGGCTGCCGGAAGTACAGGGCCCACAGTTCCTCGGCGAACAGCGGGGTGGACCAGCCGTCCAGCAGGATGTGGTGGGCGGCGGTGATCAGCCGGTGCCGGCCGGGGGCGAGGGTGAGCAGGGTGTAGCGCAGCAGCGGCGGCCGGGCGAGGTCGAAGCGGCGGCCGTACTCGGCGGCGGCGATCCGCTCGGCCTCGGCCTCCGGGTCGGCGTGCACCGTCAGGTCTCGCACGGTGAAGGGCAGTTCGACGTGGTCCGGCACGGCCTGGACGGGCGGCCCGTCGGGGCGCTGGTGGAAGCCGGCCTTGAGGTTGGGCTGGCGCAGCAGCAGGGCCTCGGCGGCGGCGCGCAGCCGGTCGGCGTCGACCGGGCCGGTGAGGTCGAAGGTGCAGACGGAGGTGTAGACGTCGGCGCCGTCGGTGTCGTACGCGGCGTGGAAGGCCATGCCCTGCTGGAGCGGGGAGGTGGGCCAGACGTCCACCAGGGCGGCGGGGGCGTGGAGTTCGGCGAGCCGGTCGACGTCGTCCTGGCCGAGGGTGACCAGCGGGAAGTCGGAGGGTGTGTGCCCGCCGGCGCCCGGCCGGTCGGCGTGCTCGGCGAGCGCGCGCAGGGCGGTGAACCAGGCCTCGGCGAGCGCCCGGATCCGCTCCTCGTCGAGCAGTTCGGCGGCCCAGGACCACTGGGCGACCAGCAGCGGGCCCTGCGGGGTGTCGACGGTGGTGGCGTCCAGGCCCAGCACCCGGCCGAGCGCGAGGTCGGGGGCGGCGCCCTCGGTCATCGCCTCGGCTCCGGCGTGCACGTCCTCGGCGGTGACGCCCTCGGGCTGGAAGCGGCCCAGGTAGTTGAACTCGACCTGGGGGTCGGTGAATGCGGCCAGGAGCGGGGCGGTGGCCGGGTTGAGGTACCGCAGCAGGCCGTAGCCGATGCCGTTGTCCGGGACGGCGCGCAGTTGCTCCTTCACCCGGCCGAGGGCGCGGCCGAGTGCGGGGCCGGCGGCGGTGACCTCGGCCCAGGACAGCGCCCCGGGGGCGAGCCGGACGGGGTAGACGGAGGTGAACCAGCCGGCGGTGCGGTGCAGGTCGACGCCCTCGACCACCTCCTCGCGGCCGTGGCCCTCGACGTTCAGCAGCACCGCGCCGTCCGGTCCGGCCGGGGAGCCGCGCCAGTGGGTCAGGGCGAGGGCCAGCGCGGTCAGCAGCACGTCGTTGACCTGGGCGTGGTACGCGGCGGTGACGCCGGTCAGCAGCGCCCGGGTGGTGTCGGCGGGCAGCACCACGCGCAGGGTGCCGCCGGTGGCGTAGGTGTCCTTGGCCGGGTCCAGGGCCCGTTCGCCGAGCAGCGGGTCGGGGGTGGCCAGGGCGGCTTGCCAGAGCGGGAGTTCGGCGGCCCGGCGGTCGGTGCGGGCCTCGGCGGTGAGCCGCTGGGCCCAGCGGCGGAAGGAGGTGGGCACCGGCGGCAGCGCGGGTTCGCGGCCCTCGCGGGCGGCGGCCAGCGCGGCGAGCAGGTCCTCCTCGACGATGCGCCAGGTGACGCCGTCCACCACCAGGTGGTGGATCACCAGCAGCAGCTGGGCGGGTAGGTCCGGGCCGGCGTCGAAGCGGACGGCCTGGAGCATCCGGCCGTCCTCGGGCGAGAGCTGTTCGCGGGCGGCTTCGGTGGCGGCGCGCAGGGTGGACTCGGTGGCCGGGCCCGGGAGGCCGCGCAGCACGGTGGCTGCGGGGACGGCGCCGGGCGCGGGGACGTGCAGCGTCCAGGGGCGAGCGGCGCCGTCGAGGCGGGCCCGGAGGACGTCGTGGTGGTCCAGCACCGCCTGCAGGGCCGTGACCAGCTGCGCCGGCCCGGTCCCGGCGGGGAGGGTGAGCAGGGTGGACTGGTAGAAGCTCGCCACGGCGCCGCGCTGCTCGGACAGCCAGTGCACGATCGGCGTCGCCGGCACCTCGCCGAGGCCGGCGCCGGGCGGCTCGACGGCGACCGGCCCCTCCAGCGGGCGGGCGACCAGCGCCAGCGCCTCGACGCTCGGGGCCTCGAAGACCGCGCGGGGGGTGAGCTGCAGCCCGGCCTGCCGGGCCCGGGAGACGAGCTGGATGGCCACGATGGAGTCGCCGCCGAGCTCGAAGAAGGACTCGCCGACCCCGACCCGGGGCAGTCCGAGCACCTCGGCGAACAGCCGGGCCAGGGTGTGCTCCAGCTCCCCGGCGGGGGCCCGGCCGCCCGCCTCGGCGGCGCCGAAGGCCGGCGCGGGCAGGGCACGCTTGTCCACCTTGCCGTTGGGCGTGAGCGGCAGCCGGTCGAGGACGACGACGGTGGGCACCATGTGCTCGGGCAGCCGCTCGGCGCAGTGGGCGCGCAGCTCGTCCGGGTCGGCGGCGCCGACGGTGTAGCCGACCAGCCGGCGCTCGCCCGGGCGGTCCTCGCGGACCAGCACCACGGCCTGGCGGACCCCGGGGTGGGCGGAGAGGGTCTGCTCGATCTCGCCGGGTTCGATGCGGAAGCCGCGGATCTTCACCTGGTCGTCGGCCCGGCCGAGGAAGTCCAGCTGGCCGTCGGGGCGGTGGCGGCCGAGGTCGCCGGTGCGGTACATCCGGCTCCCGGGCTCGCCGAAGGGGCAGGCCACGAAGCGGTCGGCGGTCAGGCCGGGGCGGCCCAGGTAGCCGCGGGCCAGGTGCGGGCCGGAGACGTACAGTTCGCCGACCGTGCCCGGCTCCACCGGGCGCAGCCGCTCGTCCAGCACGTGGATCCGCACGTCCCGGCAGGGGTGGCCGATCGGGGGCTGCTCGGCTCCGGTGAGCGGCTCGCTCATGGTGACGATGACGGTGGTCTCGGTCGGCCCGTAGCTGTTGAGCATCAGCCGGTCGCGGCCGAGCCGGGCGGCCAGTTCGCGCGGGATGGCCTCGCCGCCGCCGATCAGGGTGCGCAGGGTCGGCAGCGGGACGTCCGGCAGGGTGGCGGCCATCGCGGTGGCGACGTCGGCGTGGGTGACGCCGTACCGGTCGATCAGCGCGGCCAGCGCGTCGCCGACCAGCTCGCTCTGCTCGCGGGGGAGGACGAGCGCGGCGCCGGTGGTGAGCGCCACGGCCAGGTCGGAGACGGAGACGTCGAAGCTGAGCGAGGCGGCCTGGAGCACCCGGCTGCCGGGGCCGACCCCGGTGGCGGCGACCTGGGTGGCGACCATGCTGGGCAGCCCGGTGTGGGTGACGGCCACGCCCTTGGGCAGGCCGGTGGAGCCGGAGGTGTAGATGACGTACGCGGTGTGGTCGGCGCTCAGCGGCCGGACCCGCTCGTCGGCGGTGAACGGGGTGCCGGGCCGCTCGGCGAGGTCGGCGAGGTGCGCGGGGGAGTCGAGCAGCAGCCGGGGGGCGCCGGTGTCGGGCAGCCGCTCGGCGGTGCCGGTGGTGGTGAGCACCAGGGCGGCGCGGGAGTCGGTGAGCATGTGGCGCAGCCGTTCGGCCGGGTAGGCCGGGTCGGCGGGCAGCCAGGCGGCCCCGGTCTTGGCCACGGCGAGGATCGCGGCGACGGCGTCGGGGGACTTCGGCAGGGCGAGCGCGACGACGTCCTCGGTGCCCAGGCCGCGGGCGGCGAGCACCCGGGCCAGCCGGTTGGCGCGGGCGTCCAGTTCGGCGTAGCTGAGGGTGGCGTCCTGGGCGTACAGCGCGGGGGCCTGCGGAGTGCGAGCCACCTGGGCGTCGACCAGCGCGCTGAGGGTGGGGCGCGGGGCGTCGTCACCGGGGGTGGCGAGCCGGGTGGCCAGGCCGGCCGGGGTGGGGGCGTCCAGCAGCAGCGGCAGCGGTACCCGGAAGCCGAGTTCGGCGCGCACCCGGGCCAGCAGCCGGACGGCGGCGGGCCGGTCACCGCCGAGTTCGAAGAAGCCCGCCGCGGGGTCGACGGACTCCTGGCCGAGCACCTCCGCGAACAGTCGACACAGCACCTCGGCCGGTCCCGGCCGTGGGTCGGTTCTGTGCGTCTGCTGGTCCCCGGACATGTGACTGTCTCCCTCGTTGCTGCGTGACCGGTGGAGCGTGCGGTGGTGCGGTGTGGCGCGGTGGAGCGTGCTGCCGCGGTCAGCGGCCGGCCAGGTGGGCGATCAGGCTCTTCGGCCGCAGGTCCTGCCAGTGCTGCTCGACGTAGTCGACGCAGTCCTGGCGTCCGGCCGCGCCGAAGACCTGCTGCCAGCCGTCGGGCACCGGGCTGAAGACCGGCCACAGCGAGTGCTGGCCCTCGTCGTTGACCAGGACGAGGTAGTCGGCCTCGGGGTCCTCGAACGGGTTCGCCATCGTCGGTTTCCTCTCTGTTGGGAGAATTACGAGGAGGGGGGAATTTCGTCGCCGCGCGGTGAACGGACTACGTCGACATACGGTTCGGCGACTTCGGGCGCAGTACGGTCACGGACCCCAGCCGGAGTCGTCGCCGTGCATCGCGGAGGGCCCGGCGACGACCGTGGACGGGTAGGCTGCGGCATGGGTCTGGAGGCCGATGACGGCGACCAGCAGAACGGTGAGAATCCCCAGCATCTTGTGAATGCGAGCGGCAAGATTCGTCATGGCGAATTCCTCTTCCTGAGGCGGGCGGTGTGTGCGCTCCTCGCTGTGAATGAATCCTGCCGAGGCTCAAACTGGCGTGGAAGCTCTGGCCGTTATCGGGATCACGCAATGCGGGAACCGGAAGCGTGAACAGACTGTGTCAAAAACGGGCAGATCTGATGCAATGAGCACCTGGTTCTGTCAGATCAGTGGTGGGAGGACGGGCATGCGGAAGCCCCGTCCCCTGGCTGAAACCGTGTCCCGGTGGCCGGAACCCATCGACTCGACGGTCGAACGGCCCCCCGGAGTCAGTGGAACAACTCCCGCATCAGTAGCGGAACTTGACGTTCGACATCGGCCTCAGTGCCCGGAGCCCCGGCGCAGTTCCTCCCGGACGGCCGGCCAGTCCCCCGCCCACGGCCGCCGGGCCCCGGCCGGTGACTCCAGGGCCAGGGTCGCCAGATAGACGCGTTTGAGCGCGGCCCGCTCGTCCCGCACCCGCCCCGCGGCCTGCTCGATCCGGCGCAGCCGCGCGTGCAGCCGCTCCAGCGCGCCCCCGCCCGCGAGCAGCCCCCGGGGGGCGTGGGGGGGGGGGGGGGGGTGGGGGGGGTGGGGGTGGGGGGGGCCGGGCGGGGGAGGGGTGCTGCTGCTCATGGGTCACATTGTCCGCGGCGCCGCCGGTGCCCGACCAGGGCGGTGAGGCGGGTGTCGGGGTCGTGCCACTCGAGGGGCTCGCTCCTGAAGGCGC
>NZ_MECK01000522.1 GCF_014596465.1 Streptomyces sp. CBMA123 | reverse complement strand
GCACCGCCGACCTGCTCGTACTCGGCCGCACCGGGCACCGCCTGGGCCCGGTCACCGGGCGGTGATCCACCGCGCCTGGTGTCCGGTCGTCGTCGTCCCGCGTGGCTGACCCGGTGCGCCCGGTCGCGCGGACGCGCAGAATCGGTGGTGTCACCGACCGCGCACACCGGGAGCAGGCCATGGACACGCCCCAGCCCGTTCGGGTGTTCCTGCTGGACGACCACGAGGTGGTCCGCCGGGGCGTCCGCGACCTCCTGGAGGCCGAGGAGGACATCGAGGTCGTGGGCGAGGCCGGCAGCTGCGCCCAGGCCCTCGCCCGGGTGCCCGCACTGCGCCCGGACGTCGCCGTTCTCGACGTACGGCTCCCGGACGGCGACGGGGTGACCGTCTGCCGGGAACTGCGCGACACGATGCCCGAGTTGGTCTGCCTGATGCTGACCTCCTTCGACGACGACGACGCCCTGCTCGACGCGATCATGGCCGGGGCGGCCGGCTACGTCCTCAAACAGGTCAAGGGCGCCGACCTGGTCAGCGCCGTGCGTACGGTCGCCTCCGGCCAGTCGATGCTCGACCCGGCCACCACCCACAAGCTGATGGAGAGCCTGCGCCACCACGAGGAGAGCGAGTCCGACACGGCGCTCGCCGGACTCACCCCGCGCGAGCGGGAGATCCTCGCCCTGGTGGGGGAGGGCAAGACCAACCGGCAGATCGGCCGGGAGCTCTACCTCGCCGAGAAGACCGTGAAGAACCACGTCTCGCGGCTGCTCGCCAAACTGGGTGTCGAGCGTCGCCTCCAGGCCGCCGTCATCGCCGCCCA
>NZ_MECK01000521.1 GCF_014596465.1 Streptomyces sp. CBMA123 | reverse complement strand
GTCCAGCTGTTCCAGGGCGGTGCGGTGGGCCGCCCGGCGGACGTGCAGGACGGCGAGGTCGGTGCCCAGCCGGGCGAGGGCGGCGTCGTCCCGGTCGGCGTGCGCGGCGCGCAGCCCGATCTCGGCGACGGCCCGCCAGTGCGTCCGGTCCCGGCCGGCGGCCTCGTCCGACCGTTCGTGCAACAGGCTGATCCGGTGGGCGAGTTGCCAGGCGGCGCCGGTGCGGCCGTACTGTTCGGCGCAGAGGACGACGGCGCGCAGGGCGCTCTCCTCCCGGCGGAACCAGGCCGGTGGCCGGGCGGTGGCGGCCCCGTCCGCCTGGTCGCCGCCCCAGGGGGCGGTGAGCTCCAGGTAGTGGGCGATCAGCCGGTCGAGCGCACCGAAGCGCTCGGTGCAGTCCAGCGCGGCGGCCTGCCCGGCGGCGTAGCGGCGGACCAGCTCACGGCGGGCGTAGCGGCCGGGGGTGGTCTCCGCCAGCAGGTGGACGGCGTCGAGGGCGGTCAGCTGGGTACGGACGGCGGCGGGCGGCAGGTCGGCGAGGGCGGCGGCGGTGGCGGTGTCGATCTCCGCGCCGGGGTGCAGCCCCAGCAGGGTGAACAGCCGGGCGGCGGGGGGCGGCAGGGTCCGGTAGGTGCGGTCCAGGGCGGCGGTGACGCCGGTCGGGCCGCATTCGGTGCCGACGCCCGCCAGGGCGGCCAGGCCGGTCTGCTCGTCGGCGAGGTCGGCGGCGAGGTCGGCCGGCGACCAGTCCGGGCGGGCGGCCAGCCGCGCCGCGGCCAGGCGCAGGGCCAGCGGCAGGTGGTCGCCGCGCTCGGCGAGGTCGGTGAG
>NZ_MECK01000520.1 GCF_014596465.1 Streptomyces sp. CBMA123 | reverse complement strand
GTTCGGGCAGCACTGGCGGCGGGGGAGCGGGGGCGGAGCGGCCCCGTGCGACGGACTCGGCCAGCTCGCGCACGGCGGCCGGGTAGGCGGGCGACAGCGGACCGTAGTCGGGCGGGCGCAGCTGGGCCGCCGCGGCGCCCTCGACCACCGGGATCAGCGCGTTGAGCTGGGCGAGCAGGCGCACCAGGGTGGCGGAGCGGCCGTGCCGGCGGGCCCGGCGGGCCAGCAGCAGGTCGTAGGAATGGTTCAGCGACTGGGTGAGCGCCCGGCGGCGGTCCTCGTACCCGGGGGAACCGGTGGCCTCCAGGAGTGCGGCCACCGCCCGGTAGGTGTCGGCGACCACGGCGCGCTCGGGCGTGCCCCCGCGCATCGGCCAGGCGAGCAGGGTGAGGGCGAGCACCAGCAGGCCGCCGAGCAGCAACAGGGCGGGCGGCAGCCACCACGGGGAGGGCATCGGCAGGCCGGCCCCGACCACCGCGTTCAGCAGCAGGAGCAGGCCCGAGACGGAGGCGACCGCGCCGACCGAGGAGATCATGCCGGAGAGCAGCGCGACCACGGTCAGCACCGCCACGGCCGTCCAGCCGGAGCCGTACACCTGGGTGCCGGCCAGCACCCCGAGGGCGCCGAACGACTGCGGCACGGCAATGTTGAACACCCGCATCCGGTAGGCGTCCGCGGTGTCCCCGATGACGGCGGACAGCGCGCCCATCGACACCAGCGCGCCGTAGCCGGTACGGCCGGTGGCGGTGCCGACGGCGAGCGGGGCGGCGAGCGCCACCGCGGCACGGGCCGCCGCGGCCCAGGGGACCGGCGCGTCCTGGGGCCGCAG
>NZ_MECK01000519.1 GCF_014596465.1 Streptomyces sp. CBMA123 | reverse complement strand
CGCCACCGCCCCGCCGAGCCGCTCCAGCGCCGCCGTGGCCGGCAGCCACCGCTCGGCCAGCCGACCGGTGGGCGGCGGCTCGGCCAGGCTCCGCTGCACCTCGTGCCGGGCGTCCGCCAGCGACCGGTAGGCCGTACGGCGCAGCCACACCTGGGCGGGGTGGTGGCCGGGGCGGTGGTCGGTGACGGCGTCGAGGTAGGCGCGCAGGGCGGTCGTCGCGGCGACCAGCCGGGGCTCGATCCGGTGGCGCGGGCGCTCCGGCCACAGCAGGTAGCCGAAGACCAGCACGATCACGCTGGCCAGCACCGAATCCAGCACCCGCGGCCAGAACTCGGCCGCGCTGCTCTGCCCGCCCAACTGCAGCAGCACCAGCGCCATCGGCGTCATCACCACCGTGTTCAGCCCGTAGTGCGCCGCCGTCGCATACGGCAGCAGGGCCACACAGCCCGCCGCCATCGCCGTCAGCGCCCACTCCTGGGTGGTCAACGACAGCAGCGCCGCCGTCACCACCACACCCAGCACCGTGCCGACCGCACGGCTCACCGCGCGCAGGAACACGGAACCCAGATCCGGCTTCAGCACGAACGCGATCGTCATCGGCACCCAGTAGCTCTTGCTGAGCGGGTAGTTGGCGGTGACGGCCGACCCCACCGCGATGCACAGCGCGACCCGCAGGCCGTACCGGACCGACGGACCGGACAGCAGGCCCGCCCGGAGCCGCCACGGATCGGGCGGGGGCGCGGGGGCGGTGCCGATGCGGGTCGGACGGCCCGCGACGGCGTCGGCGGCGGCGCGCAACGCCACGTCCAGCGCCGGGCGGGCGGGCGTGTCC
>NZ_MECK01000518.1 GCF_014596465.1 Streptomyces sp. CBMA123 | reverse complement strand
ACCACCGGCCGCCAGCGGACCGGCAGCGCCTGGTCCAGCCGCAGCGGCGCGGCGCCGCGCGCGTACGACTGGGCGGCCAGCGAGCGGGCCCGGGCGGTGGCGCCGAGAAAGGGGTGCAGTCCGCCGGTGAGCAGCTGGTGGGCGATCACCCCGAAGGCCCAGACGTCGGCGCTGGGGCGCACGGCGACCCCGCGCGCGCCGGTGCGCTGGGACCACCACTCGGGCGGGACGTGGTCGGGCGAACCGAGCGGCGGGGCGTAGGCGTGGGTGCCCTCCAGCTCGGCGGTCAGGCCGAAGTCGGCGATCTTGGCGGTGCCGTCGGGCATCAGCAGGATGTTGGCCGGTTTGAGGTCCCCGTGCACCCAGCCGGCCCGGTGCATGTGGGTCAGCCCGGCGCAGACCTCGGTGAGGATGCGTTCGGCGCCGGGCAGCGGCGTGCCCGGGCGGGCGGTGGCGAGGAGGTCCTGGAGGCTGTGGGCGGCGCGTTCCATCACCAGGGCGACGGCGCCGTCCAGTTCGGGGTGGCCGGGGTCGTCGACGGTGACCACGGCGAGGGTGCGGATCAGGTGGGGGTGGTCGGCGCGGCGGCTGAAGCGCAGCTCGCCGGCGGCCATCTGGGCCATGGTGCGGCGCTGGCCGGGGCTGGAGCGGGCCGGGCCGAGGATCTTGACGGCGACCGGGGTTCCGTCCGGGCCCTCGGCGGCGTAGACGCTGCCCCAGGCGCCGGCGCCGAGGAAGGCGCCGGCGCGGTAGCCGGCCAGCGGGTAGCCGTCGGGGACCTCGAAGGGCGGCCGCGCGGCGCCGGGCCGCTCCGGGGGCCGGTCGTCGGGCGCCTCGG
>NZ_MECK01000517.1 GCF_014596465.1 Streptomyces sp. CBMA123 | reverse complement strand
GACCGCCGCCGGGACGGCCGAAGCCGTCGGGGCCCCGGCTGCCGAGGCCCCCACCGCCAAGCTGCCCGCCCAGGCCGCGCCGAAGGAGCCCGCCGCCGAGCCGGCCGCCGAGGCCGCCGTCCCGCGGCAGTCCGCCGCCGGGGAGCAGGAGGAGGCGCGGTGAGCGGGCCGGCCGAGCAAGCAGAGGGCACGGCCGTCCCCGCGCAGCGCTCCGGCCGGCACGCCGCGCCGCGCACGCCGATCCGGGTCCGGCTGAGAGGCCGCGCCCTGGCGATGGCCGCGGTGCCGACCGCGCTGCTGATGGCCGCGGCCTACACGCCCAACCCGGCGGTCGCCGAGTCCGCGGCGGGCAAGCCGTGCGGCAACGCGCCGGTGGCCGTCCCGGACGTGACGCCGATCGAGACGCCCGTCCCCAAGAGCGAGCTGCCCGAGCCGCCGCCCGCGTCGTCCGGCACACCCGGTACGGTGTCGACGCCCTCGGCCGGCCCGAGTTCGGTGCCGACCACCACCCCGACCGCGGCGCCGACCACCGCGCCGGTGAAGCCGCCGGCCACCACGACCACTCCGTCCGCCGCCCGCTCCGCCACCACCGGCGGCTTGGGCGCGGTGAGCGCGGTCTACCGGGGCACCGGCGACGGGACGGCCACCGCGAGCCAGGCCGGGCTGATCGACGACCTCGTCGGCGGCATCAACCACCTGCTGAACCCGGGGAGTCCGACCGGTCCGACGCCGAGCGCGACACCCGGTGCCACCCCCCAGGGGCCGGCCGCCCCGGCCCCGCGGGTCGGCACCCCGGCGCAGCCCGCCCCGTCGCAGTCCCCGGCCGCCGGGAACGGCGACGGG
>NZ_MECK01000516.1 GCF_014596465.1 Streptomyces sp. CBMA123 | reverse complement strand
CCGCGGCGCCCGGTGAGCACGAGGTGCCGGGCGCCGCTGCGGGCCAGCCAGCGGGCCACCTCGGCGCCGAGCGCGCCGGTGCCGCCGGTGACGAGGACGGTGCCGTCGGCGGTGAACTCCTCGGCGCGGGGCAGCTCGTCGACGGCGTACCGCACCAGGCGGCGGCCGTACGCGGCGGTGCCGCGCAGCGCGACCTGGTCCTCGCCGCCGCGGCCACCGGCCGCGAGGAGGCCGACCAGGCCCTGCACGGTCGGCGCGTCCAGCACCGGTGGCAGGTCGACCAGCCCGCCCGGCGCCTGCGGGCGCTCCAGGGCGGCGACCCGGCCGAGACCCCACGCGGCGGCCTGGACGGGGTTGGTGAGCGGGTCGGCGGGCCCGGTGGAGACGGCGCCGCGGGTGAGGGTCCACAGCGGCGCGGCGGAGCGCAGGTCGCCGAGGGCCTGGGCGAGGACGGCGCCGAGCGCGACGCCCTCCGGCAGGCCTGGCCCGGGGACGGGCCGGTCGGCCAGCGCGACGAGCGACAGGATGCCGCTCAGCTCGCCGAAGTCCGCGATCCGGCGCGCGAGTTCGGCGCGGTCGCGGCAGGCCTCGTCGAGCGCCAGCCGCTCCAGGCGGGCGCCGTGGCCGCGCAGGGCGTCGAGGAGCTCGGTGTCGTCGACGGCGTCGGTGGTGACGACCAGCCAGGTGCCGTCCAGCACGGGCGCGGCCGCCGGGCGGACGGGCCGCCAGTGGACGCGGTAGCGGGCCGCGTCGAGCTGCGCCTTCTCGTGCCGGGTGCGACGCCAGTCGGCGAGGGCGGGCAGGAGGGCGTAGAGGCCGGCGTGCTGTTCGTCGCGCAGGCCGAGCAGGCCGGCGAGTTCGGCGGCGCT
>NZ_MECK01000515.1 GCF_014596465.1 Streptomyces sp. CBMA123 | reverse complement strand
ATGCGGGTGGTCGGCCGGCTGGCGGACCTCCAGGCCGAGCTCGCGGCCGCCCGGGCCGAGGCGGCCAAGGCCTTCGGCTCGGACGAGGTGTTCTGCGAGCGCTACCTGCCCACCGGCCGGCACGTGGAGGTGCAGGTGCTGGCCGACGCCCACGGCACGGTGTGGGCGGTGGGCGACCGCGACTGCTCGTTGCAGCGGCGGCACCAGAAGGTGATCGAGGAGGCCCCGGCCCCCGGCCTGCCGCCGCGGGTGCGGGCCGAGCTGCACGCGGCGGCGGTGAACGCGGCCCGGGCGATCGGCTACGTCGGCGCCGGCACCGCCGAGTTCCTGCTCGCCGAGGACGGCCGGTTCCACTTCCTGGAGATGAACACCCGGCTCCAGGTGGAGCACCCGGTCACCGAGGCGGTCACCGGCCTGGACCTGGTGGCGCTCCAACTGGCCGTCGCCGAGGGGGAGGAGCTGGCGTCGGACGCGCCGCCGCCGACCACCGGCCACGCGATCGAGGCCCGGCTGTACGCCGAGGACCCGGCCAAGGACTGGCAGCCCGCCACCGGCACCCTGCACCGGCTCGAACTGGTCGCGGAGCACCAGGAGTTCACCGGCGCGGGGCTGCGACTGGACTCCGGGGTCGAGTCCGGCAGCGAGATCACCCCGCACTACGACGCGATGCTCGCCAAGGTGATCGTCCGGGCGCCGACCCGCGCCGCGGCGGCCCGCCGGCTGGCCGACGCGCTGGCCCGGGCCCGGATCCACGGCCCGGCCACCAACCGGGAGTTGCTGGTCCGCGCCCTGCGGCACCCGGCCTTCCTGGCCGGCCGGGTGCACACCGGCTTCCTCGCCGAGCACGCGGCCGAGCTCCTCGCCGCCGACACCGGG
>NZ_MECK01000514.1 GCF_014596465.1 Streptomyces sp. CBMA123 | reverse complement strand
GGCCGGCGGTGCCGGGCGGGGCGCCGCCGGCCGGGGCAGGGCGGAGCGGAGCGGAGCGGCTGCCGGAGCGGAGCGGCTGCCGGAGAGGGCGGGCCGGCTACCCGCGCGGGGCGGGCACGGTGTAGTCGCCGTGGATGTCGCAGGCCCACCACTGGGCGAGGGCGCGCATGCTCTCGCGGAGCACGGCCGAGGCCTGCCAGTGGAGTTCGGCCTCGATCAGCCCGGTCGCCATGGTCCAGCGGTCGACCGCCGGGTTCTGCACCCACTCCCAGGGCGTGCGGCGGGAGACGTCGGCGAGCAGCCCGGCGAGCTCCTGCTCGTCGAAGGCCGCGGAGGCGACGTTGAGCACCGGCTGCGCGGGCGGGGCGGCCAGGACGGCGCGCAGCGCGTCGGCGAGGTCGCGGTGGTCCAGCACCTGGTGACGGCCCAGCGGGTTGAGGGCGAGCGGGCGCCTGGTCCAGGCCAGGTTCACCCAGCGGACCAGCGGGCTGTCCGGCGACGCGTACGGGCCGACCGGGTCGGCGAGCCGCAGCACCTGGACGGGGACGCCGTGGTCGGCGCCCCAGGCGCGGGCGCGCTGCTCCTCCCGCCACCAGGCCAGGGCGACCGGGTCGGCGGGGGCGTCGGCCACGGCCTGCTCGGTGACGGTCCGTTCGCGGCTGCCCCGGTAGACGGCCGAGGAGCCGCCGTAGACCAGGCGCTCCACCCCGGCCTTGGCGGCGGCGGCCAGCACCTCGGCCAGCAGGCCGTCCTGCTCGGGGCGGCCCAGGTGCACCACGGACCGGACGCCGTCGAGGTCCCCGGCGCTCGGGTGGCCTGCCGGGGCGTCGGCGTCGTGCCCGGCGTCGGCGAGCAGCCGGGCCAGTTGCCGGGCGAAGGCCGGGTCG
>NZ_MECK01000513.1 GCF_014596465.1 Streptomyces sp. CBMA123 | reverse complement strand
TCCGCTCCAGCAGCTCGCGCAGGGCCAGCTCCGGGCGCGGCTGCACCGGGAGTTCGAGGTCCCAGGCGATCAGCCCGGTGGCGCAGAGCGACTCCAGCAGGGCGAAGGCCTCCGCCTCGGCCAGGCCGAGGTCGGCGGCCACCTGGACGGCGGTGCGGGAGCCGTCGCACAGCGCGAGGACGGCGCGCAGCACGGCGGCCTTGGCCGGCGGCAGGTCGACGGTGCGGCCCGGCAGGCGCAGGGTGGCGCCCTCCAGGGCGGCGGAGGGCAGCCGGCGGGGCGGGAACCAGCGGCGCAGTGCGGGGCCGGTGCCCAGGGAGCGCACCAGGGCGTCCAGGCACCACTGCTCGAAGTAGACCTCGCGGCGGGCGACCAGGCCCTCGCCGGGGGTGACGGCCAGGGCCGGCCCGGCGGGGACGGCCTCGGCCCAGCCGACCGGTCCGAAGAAGCCGATGGAGTCGTTCTTGACGGTGTAGCGCTGGAGGTAGCCAGCGACCAGCGCCTCGTGCTCGCGCCGGCGGGAGTTGCGCCGCCCGTCGCCGCCGACCTTGCGCACGCCGTCGGCGTAGGCCTTGCGGTTCTGCCAGATCACGGCCTCGCGGAAGCGCGGGTCGGCGGCGGTGCGGTCGAGCACGGCGGAGAGCTGGGCGAGGTCCTCGGCGAAGACCTTCTCCAGGTCGCGCTCGGCGCCGGCCACCCGCTCCTCGGCCTCGACCAGCGCGGCCACCGCGGGCAGTCCGGCGAATTCGGGCCCCGGTAGGCCGCCCTTGTTGAGGCGGCTGATCGCCTTCAGCAGCGGGCGGCGCAGGGCGGTGTCGTCCCACTGGCCGGCGGCGCGCAGGTCGTCCAGCGCGGTCCGCAGGGCGTCGAGCGCGCCGGCCCGGGCGTCGGCGGCGCGG
>NZ_MECK01000512.1 GCF_014596465.1 Streptomyces sp. CBMA123 | reverse complement strand
AGATTGCCCACGTGTTACTCACCCGTTCGCCACTGATCCACCCCGAAGGGCTTCACCGTTCGACTTGCATGTGTTAAGCACGCCGCCAGCGTTCGTCCTGAGCCAGGATCAAACTCTCCGTGAATGTCTACTCGGCCCCACAATCAAGCAGGGCCGGTGCACACCCGCGTTGAGCGGCACGGCAACCACCGGAATAGGGCGGTCCCGCGCACTGCGTCCTCGCTAGTGTTATTTCAAAAGGAATCTCCAACCCCGATCAGACGATCAAGGCCGGGGATGTCAACATATCTGGCGTTGACTTTTGGCACGCTGTTGAGTTCTCAAGGAACGGACACTTCCTTCGGACCGCCTTCCAGCGGGCCCTCCGGGCGCTTCGTTCTTTCGTGTTTCCAGCTTATCAGATGTTTTCCGCTCCGTTTTCCGGAGTTTCATTCATCCGATTTCCCGAACTGGCGGGGCCGCTTTCTGCGACGACCACCACTTTAGCGTATTCCGAGAGTTACTCGAAATTCACGTTCACACCCTGTTGACGACAACGCCAACTAACCCAACTGAATGGGCTTCGAAGTGTGAGAGTGGGTCTTGCTAAGTGGGGTGGCCGCTCCAGCGACTCGTTCAACACTAGGCCACCTGGAGGACATCGTCAAACGTGGAGGGCGGGATCCGGCTGGATCCCGCCCTCGTTCGTCAAAGCCGCAGCTCAGCGGCGTCGGGTTTCGGTCACTCGGCGGTCGCGTCAGACGCCGCGGCCGACGCCGGCAGCAGCTCCGCCGCCGCCAGGTTGCGCTTGCCGCGACGCAGCACCAGCCAGCGCCCGTGCAGCAGATCGGCCTCGGTCGGCACAGCTTCCTCGTCCGCCACCTTGACGTTGTTGAGGTAGGCGCCGCCCTCCTTGACCGTCCGGCGGGCGGCCGAGCGGCTCGGTGCCAGGCCGACGGCGACCAGCAGGTCGACCACCGGCTGGAGTTCGGTGACCTCGGCCTTCGGGACCTCGGCCAGGGCCGCGGCCAGGGTCGGGGCCTCCAGATCGGCCAGGTCACCCTGCCCGAACAGCGCCTTGGACGCGGCGACCGCGCGCTCGTACTGCTCGGCGCCGTGCACCATCGTGGTGAGCTCTTCGGCCAGGGCGCGCTGGGCGAGGCGGGCGGCGGGGCGCTCGGTGGTCTCGCGCTCCAGCTCCTCGATCTCCTCCTTCGAGCGGAAGCTGAAGATCCGCAGGAAGTTGGAGACGTCCCGGTCGTCCGCGTTCAGCCAGAACTGGTAGAAGGCGTACGGGGTGGTCAGCTCGGGGTCGAGCCAGACCGTGCCGGACTCGGTCTTGCCGAACTTGGTGCCGTCGGCCTTGACGATCAGCGGCGTGGCCAGCGCGTGCCCGGACTTGCCGTCGGCCTTGCGGATCAGGTCCGTGCCGGCGGTGAGGTTGCCCCACTGGTCGCTGCCGCCGGTCTGCAGGGTGCAGCCGTAGCGGCGGTTCAGCTCCAGGTAGTCCATGCCCTGGAGGATCTGGTAGCTGAACTCGGTGTAGCTGATGCCCGCGTCGGAGTTGAGCCGTCGGGCGACGGCCTCCTTGGCGATCATGTTGTTGACGCGGAAGTACTTGCCGACGTCGCGCAGCAGGCTGATGGCCGACATCCCGGACGTCCAGTCCAGGTTGTTGACCATGCGCGCCGCGTACGGGCCCTCGAAGTCGAGGAAGCGCGAGATCTGCCCCCGCAGGCGCTCGACCCAGCCGGCCACCGTCTCGGGGTCGTTGAGCACGCGCTCGGCGGTGGGCTTCGGGTCGCCGATCAGGCCGGTGGCGCCGCCGACCAGGCCGATCGGGAGGTTCCCCGCCTGCTGGATGCGGCGCATGGTGAGGATCTGCACCAGGTTGCCCAGGTGCAGGCTCGGGGCCGTCGGGTCGAAGCCGCAATAGAACGTGACCGGGCCGTCCGCGAACGCCTTGCGCAGTGCGTCCTCGTCAGTGGACAGGGCGATCAGCCCACGCCACTGCAGCTCGTCGACGATGTCCGTCACGGTCACGCTTCTCCTTCGATCGGGCGTCCGGCCGGTGCTGGCCCGGTTCGGTCGGGCCCCGGGTCGGTACGACTCCAGCCTGCTAGAGCCTACGCGGTTCCGGCCAGCGGGTTTTCTCCGAGGCACCGGATCGGGTCGGCCCCCGGGTCGGTCCCGGTCGGCCTCGGGTGGGTCCCGGTCGGCCTCGGGTGGGTCCCGGTCGGCCTCGGGTGGGTCCCGGTCGGCCCTGATCGGCGGCGGATCTCCCCCGGGGTTCCTCCCCGATACCGGAAATTCCGTTGTTAGTCGGCTGTGGGCCCATTCAGAGTGGTTCCACCGCCGTGCGGCGGCAGTGACGTGTGTGGAGACGGTCGTGCCGCCGTGGCACGCCCGTGGGAAGGGTGTGCCGAGTGCGCAACACGCTGGTTCTGAACGCGAGCTACGAGCCCCTGACGACGGTGTCGCTCCAGCGCGCCGTCGTCCTGGTGCTCCAGGACAAGGCGGTGGTGGAGCAGGCGCACCCGCTGCGCTCGATCCGGGGGACGGGCGTGGCCGTTCCGGTGCCACGGGTGATCAGGCTGCAGAGGTACGTGAGGGTGCCGTTCCGACAACAGGCCCCGTGGTCCAGGCGGGGTGTCCTGGCCCGGGACCAGCACCTGTGCGCCTACTGCGGGCGCCGGGCCACCACGGTGGACCACCTGCAGCCCAAGTCGCGTGGTGGCGAGGACAGTTGGATGAACACCGTGGCCGCGTGCCCGGAGGACAACCAGTACAAGGCCGACCGGACGCCCGAGCAGGCCGGGATGAAACTGCTGCGGCGGCCGTTCGTGCCGACGCCGCAGGCCACCCTGATGCTGGCGCTCGGCCTGCGCGGCTCGGAGGCCCGGGAGCTGGCCGACTGGCTGCCGGCCGTACCGGGGCAGCCCGTCACCGCGGCCTAGCCTCGGGGGGGCTCAGCCCTTCGCCTGGTAGCCCGCGGCCGTGCCGTAGTTGGTCGCGTGCTCGGGCACCACGACCACCTGCCCGCCGCCGATCATCACCCGCCCGGAGAGCAGCAGCGAGCCGGTGCCGGGCGGGAAGTTGCCACCGACCGCCTCCTGGCCGCCCGCCAGCGGGAAGCGGCCGAGGCGGGCGGGCTGGTCGCGGCGTTCGTCGGCGGCCAGCACCAGCGAGCCGCCGTCGACGCCGACGGCCCGGACGGTGCCCTTGGCGGCGGTCGGCGCCTTCCAGCGCTGCTTGCCGGTGTCCAGGTCGTAGCCGACCGCGGACACCGGCCCGCCGGCGTTCGCCGGGGTCATCGCGGCGACCATGGTGCGGCCTTCGAAGAACACCTCGGGGGTGGCCGAAAACGTTCCGTGGCCGACGGCCAACCGGCCGGCGTCGGTGACCACCGGGATCTCGACGGCCGGGTCGCCGGCGGTGCCCCAGGCGAACACCCGGTCGTCCTCGGGCTTCCCTCCGGTGGTGAGCACCACGGCCGGCTCGGCGGAGAGCACCGTGACCGTCTTCGGCTGGTTGTTCAGGCCCCGCCACCAGCCGACCTTGCCGTCCGCCACGTTCAGCGAGACGGCCTGGTCGGCGGGCGTCGAGTCGGCGCAGGAGGAGGCGACCAACACGGTCTTGCCGGTGACGCCGCCGGACAGGGTGCAGAACTTGCCCTGCCCGGTGTACTGCCAGACGTCCTTGCCGTCGGCCGACGCCCAGGCCACCGCGCGGTCGTCGCCGACCGCGACCACCATGTCCTCGGTGACGCCGATCCGCGCCGAGTAGGCGCCCTTGGCGTCCGAGAGGGTCTTGGTCCAGGCGGTCTTGCCGGTCTTGGTGTCGACGGCGGCGACCAGCGTGCACGGGCTCTTCGGGTCCGCCTGCGGCCGGAACAGGGCCGCGCCCAGGCCGGCCTGGTTCACGCCGACGGACAGTCCGCACGGGACGGCCCCGGCCGCCGGGGGCTCGACCGTCCAGGTCGGCTTGCCCGCCGTCCGGTCGTACGCGTGCACCCCGGAGCCGTCGGCACGGACCACCGCGTCGGCCAGCAGCCAACTGCCGACCAGCGTGTCGTCCCCCGCCGGCTGCGTGGCGGCGGCGGCCTGCGCGGACCAGACCTTGGTGTGCGCCACCGAGAACCCGGGCTCGCCGCCGCTGGTCGCGGCCGCGCTGCCGCCGCCCTCGGCGCCCACCGTCAACGCGGCCGTTATCAGCACTCCGAGCGCGGCCACCCCGGCGCCGGCCCGCACCATCAGGGCCCGCCGGCTGGGCACGTGGTCCCCGGTCAGGACGGCCGACCGGACCTTGTCCACGAGCGAGGCCGAGGAGGCGGAAGAGGAGGAGGAACCGGAGCCACCGTCACCGCGCCGAGCTGCCCGCGAACGCGCGGCGGGCTCAGCGGGCTCAACGGCCTCGGCGCCGCTCTCCTCCCCGGTGGGCGCGGGCTCCGCCGGGGGCTCCTCCACCTGCACGTAACCGTCGGCCGAGTACTCCGCCCCCACCGGGACGTACAGCCCCTCCTCCGCCGGCTGGGCCTGCGGCGCGGCGCCGGCGTACGGCTGCTGCCCGTAGTCCGGGTACGGCTGCTGGTACGGCTGGTACTGCTCCTGGCCGCCGTACGACCCATGGCCGTTGCCCTGACCGTGACCGTGGCCCTGGTCATGACCGTGTCCCTGGCCGTGGACGTAGCCGCCCTCGACGTATCCGGTCTGCCCGTAGCCGCCCTGCTGGTCGTACGGCTGCGGGTGGTACGGCTGCTGGTGGTACGGCTGCTGGTCCCACTGCGGCGTCTGCTGCCACTGCCCGTGCGGCTGCGAGGGTGCCTGCGACGGCGGCTGCTGCGGGTCGTAGTACCCCTGCCAGTCCTGCTGCGGGCCCTGGGGGTACCAGGGCTGCTGCTGGGCGTGGGGGTCTCCGAAGGGCTCCTGCGCCATCGTTCCGTCCCTCCCAGCCCCGCCTGCCTGCCGATTGCGGCAGTCAGCATCTCACGCCCGCCCGGGCACGCCTCCCGGGCCCTCGACGCGGGAGCAGCGGGTCCTCAGGCGGCGGACTCGGCGCGCAGGGCCTCGTCGATGCGGGCGGCGAGGGTGAAGTCCAGGCCGGTGAGCCCGCCGGCGCTGTGGGTGGACAGCACGAACCGCAGGGTGCGCCAGCGGATGTCGATGTCGGGGTGGTGGTCGAGCGCCTCGGCCTGTTCGGCCACGGCGACGACCACCCGGATCGCGGCCGGGAAGTCGGGGGCGTCGGCGCTGCGGACGATGCTGTCGCCGTCACGGTGCCACTGCGGCACGGCCGTCAGGGCCGCCCCGATCTCGTCCTCGCTCAGTCGTGCCCTGCTGCTCATCGGTGCGCTCCGGGGGTCGTCGCTCGGGTGCCGGTCAGGCGACCTTCCGGCGCGGACGGACCACCAGTTCGCCGCCGCAGTTGGGGCAGTTGGAGGCCATGGCCTCGGTGCAGTCCGCACAGAAGGTGCACTCGTAGGAACATATCGAGGCGGGGCTGTCGGCGGTCAGCGACACCTCGCAGCGCTCGCAGGTCTCGCGCATCTCCAGGGCCATGGCGCACTTCTCCGATTCACGTACGGTCAGACGGTCGGACGTACGATCCCACGTTCGTCCGATGTCCGGTCAACTCACCAGCAGTTTGGTGACGGCCACGAGCCCGACCACCACGATGACCCCGCGCAGCGCGGCCGGCGGGAGCCGGCGACCGACCTTGGCGCCGAGCAGGCCGCCGGCCAGCGAGCCGACCGCGATCAGCCCGGCGGCCGTCCAGTTCACCGTCGACGTGAACAGGAAGAACAGCGCGGCGACCCCGTTGACGATCAGCGCCAGCGCGTTCTTCACCGCGTTGATCCGCTGCAGGTCCTCCTGGAGCAGCATGCCCATCAGCGCCAACAGCAGGACGCCCTGCGCGGCGCCGAAGTACCCGCCGTAGATGCCGGTGAGGAACACTCCGACCAGCAGCGCCGCGCCGCCGTCCGGATCGCCGTCGGCGCGGCGGCGGGCCGCGACGGCCTTGGCCACCCGGGGCTGGATCACCACCAGGACGAGGGCGAGCAGGATCAGCGCCGGAACGATCGCGTCGAAGGCGCCGCTCGGCAGCTTGATCAGCAGCAGCGCGCCGAGCAGCCCGCCGAGCAGCGAGGCGGTGCCCATGCGCCGCAGGCGGCGGCCCTGGTCGGCCAGTTCGCGGCGGTAGCCGATCACGCCGCTGAGCGAACCGGGCACCAGGCCGAAGGAGTTGGACACGTTGGCGGTCACCGGCGGGATGCCGACGGCGAGCAGGACCGGAAAGGTGATCAGGGTGCCGGAGCCGACGATCACGTTGATCATCCCCGCGCCGACACCGGCCACCAGGACGGCGATCGCCTCCCAGAGCGTCATGGGTCATCTCTCCTCTCGGTCCTGTCCGAGGGGATCATGCCGGACCGCGCACCGGCCCGACCAGGCCCGACCACCATTCGGGACGCACGCCACACCGCCGGGACGCCACACCGCCGGCACGCCGCACCACTGCTGCACCGCACCGGAGCCGGGAAAGCCCGAGGGCCCGCCACCACCAGGTAGCGGGCCCTCCGACGAACGGCGAACTCCGGACGACACCGTCGGATCACTCCGGGTCGATTGACCCCAGGCGATTCGCTCCGGGTCGATTCGCTCAGGGTCGATTCACTCCGGGTCGATCTTGCGGTACTCCCGCGCCGGGTCCACCCGCGGCCGGGCGGCGCCCTTCTCCACGTCCACCGGCCGCGGCCCGGCCGCCGGGTCGAGCGGCACCTGGGTGGCCGCCAGGGGCGTCTGCGGCACGCTCGGCGCCGCCACCGCGCCGCCGTTCATGCCGCCGCCGTTGCCGGTCAGGCCACCGAACGCGCCGCCGAGGCCCTTGAGCGCGTCGCCGACCTCGCTGGGGATGATCCAGAGCTTGTTGGAGTCGCCCTTGGCCAGCTCGGGCAGGGTCTGCAGGTACTGGTAGGCGAGCAGCTTCTGGTCGGCGTCGCCGTCGTGGATGGCCTCGAAGACCGTCCGGATCGCGGCCGCCTCACCGTCGGCGCGCAGCACCGCGGCCTGCGCCTCACCCTCGGCCCGGAGCACGTCGGCCTGCTTCTCACCCTCGGCCTTGAGGATCTGCGCCTGGCGCTGGCCCTCGGCGGTGAGGATCGCGGCGCGCTTGTCACGGTCGGCGCGCATCTGCTTCTCCATCGAGTCCTGGATGGAGGTCGGCGGCTCGATCGCCTTCAGCTCGACCCGGTTGACCCGGATGCCCCACTTGCCGGTGGCCTCGTCCAGCACGCCGCGCAGACCGGCGTTGATGACCTCGCGCGAGGTCAGGGTGGACTCGAGGTCCATCGAGCCGATGATGTTGCGCAGCGTGGTGACGGTCAGCTGCTCGATGGCCTGGATGTAGCTGGCGACCTCGTAGGTGGCCGCCCGGGGGTCGGTGACCTGGTAGTAGATGACGGTGTCGATGTTGACCACCAGGTTGTCCTGGGTGATCACCGGCTGGGGCGGGAACGGCACGACCTGCTCGCGCAGGTCGATCCGGTTGCGGACCCGGTCGATGAACGGGACGACGATGTTCAGCCCTGCGTTGAGCGTCCGGGTGTAGCGGCCGAAGCGCTCCACGATCGCGGCGCTGGCCTGCGGGATGACCTGGATCGTCTTGATCAGCGCGATGAAGGCCACCACGACCAGGACGACCAAAACGATAAGGACGGGTTCCACGGACTCTCCCCTAGACGACCAGGGCGGTCGCGCCCTGGATTTCGACGACGTCGACCTGCTGCCCAGGCTGGTAGACCTGGTCCGGGTGGAGCGCGCGGGCCGACCAGATCTCGCCGTTGAGCTTGATCCGTCCACCCTCCCCGTCGACGGTTTCCGCGACGACCGCGGTGGCGCCCTGGAGCGCCTCGATGCCCATCTTGATCTGCGGACCCTTCTGCAGCTGCCGGTAGGCGATGGGCCGGACGAAGGCCACCAGCGCGACCGAGACCACCAGGAAGGTCACGGCCTGGAGCACCACTCCGGCGCCCAGTCCGGCCACGCCGGCGGCCGCGAGCGCGCCGACCGCGAACATGGCGAACTCCGGCATCGCGGTGAGCACCAGCGGTATGCCGAGCGCTGCGGCGGCCAGGAGCCACCAGATCCAGCTGTCCACACGTCCATCCTAGGGAGCGAAGGGCCTTCCAGGCGGACAGTTCCCGCAGGTCGAGGGGCGGAAACCGGTCGCACGTGCGACCGGTTCCGACAGCCTCGGCGAAGTGGACGGACGGGGAGTCAGCCGAGCGGCAGGCCCTGGGCCGACCAGCGGTCGCCGTGGCGCTCCAGGGTGAGCGGCAGGCCGAAGCACTTGGAGAGGTTGCGGGCGGTCAGCTCGGTGTCGATCGGGCCGGCCGTGAGCACCTTGCCCTGGCGGATCATCAGGACGTGGGTGAAGCCGGGGGCGATCTCCTCGACGTGGTGGGTGACCATCGCCATGGCCGGCGCGAACTCGTCCTGGGCGAGCGCGCCGAGCCGGCGGACCAGGTCCTCCCGGCCGCCGAGGTCCAGGCCGGCCGCGGGCTCGTCGAGCAGCAGCAGCTCCGGGTCGGTCATCAGGGCGCGGGCGATCAGGGTGCGCTTGCGCTCGCCCTCGGAGAGGGTGCCGAACTTGCGGCCGGTGAGGCCGGCCATGCCCATCCGGTCGAGCAGGGCGAGGGCGCGGCCCTCGTCGGACTGCTCGTAGGTCTCCTGCCAGCTGACCGTCATGCCGTAGGCGGCGGTGAGCACCGTCTGCAGGACGGTCTGCTCGGCCGGCAGCTTGTCGAACATCGAGGCACCGGCCAGGCCGATCCGGGAACGCAGCTCGAAGACGTCGATCTCGCCCAGCTGCTCGCCCAGCACCGAGACCTTGCCCGAGGTCGGGAACAGGTACGAGGAGGCGATCTGCAGCAGGGTGGTCTTGCCCGCGCCGTTCGGGCCCAGGATGACCCAGCGCTCACCCTCGGAGATGGACCACGAGACCTGGTCGACCAGCGCGCGCCCCTCCCGGACCACGGATACGTCCACCAGCTCCAGCACGTCGCTCATGCCTACGCCTTCCCCAAATACACAAATGTCGGCCGTCGGTGCGGGGCGGCGCGCCTACTCCGGCAGCCGGTGGGCACGGGATGGGTGCGCCGCACGCGCATGGGCAAACCTACGCCACGCGGATGACCGCCGATTCCGTAGGCTGGCCGGATGCTCGCGACTCCATCCGACAATCCGTACGAAGAACCCCGTTCGGGGCGGCTGACCGCCTGGGGCAACGCCCTGCTGAGCGGCCTGGTGCCGCCCGACAACGCCGCCGCGGCCGTCCTGGGCGCCGACGAGGGCCACCGGGTGACCGGGCTGCCCGGGGACGCTCCGGGCGAGCAGCACGGGCTGACCTGGGCGCTGGGCCGGCTGCGGGTGCTGGGTGTGAAGGGCCTGCGGCTGGCGCTGCCCTCGGCCGGGCACCCGCTGGGACTGACCGGCCCGGCCGCCTTCAACGAGCGCGCCATGGCGGCCGGCGAGGCGGTGCTCGCGGTGGGCGTACCGCTCGGTCTGGTGCCGGAGACCACCGTCTTCGGGCCGGAGGGGGACCGCTCGGCCACCGTGCTGTGGCGCTGCGCCGAGGTCAACGACACCCCGCCGGCCGACGTGCCCTCGCTGTACGAGGCCGAGCGCGAGCTGGCGGACGGGCTGCGCGAGGCGACCGTCCTGCTCACCCGGCTCGACGTGGCCGGCGCCGGCCCGGAGGCGCTGCGTGCCCTGGAGGCGTACCGCCGGCGCGGCCACGCCGAGCTGCTCGCCCCCGGCTACCCGCCGCGCGCGGTACGGGTGCTGGAGTCGGCCCGTCAGGTGTCCGCCCTGCTGTCGATCGCCTCGGGCAACCACGGCGCGGCCGTGAGCGCCTCCGAGATGGCCGCCCGGCAGTCCGTGCTGGTCCCGCTGCGGCGCACCGCCCGGCGCGCCCAGGTGGCCGCCTACAACGCCCTGGTGGACGAGCGCGACGACCGTTAGGCGAGCAGCGCGACGACCGGCGCTAGGCGTCCCGGGCCTCGCCGTTGCGGACGGCCCACAGCGCGGCCTGGGTGCGGTCGGCGAGGTCCAGCTTCATCAGGATGTTGGACACGTGGGTCTTCACCGTCTTCTCCGACAGGTGCAGGCTGCGGGCGATCTCCCGGTTGGAACGGCCGTCGGCGATGTGGCCGAGCACCTCGCGCTCGCGCTCGGTGAGGGTGCCGCCGCGGCCCTGCGGGGCGCGCGGGCCGTCGTCGGCGAGCAGTGCCTCGGCCAGTTCGGGCTGGAGCAGCACATGGCCGGCGTGCACCGAGCGGATCGCCCCGGCCAGCGCCTCCGGGTCCACGTCCTTGTAGACGTACCCGGCGGCGCCGGCCCGCAGCGCGGGGACCATGGTGCGGTGCTCGGTGAAGCTGGTGACGATCAGGATCCGGGCCCGGCTGCCCCCGTCCTTGAGGGTGCGCAGCGCCTCGATGCCGTCGACGCCGGGCATCTTGAGGTCCATCAGGACGACGTCCGGGTCGAGTTCGCGGGCGCGGTCGACGCCCTCGGCCCCGTCGGCGGCCTCCCCGACCACCTCGATGTCGTCCTGGACCTCCAGGAAGGTGCGCAGCCCGCGGCGGACCACCTGGTGGTCGTCGACCAGCAGGACGCGGATCGACGGCGTGCTCTCAGGCACCGGGGACCTCCATCTCGACGAGCGTCCCCTTGCCGGGGGCGGACTCCAGGGTGAGCGTGCCGCCGACGGCGGCGGCCCGGTCGCGCATCGAGGCCAGGCCGAGGTGGCGGCCGGCCCGGCGGACGGACTCGGGGTCGAAGCCGCGCCCGTCGTCACGCACCCGCAGCACGGCGCCGCGGGCGGGGGTGCCGGCCAGGGTGACGGTGACCCGGCCGGCGCCGGAGTGGCGCAGCGCGTTGTGCAGTGCCTCCTGGGCGACCCGCAGCAGCGCGGCCTCCTGGGCGGGCGGCAGGGCCCGGACGCCGTCCGCGGCGAAGGCGAGGTCGGCGGTGTGGGCGCGGTCGAGCACCTGCACCTGGGAGGCGAGGGTGGCGCTCAGCCCGTCCTCCTCCAGGGCGGCGGGGCGCAGTTCGACCACCACGGCGCGCAGTTCGTCGGCGGCCTCGGCGGCGAGCCGGGCGACTTCGGCGAGTTCGGCGCGGGCCCGGGCCGGGTCGCGGTCGACGAGCTTCGCGGCGGCCTTGGCGGTCAGCCGCAGCGAGAACAGCTTCTGTGAGACGGCGTCGTGCAGGTCGTGGGCGATCCGGGCACGCTCGCCGGCCAGGGTGAGTTCGCGACTGCGCTCGTACAGGCGGGCGTTGGACAGGGCGAGGGCGGCGTGCGCGGCGAGGATCCGCAGCAGTTCCTCGTCGTGGTCGGTGAACAGGCCGCCGCCGCGCTTGTTGGCGAGGAAGATGACGCCCATCACCTGGGGCTCGTCCTCGGCGGCGTCGGTGTCCAGGATCGGCATGCCGAGGAAGGCGTCCATCTCGGGGTGGGCGGCCGGCCAGCCCTCGAAGGCCGGGGCCTCGCGGACGTCGGCGAGCCGGGTGGGCCCGGTCTCGTGCAGCATCTTGGCGAGCACGCCGTGCTGGCGGGGCAGTGGGCCGATCGCGCGCCACTGCTCGTCGGTGACGCCGTCGACCACGAACTGGGCGAAGCCGCCGTGGTCGTCGGGCACGCCGAGGGCCGCGTACTCGGCGGCGAGCAGCTCGCGGGCGGAGGCGGTGATGCGGCGCAGCACCTCGCGGACCTCCAGGTGCCGGCTCATCGCGAGCAGCGCCTGGCTGACGGCTTCGATGCCGGCCAGCGGGTCGCAGGCGTACGGCGGGCCGGCGGAGGTCCGGTGGTCACCGGTCGTGCTGGGCATACCGCCAAACTACCGCCGCCGCGGGGGCGTCCGCGTCCGTCCCCGGCCGGGCCGGGAGCAGGTCCGGGGACCTAGGCCGCCGGGCCCGGGAGGCCGGGTCGGGCGGGCGACGCCGAAGGGCGCTCCCCCGGGACCGGGGAGGACCGGAACCGGGGAGAGCGCCCTTCGGCGGCGACGGGTGTCAGCCCTTCTGCATGACCTCCGGCTCGTGCCGGCGCTGCAGCCGGGTCACGATCACGCCGATCACGACCGAGATGGCGATCAGCACGCCGGCGTCGATCGACCACTGGGCGACGCTGTGGGTCCACAGCGGGTCGTAGTTCGGGTTCTGGAAGTCCTTGTTCCAGGGGCCCATCAGGTGCGACAGGTCCAGCGTGGTGGACACCATGCCGGTGCCCCAGCGGGCCGGCATCAGCCAGGCGACCTGCTCCAGGCCGGGCTTGCCGAAGATCTGGAAGAGGCAGCCGGTGAAGACGACCTGGACGATGGCGAACATGACCAGCAGCGGCATGGTCTTCTCGGCGGTCTTCACCAGCGCGGAGATCATCAGGCCGAACATCATCGCGGCGAAGCTGAGCAGGATCATGCCGATGGTCATCTCGATCATCGGCATGTTCTCGACGATCAGACCGTGCTCGGGGAGCTTGCGCGGCAGGAAGCCGACGGCGGAGATGATCGCGCCCTGGATGATCGAGAAGACGCCCAGCACGATGATCTTGGACATCATGTACGCCGAGCGGGAGAGGCCGGTGGCCCGTTCCCGTTCGTAGATCGCCCGTTCCTTGATCAGCTCGCGGACCGAGTTGGCCGCCCCGGAGAAGCAGGCGCCGATCGCCAGGATCAGCAGGATCGTCGCGGCCCCGTTGTTGAGGTGGAGCTGGGTCTTCGGATTGGGCGCGAGCCCCGGTTCGTTGGGGATCAGCACGCTGACCGCGCCGATGACCGCGGGCAGCAGCACCGACAGCGCCAGGAAGCCGCGGTCCGAGGCGAGCACCGACATGTAGCGGCGCATCAGCGTCCACAGCTGCGAGCCCCAGCTCTGCGGCTTGGGCGGCTTGATGGCCTCCTGGGCGACCTGGACGTGCTGGACCTCGCCCGCCTCGACGGTCGGGGCGGAGTACTGCTGGTAGTGCACCGAACCGCGGTAGCGGCCGGCCCAGTCGTGCTCCGGGTAGTTCTCGAAGGCCTGGAAGACGTCCGCCCAGGTCTCGTACCCGAAGAAGTGCAGCGCCTCGTCCGGCGGGCCGAAGTAGGCCACCGAACCGCCCGGCGCCATCACCAACAGCCGGTCGCAGAGGGCGAGTTCGGCCACCGAGTGGGTGACGACCAGGATCGTGCGACCATCGTCGGCCAGGCCGCGCAGCATCTGCATGACCTCGCGGTCCATGCCCGGGTCGAGGCCCGAGGTGGGCTCGTCCAGGAAGATCAGCGAGGGCTTGGTGAGCAGCTCCAGGGCGACCGAGACGCGCTTCTGCTGGCCGCCGGAGAGCGCGGTGATCTTGTTGTCGGCGCGCTTGTCCAGGCGCAGCTCGTACAGCACCTCGTCGATCCGGGCGTTGCGCTCGCGGGCCTCGGTGTCGCCGGGGAAGCGCAGCTGGGCCGCGTACTTGAGGCCCTTCCGTACGGTGAGCTCGCGGTGCAGGATCTCCGACTGCGGCACCAGGCCGATGCGGGAGCGGAGTTCGGCGAACTGCTTGTAGAGGTTGCGGCCGTCGTACAGCACCTCGCCGCGGTCGGCCGGGCGGTAGCCGGTGAGGGCGCGCAGCAGGGTCGACTTGCCGGAGCCGGACGGGCCGATGACGGCCACCAGGGACTTCTCCGGGACGCCGAAGCTGACGTCGTTGAGCAGGATCTTCTTGGCGCCCTTGTGCTCGACCTCGACGGTCAGGTGGCGGGCGGAGAAGGAGACCGCGCCGGTGTCGACGAACTCCTGCAGTTGGTCGCCGACCAGCACGAAGCCGGAGTGGCCGACGGTCAGCCGGTCCTGCGGGCCCATCAGCTGGCGCTGCACCCGCTGGCCGTTGAGGAAGATGCCGTTGTGGCTGCCGAGGTCGACGATCTCGTAGCGGCCGTCCGGCAGCTGGCGCAGCTCGGCGTGGTGGCGGGAGACCTGGAGGTCGGACACCACGATGTCGTTGTCCAGCGCGCGGCCGATCCTGACGGTACGCATGCCCGCCGTCAGGTTGCGGATCATCGTCGGCTGCGGGCCGTCGCCGTGCGACGGCGGGGGCGTGAAGCCCTGCTGCTGCGGGAACCCGCCGTGCTGCGGCGGCTGCTGGTCCTGCGGCAGCGGCTGGTACGGCTGCTGCTGCGGCGGCGCGTACTGCTGCGGGGGCTGCTGCTGGCCCGCCCAGGCCTGCTGGGGCTGCGCCTGGTGCTGCTGGTACGGGTCCTGACCGGGCCAGCCCTGCTGCGGGCCGGGCGGCTGGGGCGTCGGGGCGGGGCTGCGGCTGGTGACGGCCTCGTGCACCGGGGTGGGCTGCGGGGCGACGGCGTGGGCGGGCGCGGAGAAGGCGAGTCGGGGGCCGTTCTCCGGGTTGCCCAGGTTCACCACGGCGCCGGCGAACAGCTGGGCCTGCATGGTGCGGGCGCCGGCCACGTAGGTGCCGTTGGTGCTGCCGTGGTCGTCCAGCTGCCAGGCACTGCCGTTGAAGCTGATGGTCCCGTGCTGCCAGGAGACCCTGGCGTCGTCGAACGTGAAGTCCGACTGCGGGTTGCGTCCGATGGTGTAGGACCGCGCGGGCTCAAGAGTCCGCTGCTGTCCGTTGATCTCAATGACGAGTTGCGGCACTGCTCGCCTGCCCCGCTCTCTCGGTTCCCCCGAATTGTGGCCCCCCGGCCGGGGGTGCTTGTTCCTCTGACTGACGGGGGGAATCATTCCAGCCCGTCGTCCGCCGGTGAAAGTCACCCCGGGTGACTGTGACCAGGCTGCTACTCGGGGCTGCCGCCGGGGCCGGGGGCGCGCAGGTGTCCCGCGACGTGGGACGGGTGCCCTCGGCGCGGCGACCGCCCGGTAGCGTGGGAGACACCATGAACGCATCGCCCTCGGCCGCTGAGCCCCTCCCCGCCGCCCAGCCCCGGACGGACGAGCGCACCCTGCTCGTCAAGGTGTTCGGCAAGGACCGCCCCGGCATCACCGCCGGCCTCTTCTCCACCCTGGCCGGCTTCGGCGTCGACGTCATCGACATCGAGCAGGTCGTCACCCGTGGCCGCATCACGCTGTGTGCCCTGGTCACCCCGCCCCACGAGCCCGGCGCCGAGGGCGGCCTGCGGGCCACCGTGCACCGCTGGGCGGACGAGCAGAAGCTGCAGGCCGAGATCCTCTCCGGCATCGGCGACAACCGGCCGCGCCGCGAGGGCCGTTCCCACGTGACGGTGCTCGGCCACCCGCTGACCGCCGCCGCCGTCTCCGCGCTGACCTCCCGGATCACCGTGGCGGGCGGCAACATCGACCGGGTCTTCCGCCTCGCCAAGTACCCGGTGACGGCGGTCGAACTGGCCGTCTCCGGCGTGGCCACCGATGAGCTGCGGGCCGAACTGGCCCAGGAGGCGGCCACCCAGCGGGTGGACGTCGCGGTGGTGGCCGCCGGGCTGGAGCGCCGGGCCAAGCGCCTGGTGGTGATGGACGTGGACTCCACGCTCATCCAGGACGAGGTGATCGAGCTGTTCGCCGCCCACGCGGGCTGCGAGCAGGAGGTCGCCGAGGTGACGGCGGCGGCGATGCGCGGCGAGCTGGACTTCGCCGAGTCGCTGCGGGCCCGGGTCGCCCTGCTGGCCGGGCTGGACGCCTCGGTGACGGAGAAGGTGCGCGCGGAGGTCCGCTTCACGCCGGGGGCGCGCACCCTGATCCGTACGCTCCAGCGGCTGGGCTTCCAGGTCGCGGTGGTGTCGGGCGGGTTCACCCAGGTCACCGACCACCTGGTGGAGCAGCTGGGGCTGGACTTCGCGGCGGCCAACACCCTGGAGGTGGTGGACGGGAAGTTCACCGGCCGGGTGGTCGGCGAGATCGTGGACCGCGCGGGCAAGGCCCGCTGGCTGGCCCGGTTCGCCGAGCAGGCGAAGGTGCCGCTGGAGCAGACGGTGGCGATCGGCGACGGCGCCAACGACCTGGACATGCTGAACGCGGCCGGGCTCGGGGTGGCGTTCAACGCCAAGCCGGTGGTGCGCGAGGCCGCCGACACCGCGGTGAACGTGCCCTTCCTGGACACCGTGCTGTACCTGCTGGGCATCACCCGCGAGGAGGTCGAGGCGGCCGACGGCGGGCTCTCGGTCGAGTAGTCCTGTGGAGGTACGTGAGGGGCGCGCGGATCCAATCCGCGCGCCCCTCACGCATGCGTCCCCGGAGTTCCCGGAGGTCAGTCCTGCGGCGTGTAGTACGAGACCAGCTCGGCCACGCCCGGCTCGACGAGCTTCCAGGACCCGTTGAAGCTGAGCACCGCGATCGCCGCCGTCGGGAAGCCGCCCAGACGCAGCCGGTCCAGGGCGTCCCGGTCGCCGGCGTCCCCGGCCAGCACCTGGGTCAGGCCCAGCACGCCGGGGTTGTGGCCGACCAGCACCACGTCCGAGTACTCCTCCGGGGTCTCCTGGAGGACGGCGATGATCTCGCCCGGGCTGGCCTCGTAGATCCGGTCCTCGTACACCGTCTTGCGAGCGCGCTTGGGCAGCTCGTGCGCCGCCAGCTTCCAGGTCTCGCGGGTGCGCAGGGCGGTGGAGCAGAGCACGAAGTCGGGGTTGATGCCGGAGTCGACCAGCCAGCGGCCGGCGTCCGGGGCCTGGTGGCGGCCCCGGTCGGCCAGCGGCCGCTCGTGGTCGTCCACGCCGTCCGGCCAGTCGGCCTTGGCATGACGGAGAACGATGATCCTGCGGGGCGTTTCGGCGCTCATACCCAGCAAGCTTGGCAGAAAAGCGGCCCGGGGGCGCGATGCCCCCGGTTGCCGCCACTCCCCCGGGTGCCGGGTGCCATCATGCCCCGTTCGCCGCGGTGTCACCGGGAGTACGGCGCCGGTACGCCCGGCGCTCCGGACGGGCGCCGGGCGCGCGGTGCGCAGGGGTCAGCCCATCGAGGCGGCGACGGTGGCGATGACCGCCACCAGCACCACGATGGCGCCGAAGGCGAGGGCGATGCGGCCGAGCTGCTTGCGGCCGTCGGTGGGGTTCGGGTCGAGAACGGGCATGTCGGGATTCTCCCACCCCGAACACGCCCGTCCCGTGCTGGCCCCACCGCCTTGGTCAGGCCTTGACCTTCCCGGTCAGGCCTTGACCCGCTCGGCCGGGAGGGCCGCCTCGTCCTCGATGTGCCGGGCCCGCGCGGCGCGCAGGCCGAACAGCATCTGCGGCACCAGCAGCAGCGCGAGGAAGCCCAGCGGCAGGTACCAGTGGCCGGTGGCCTGGTAGATCCGGCCGATCAGGATCGGGCCGGGGATGGAGATCAGGTAGCCGACGCCCTGGGCGAAGGCGGACAGCTGGGCCACCCCGCCGGCGGTCCGGGCGCGCAGTCCGATCATCGTCAGCACCAGCGGGAAGGCGCAGTTGGCCAGGCCCACCAGGACGGACCACACCCACGGCGCCGCGGCCGGGGCGAGCGCCAGACCGGAGTACCCGGCGATGCCGCAGGAGGCCAGCACCACCACGAACAGCCGCTGGTCGCCGCGCCGGGCGGCCAGGTTGGGCAGCACGAAGGAGACCGGCACGCCGATCACCATGGTGACCGCGAGCAGCACCCCGGAGGTGCCCTTGTCGATGCCGGAGTCCTGGAAGATCTTCGGCAGCCAGCCCATCACCACGTACGCGCCGGTGGCCTGGAGGCCGAAGAAGCAGGCCAGCGCCCAGGCGGTACGGCTGCGGGCGATCGGCAGCCTGCCGGGGGCGGCGGCGCCCCCGGCGCGCTCGCCGCGCTCGCGCTTGGCGACCAGCACCACCAGCCAGAGCACCAGGGCGAACGCGCCCAGCGCGGCCCAGACGCCGAGGCCGTAGCGCCAGTCGCCGCCGAGCGCGTTGGTCAGCGGCACGGTGACGGCGGCGGCCAGGGCGGTGCCGGCGGACAGCGCCATGGAGTACAGGCCGATCATCGGACCGACCTTCTCCGGGAAGTACCGCTTGATCACCACCGGCAGCAGCACGTTGGAGACCGCCACCCCGGCCAGGGCGAGCGCGGTGAGCAGCAGGAACACCGCCGTACCGCCGGCGAAGGAACGGGCCAGCACGCCGGCGGTGATCGCGCCCATGCCGGCCGTGATCACCGCGATCGGGCCGATCCGGCGGGCCGCGACGGGAGCCGCGAAGCCGAACAGTGCGAAGCACAGCGAAGGGACGGCGGTGAGCAGCCCGGCCAGGGTCGGGTTCATGCCCAGGTCGGCGCGGACCTGGTCGAGCAGCGGTCCCAGGCTGGTGACCACGGGGCGCAGGTTGAAGGCGGCGACGGCGATCGCGACGGCGAACAGCACACCGAGGTACGTGGCGGAGCCGGAGGGCCGCCCGGTCTGCGGCCGGGCCTCGGTTCGGGGAGAGGCGGTGGTGTCTACTGCGGGAGGCATGGGCGCCATCATAGAATGATGGGATGAATTGATGCACCTTGGAATTGGCATGATGTGCCGACCGTTCATCCATCGGCCGCCTCCCCAGGGCCCACCCACCCCGTAGTCGCAAGGAGTCCCCGTGGCGCTGTCCTCGCCGAGGCGCACCCCGCTGTCCGACCAGGTGATCGCACAGCTGCGCGCCCAGATCACCTCCGGGGAGTGGCCGGTCGGCTCGCGCATCCCCACCGAGGCCGCCCTGGTCGAACAGCTCGGGGTGGCCCGCAACACCGTCCGCGAGGCCGTCCGCGCCCTCGCCCACAACGGGCTGCTCGACATCCGCCAGGGTTCCGGCACCTACGTGCTCGCCACCAGCGAGCTGGCCGGGGTGATGCACCGCCGCTTCGCCGACGCCGACCAGGCGCAGGTCGCCGAGCTGCGGGCGGCCCTGGAGACCTCCGCGGCCGGGCTGGCCGCGCTGCGCCGCACCGAGCGGGACCTCGGCCTGCTGGACGCCGCGCTCGACCGGCGCGAGAGCGCCTGGCGCTCCGGCGACGCCGAGGACTTTGTCCAGGCCGACGCCGCCTTCCACCACGCCGTGGTGGCCGCCGCCCACAACGACGTGCTGCTGGCCGTCTACTCCGACCTCGGCGAGGTCACCCGCGAACACCTGCGCAACGACGTCGGCCCCGAGCTGATCGCCGAGCGCTACATCGGCCACGGCAGCATCCGGGACGCCATCCGGGACGGCGACGCCCAGCGCGCCTCGGTCGAGGCCGGCCGCGCCATCGGCGTCTGCGCCACCGCCGACGCGTGAGCCCCGCCCCCGCGCAAACGCACCGCTGCCCGGCACCCCCAGGGCGGGGGTACCGGGCAGCGGTGGAGTCAGCCGGTCAGGCGCCGATGGCGTGCAGCCCGCCGTCGACGTGGATGATCTCGCCGGTGGTCTTCGGGAACCAGTCCGACAGCAGCGCGACGACGCCGCGGCCGGCCGGCTCCGGGTCGCTCAGGTCCCACTTCAGCGGGGAGCGCTGGTTCCAGGTGTCGGCCAGGTCGCCGAAGCCCGGGATGGACTTGGCGGCCATCGAGCCGATCGGGCCCGCCGAGATCAGGTTGCAGCGGATGTCCCGCTCGCCCAGGTAGCGGGCCAGGTAGCGGTTGGTCGACTCCAGGGCGGCCTTGGCCGGGCCCATCCAGTCGTACTGCGGCCACGCGTACTGGGCGTCGAAGGTCAGGCCGACGACCGAGCCGCCGTCCTGCATCAGCGGCAGCAGCGCCATGGTGAGCGACTTCAGCGAGTACGCCGAGACGTGCATCGCGGTGGCCACGGACTCCCACGGGGTGTCCAGGAAGTTGCCGCCCAGGGCGTCCTGCGGGGCGAAGCCGATCGAGTGGACGATGCCGTCCAGGGTCGGCAGGGTCTCGCGGACCTGCTCGGCGATGCCGGCCAGGTCCTCCGGGCTGGAGACGTCCAGCGACAGCACCTTGACCGGCTTCGGCAGCTTCTTGGCGATGCGCTCGGTCAGGCTCGGGCGGGGGAAGGCGGTGAGGATGATCTCGGCGCCCTGCTCCTGGGCGAGCCGCGCGGTGTGGAAGGCGATGGAGGACTCCATCAGCACGCCCGTGATCAGGATCCGCTTGCCCTCGAGGATTCCACTCATGCTCAGTGACCCATGCCCAATCCGCCGTCGACGGGAATGACGGCTCCGGTGATGTACGCGGCCTCGTCCGAACCGAGGAACCGCACGGTGGACGCGACCTCGGCGGGCGCCGCGTAACGGCCCAGCGGCACGTCCGCGACGATCTCCGCGCGGCGCTCGTCGCTGAGCACGGCGGTCATGTCGGTGTCGACGAAGCCGGGAGCGACCACGTTGACGGTGATGTTGCGCGGGCCGAGCTCGCGCGCCAGGGAGCGGGCGAAGCCGACCAGGCCGGCCTTGGAGGCGGCGTAGTTGGCCTGGCCCGGCGAGCCGGAGAGGCCCACCACGGAGGAGATCAGCACGACGCGGCCCTTCCTGGCGCGCATCATCAGCTTCGACGCGCGCTTGACCACCCGGAAGGTGCCGGTCAGGTTGGTGTCCACCACGGAGGTGAAGTCGTCCTCGGACATCCGCAGCAGCAGGGTGTCCTTGGTGATCCCCGCGTTGGCGACCAGCACCTCGACCGCGCCGTGCTTCTGCTCGATCTCCGTGAAGGCGGCGTCGACCTGCGCGGCGTCCGTGATGTCGCAGCGCACCGCGAGGACGTCGTACTTGCCCAGGACCTCGGGCACCTCGCCCGAACGGCTGGTGATGGCCACCTTGTCGCCCGCTTCGGCGAAGGCCTTGGCGATCGCGAGGCCGATGCCCCGGTTTCCTCCGGTGACGAGAACCGAGCGGCTCAACGATCCACCTCTCTCCGTGTGTGAGCGCGTACGTCGGAATGCGTACGCAGTGTGACGCTATCGGGCGGTCGGCGGCGGCGACGAATCGGGCTCCCACAGCGCCGCACCGGCGGAACTGTCGCAATCCGACAATCCGCACCGGTGGCACCGGGCCGTTCCCGGTCGTCCCCCGCAGGCCGCGGAGCCGTCCGGGAAAGGGGGCACTGTACGGGAACAACACGGGCGGGCGTGCCCGTTGCCCCCGTGGTGCGGGCCGCCCCGGGGCCGGACGTACCCTTCCCCGAAGAGTCCCGGCGAGGAAACGAAGGCAGGGCGCATGACCAAGGCACGGCCCGGGAGCACCTCCCGACGCGGACGACTGCTCGCCCTCACCGCCCTGGCGGCGGGCCTGGGCGCGACCGCCTGGTCGCTGCGCGACCTGCCCGCGGCGTTCGGACGCCGCCCGGACGGCGAGCGCGAGGAGCGGGTGCGCGACTCCCCGCAGTACCGCGACGGCGTCTTCCACAACGCGCCCTCGACCCTCGCCCGGGCCGGCGGCACCCCCGACTTCGACCGCGACACCGTCCGCCGGATGCTGTTCCAGCGCGAGGGCCGCGTCCCGGCCCACCCGGTGCCCACCGTCCGCCCCGCCACCGCGGACGGCCCGGCCGCCGAGGGCGTGGAGATCACCTGGTACGGGCACGCCTCGGCGCTGGTGGAGATCGAGGGCTCGCGCGTCCTGCTCGACCCGATCTGGAGCGACCGCTGCTCCCCCGCCGCCCACGTCGGCCCCAAGCGGCTGCACCCGGTGCCGATCGAGCTGGAGGAGCTGCCGCCGGTAGACGCGGTGCTGATCTCCCACGACCACTACGACCACCTCGACATGGCGACGGTCAAGCGCCTGGTGCGCAGCCAGTCCGCGCCCTTCGCGGTGCCGCTCGGCATCGGCGGCCACCTGCGCCGCTGGGGCGTCCCGGAGCACCGGATCATCGAGCTGGACTGGGACGAGACCTGCACCCTGGGCGAGCTGGTGCTCACCCTCACCTCCGCCCACCACTTCTCCGGCCGCGGCCTGACCCGCAACACCACCCTGTGGGGCTCCTGGGTGATCGCCGGCCCGAGCCGCAAGGTCTTCTACACCGGTGACTCCGGCTACTTCGAGGGCTACGCCCGGATCGGCGAGCGGCACGGCCCCTTCGACGCCGCGCTGGTGCAGATCGGCGCCTACGACGCGGCCTGGGCGGACATCCACATGACGCCCGAGGACGCCGTCCTCGCCCACCGGGACCTCCGGGCCGGCCTGCTGGTGCCGGTCCACTGGTGCACCTTCAACCTGGGCCTGCACCCGTGGGCCGAACCGATCGAGCGGCTGCTCGCGGAGGCCAAGGCCCAGGCCGTCCCGCTGGCCGTCCCCCGCCCCGGCGAGCGGGTCGACGTGGACAACCCGCCGGAGCTGGACGGCTGGTGGGAGGCCGTCTCCTGACGGAGCCCCGCACGGCCGGAGCCCACTGGCCGAAACCGCGACGCACCAGGTGAAATGCGCTGGCCGGAAACCGGTGGACGGGCCATGATGCGGTGCGGGCGCCCCCGCGGCGCCGCACCGCCACCCCCGCGACCTGGGAGCCCGATTGCCTCCGATTCCTTCGGCCGACAGCGCCGGCGCCCCGCACGGGCGCGCCGTCGACCCCGTGTTCCTCGCCCTCCCGCTGCGCACCCTCGCCGACGCCGCCCTCGGCCGGGCCCGCGAACTCGGCGCGAGCCACGCCGACTTCCGCCTGGAACGGGTCCGCAGCGCCTCCCGGCGGCTGCGCGACGCCCGTCCGTCCGGCACCTCCGACAGCGTGCAACTGGGCTTCGCCGTCCGGGTGCTGCTGGACGGCGCCTGGGGCTTCGCCGCCGGGGTGGACCTCACCCCCGACGCCGCGGCGCGGGTCGCCGCCCAGGCCGTCTCGGTGGCCCGGCTCTCCGGCGGGATCAGCCGGGCGGCCGGCTCCACCGAGCCGGTCGAGCTGGCCGACGAACCCGTCCACCGGGACGTCACCTGGGTCTCCTCCTACGAGATCAACCCCTTCGACGTGCCGGACGCCGACAAGACCGCTCTGCTCGCCGACCGCAGCTCCCGGCTGCTGGCCGCCCAGGGCGTCTCGCACGTCGAGGCCGCCCTGCTGACGGTGCAGGAGAACAAGTTCTACGCGGACACCGCAGGCACCATGACGACCCAGCAGCGGATCCGCACCTACGCCGACCTGCGGGCCACCTCGGTCGACGAGCGCACCGGCGCCTTCGACTCGATGTGCACCCTGGCCCCGCCGGTCGGCCGCGGCTACGAGTACCTCACCGGCACCGGCTGGGACTGGGACGCCGAGCTCGCCGAACTGCCCGTCCTGCTGGCCGAGAAGATGAGGGCCCCGAGCGTCGAGGCGGGCCGCTACGACCTGGTCATCGACCCGTCCAACCTCTGGCTGACCATCCACGAGTCGATCGGCCACGCCACCGAGCTGGACCGCGCGCTCGGCTACGAGGCCGCCTACGCCGGCACCTCCTTCGCCACCTTCGACCAGCTCGGCAGCCTGAAGTACGGCTCCGAGCTGATGCACGTCACCGGCGACCGCACCGCCGAGCACGGCCTGTCCACCATCGGCTACGACGACGAGGGCGTCGCCACCCAGTCCTGGGACCTGATCCGGGACGGCGTCCTGGTCGGCTACCAACTCGACCGCGGCATGGCCAAGTTGAAGGGCTTCGAGCGCTCCAACGGCTGCGCCTTCGCGGACTCCCCCGGGCACGTCCCGGTGCAGCGGATGGCCAACGTCTCGCTCCGGCCCGCCGCCGACGGCCCGGACACCGAGGGCCTGTTCGCCGGAGTGGAGAAGGGCCTGTACATCGTGGGCGACCGCTCCTGGTCCATCGATCAGCAGCGCTACAACTTCCAGTTCACCGGGCAGCGCGCCTACGCCATCAAGAACGGCGAACTCGCCGGCCAGGTCAAGGACTTCGCCTACCAGGCCACCACCACCGACTTCTGGGGCTCGATGGCGGCGGTCGGCGGCCCGCAGACCTACGTCCTCGGCGGCGCCTTCAACTGCGGCAAGGCACAGCCCGGCCAGATCGCCGCGGTCAGCCACGGCTGCCCGTCGGCGCTGTTCCGCAACGTCAACGTGCTCAACACCCAGCAGGAGGCGGGTCACTGATGACCGCGATGCAGCCCCACGAACTCGTCGAGCTGGCACTCGGCCTCTCCCGCGCCGACGGCTGCGTGGTGATCGCCGACGAGGAGTCCACCGCCAACCTGCGCTGGGCCGGCAACGCCCTGACCACCAACGGCGTCACCCGCGGCCGCCGCCTCACCGTGATCGCCACCGTGGCCGGCGCCGAGGGCACCGCCTCCGGCGTGGTCTCCCGCGAGGCCGTCACCGCCGAGGACGTCGAGGGCCTGGTCCGAGCCGCCGAGGAAGCCGCCCGCGCGACCGGCCCGGCCGAGGACGCCCAGCCGCTGGTCGACGGCCGGCCGCCGTCCCCGCACTTCACCCAGCCGCCCGCGGAGACCTCCATCGAGGTGTTCGAGGCCTTCGGCCCGGCCCTCGGCGAGGCCTTCGCCCGCGCCGCCGCCCAGGGCGAGCTGCTCTACGGCTTCGCCCGGCACGAGGTCACCACCAGCTACCTGGGCAGCTCCACCGGCCTGCGGCTGCGCCACGACCAGCCGACCGGCATGGTCGAGATCAACGGCAAGACGGCCGACCTCACCGGCTCGGCCTGGGTCGGCGCCGCCACCCGGGACTTCACCGACATCGACGTCCCGGCCCTGCACACCGAGCTCACCAAGCGGCTCGGCTGGGGCGCCCGCAGGATCGACCTGCCGGCCGGGCGGTACGAGACGCTGCTGCCGCCCGAGGCCGTCGCCGACCTGATGCTCTGCCTCCACTGGGCCTCCGGCGGCCGGGACGCCGCCGAGGGCCGGACGGTCTTCTCCCGGCCCAGGGGCGAGGCCGCCCAGAACGCCCCGGACAACGGTGAGGGTGGACGACGGGCGGGAGGCACCCGGCTCGGCGACAAGCTCGCCGCCCTGCCGCTGACCCTGCGCGCCGACCCTCACGAGCCCGGCCTGGAGGCCGCCCCGTTCGTGCTGGCGCACAGCACCGGCGGCGACGTCTCGGTCTTCGACAACGGCGCGCCGATCACCGCCACCGAGTGGATCCGGGAGGGCGTGCTGACCGAGCTGATCACCAGCCGCCACGCGGCCGGCCTCACCGGCCTGCCGCTGCGCCCGGCGGTCGACAACCTGGTGCTGGAGACGACCGACCAGGAGTCGGCTCCGACCCTGGACGAGATGATCGCCCGCACCGAGCGCGGCCTGCTGCTCACCTGCCTCTGGTACATCCGCGAGGTGGACCCGGCGACGCTGCTGCTCACCGGCCTCACCCGGGACGGCGTCTACCTGGTGGAGAACGGCGAAGTGGTCGGCGCGGTCAACAACTTCCGGTTCAACGAGTCCCCGGTCGACCTGCTCGGCCGGATCACCGAGGCGGGCCGCACCGAACGCTGCCTGCCCCGCGAGTGGAGCGACTACTTCACCCGCACCGCGATGCCACCCGTGCGTGTCGCGGACTTCAACATGAGTTCGGTCAGCCAGGCCTCATAGCCGCTGACCAACGGGGGATGGAAAGAACATGATGGACGAGAAGCGGCTGGTCAGATCGAGCAAGATGCTGTCGCGCATCCTGCGGCACGAGCCGGAGCTGGTGGGGATCACCCTGGACGGCTCCGGCTGGGTCCGGGTCGACGTCCTGCTCGACGCCCTCACGGCGAAGGGCCGGCCGCTCACCAGGATCGAACTGGACCACGTCGTGGCCACGGACAACAAGCGCCGTTTCGGCTACTCCGCGAACGGCCTCTCGATCCGCGCCAACCAGGGCCACACGGTGACGGTCGACCTCGGTCTGACCGCCACCGTGCCGCCCCACGTGCTCTACCACGGCACCGCCGACCGCCACCTGGCCTCGATCTTCCGCGAGGGCCTGCGCCCGATGACCCGGCAGGACGTGCACCTGTCGGCGGAGACCGAGACGGCCACCCGGGTCGGCGCCCGGCACGGCCGCCCGGTCGTGCTCACCGTGAACGCGGCCGCGATGGCGGCGGCCGGCCACGAGTTCCGGCTCAGCGCGAACGGCGTCTGGCTCACCGACGCCGTCCCCCCGCAGTACCTCTCCCGCCGCTCCTGAACCCCGATAGCGCCGTACGGCTCCCCTATCACGCCCGACCGGGTGGGCCCCGCCCACCCGGTCTCGTCGTCCCCGGCCCCCCGGCGTACCGTGAGGAAGCCGCGCGGAACGGCGCGCGGGTGCGTGGACGAGGGCGGTAGGAGACATGGGCAAGAACGCCGACGGCGGACGGGTCTACCGGATCACCGGGGCCCGCAGCAGTCTCTCCGAGGACGTCCGGGGGCGCCAGCGCCGCTACGTCATCTCGATGCTGATCCGCACCCTCTGCGTCCTGCTCGCGGTGGTGCTGTGGAACGTCGAGCGCTGGCTCGCCTTCGCGGCCCTGGGCGGCGGCGTCCTGCTGCCGTACTTCGCGGTGCTGATCGCCAACGCCGGCCGGGAGCAGACGCCCGGGCTGCCGAGCACCTTCGACTTCCCGGCCGACACCCAGCTGATGCTCGGCCCGGGTGGTACGGGTGGGGCTGGTGCGCCTGCTGGTACAGGACAGGCAAAGCCCGCTGGCACCGAAACTTCACAGGGCACCGACTGACCGTCCCGTTTACGGGGGTTGAGCCAAAATCAGCTCGGCGAAAGCTCAAAAGAAGCTCAGATTAATCATGCAAGACCTCCCCAACCGAGCCCCCCGGCGTGACATACTGCGTACGCGCTCCGCATCCCCCGTCGGAGCGACGGACCGACGCCGGGCGGCTCCCCCCGTGGCTGCCCGGCGTCGCCATGCCCGGATCCGGGCGGGCCGGATCAGCGTGACAGACTGGCGGTGACGACGCACCCGCCGAACACCGAGGACGGCCCCCGATGGACACCCCGCAGACGCCGATCTGCTCCGCCAAGGGCTGCCGGGCGGACGCCCACTGGGTGCTGGTGTGGAACAACCCCAAGCTGCACACCCCGGACCGCCGCAAGACCTGGCTCGCCTGCGAGGAGCACCGCGAGCACCTGTCCCAGTTCCTGGGCGTGCGCGGCTTCCTCAAGGAGGTCGTCGCCTTCGCCGACTGGACCTCCGAAGACAACTAGCGGACGGCTAGCCGCCGATCGCCGACATCGGCCGCTCGGGCTGGTGGAACTCCGGGTCGTCGATCCCGGCCCCGGCCTTCTTGCCCCACATCGCCGCCCGCCACAGCGCGGCCAGCTCCGCGTCGTCCGCCCCCGAGCGCAGCGCGGTGCGCAGGTCGGTCTCCCCGGTGGCGAACAGGCAGTTGCGCACCTGACCGTCGGCGGTCAGCCGGGTCCGGTCGCAGGCCCGGCAGAACGGCCGGGTGACGGAGGCGATCACCCCGACCCGGCCCGCGCCGCCGTCCACCACCCAGCGCTCGGCGGGCGCCGCGCCCCGGCGGGCGGACGGCTCCGGGGTGAGCGCGAAGCGGGCCCGGAGCAGGTCCAGGATCTCCTCCGCGGTGATCATCGACGAGCGCTCCCAGCCGTGCTGGGCGTCCAGCGGCATCTGCTCGATGAAGCGCAGCTCGTAGCCCCGCTCCAGGCACCAGGCGAGCAGGTCGGCCGCCTCGTGGTCGTTGACCCCGCGCATCAGCACCGCGTTCAGCTTCACCGGCGCCAGCCCGGCCGTCTCGGCGGCGGCCAGCCCGTCCAGCACGTCCTGGTGGCGCCGGCGGCGGGTGAGCGTGAAGAACACCTCCGGGTCGAGGGTGTCCATCGAGACGTTGACCCGGTCCAGCCCGGCCTCGCGCAGTGCCGTCGCGGTCCGGGCCAGCCCGATGCCGTTGGTGGTCAGCGACAGCTCGGGGCGCGGCTCCAGATCGGCGCAGGCGGCCACGATCGCGACCAGTCCGGGGCGCAGCAGCGGTTCGCCGCCGGTGAAGCGGACCTCGCGCACCCCCAGGTCGCGCACGGCCAGGGTGACCAGCCGGACGATCTCCTCGTCGGTCAGCAGCTCGGGCTTGGCCAGCCACTGCAGTCCCTCTTCGGGCATGCAGTACGTGCAGCGGAGGTTGCACCGGTCGGTCAGGGAAACCCGCAGGTCGACGGCGCGTCGTCCGAAGGTGTCGAGCAGCACGTGCGTCCCTTCCCGAAAAGCAGCCGGCCCGGCCCCGTCGCGGCGGGGGCCGGGCCAGCATAGTCATGCCGCAACGATCAGTGGGCGCCCAGCCCGGTCAGCGAGCGGACCTCGAGTTCAGCGTACTTCGCCGGGTCGGACGGTTCCTTGGACAGCAGGGTGCCCAACCAGCCGGCCAGGAAGCCGATCGGGATGGAGACCAGGCCCGGGTTCTCCAGTGGGAACCAGTGGAAGTCGGAGGCCGGGAAGAGCGAGGTCTTGGCACCCGAGACCACCGGGGAGAAGACCACCAGCAGCACCGAGCTGACCAGGCCGGCGTAGACCGAGCTGACCGCGCCGGCGGTGGTGAAGCGCTTCCAGAACAGCGAGTAGAGCAGGGTGGGCAGATTCGCCGAGGCCGCCACCGCGAAGGCCAGCGCCACCAGGGCGGCGGTGTTGAGCTTGTCCGCGAAGAGGCTGAGCACGATCGAGACCGCGCCGATCCCGACGGCCGCCCACTTCGCCGACCGCACCTCCTCCCGTTCGCTCGCCTTCCCGCGCCGGATCACGTTGGCGTACAGGTCATGGGCGAAGGAGGCTGACGAGGCCAGGGTGAGCCCGGCGACCACGGCCAGGATGGTGGCGAAGGCGACCGCCGAGATCACCGCGAGCAGGATCGCCCCGCCGGTCGTGCCGCTGCCGCCGCCGAGCGCCTCGGCCAGCTGAGGGGCGGCCGTGTTGCCGGCCGCGTTGGCCGCCTTGATCTCCTTGGAGCCGACCAGGGCCGCGGCGCCGAAGCCGAGCGCCAGGGTCATCAGGTAGAAGACGCCGATGATGCCGATCGCCCAGAGCACCGACTTCCGGGCCGCCTTGGCGGTGGGCACGGTGTAGAAGCGGACCAGGATGTGCGGCAGGCCTGCGGTGCCGAGGACCAGCGCGATGCCGAGGCTGATGAAGTCGAGCTTCGCGGTGCCGGTGCCGTACTTCTGCCCGGGTTGCAGGAAGGCCTCGCCCTTGCCGCTGGCGCTCGCCGCCGCGCCGAGCAGCTCCGAGGGGTTGAAGTGGTACTTGGCCAGCACCAGGACGGTCATCAGCGCGGCACCGACGATCAGCAGCACGGCCTTGACGATCTGCACCCAGGTGGTGCCCTTCATACCCCCTATCACCACGTAGACGATCATCAGGGCGCCGACGCCGACGATGGTCCAGCGCTTGGCGGCGTTCCCCTCGGCCCCGAGCAGCAGGGCCACCAGCGTCCCGGCACCGACCATCTGGGCCAGCAGGTAGAAGATCGACACCACGATGGTGGACACGCCCGCCGCGGTGCGCACCGGGCGCTGGCGCATCCGGAAGGCGAGCACGTCCGCCATGGTGAACCGGCCCGAGTTGCGCAGCGGTTCGGCGATCAGCAGCAGCGCGACCAGCCAGGCGACCAGGAAGCCGATCGAGTACAGGAAGCCGTCGTAGCCGGCCAGTGCGATGGTGCCGGCGATGCCGAGGAAGGAGGCAGCGGACATGTAGTCGCCGGAGATGGCCAGGCCGTTCTGGAATCCGGTGAAGCCGCGGCCGCCGGCGTAGAAGTCGGCGGCGCTGCGGTTCTGCCGCCCGGCCCACACGGTGATGGCCAGGGTCGTCAGCACGAAGAGCCCGAACAGGGCCATCGTCAGGCCGCGGTGATCGGTGGCGGAACTGGCGAGCAGTGTCATTCGGCGGACTCCCGGGGAGCGTGGACGACGGCGCCGTGGGCCTCGCGGATCGCGGCGGCGGGCGGGTCGATCCGCCGGTCCGCGTAGCGGGCGTACCAGCCGGCGATGACGAAGGTGGTGACGAACTGCAGCAGCCCGAGCACCAGGGCCACGTTGATGTGCCCGACGACCTTGGTGCCCATCAGCCCGGGGGCGTAGCAGGAGAGCAGGACGTAGAGCAGGTACCAGAGCACGAAGCCGATGGTGACCGGGAAGGCGAAGCTCCGGAACGAGCGCCGCAGGGTACGGAACTCCTCGCTGTCGTCGATGAGTTGGACTTCCGTAGCGCTGGTGGTGATCGGCGGCGAATCCACTCTGTCTCCTCACTCCTTCGGCGTAGCGGTCACACGAGGGGACCAATCGAACGTGAGGGACGTCACATTCCTCGTGCGCGCCGCGCAATGCTAGGAGCGTCGTGCCCACCCCGGAAGGGGTTGACCGCGATCAGCCAGTCGTTCACCCCCTCGCACCATCCAATTGGCCGAAAACCACCACTCGCATCCCCTCCGAATCGGGCCGCGACAACCGAAAGGGGCGACACCGTCCAACGGTGCCGCCCCTGTTGACGAAGCGTCAGAAGGCGATGCGGACCTTCAGCGCGGACCGGTCGTCCATCGCCCGGTAGCCGTCCGGCACACCGTCCAGGTCCACCGTCCGGTCGAAGACCAGGCCCGGCTCGATCGCGCCCGAGAGCACGTCCGGCAGCAGTTCGGGGATGTACGCCCGGGCCGGCGCGACGCCACCGTTGAGCGAAACGTTTCGGCCGAACATCTGACCGATGTCGACGCCCGCGCTGCCACCGTGCGGCACACCCACGTAACCGACCGCGCCGCCGTCCCGGGCGATCGAGATCGCCGTCCGCATCGACTCCTCGGTGCCGACCGCCTCCAGCACCGCGTGCGCGCCCAGCCCGCCGGTCAGCTCCTTCACGGCCTCGACCGCGGCGTCACCGCGCTCGGCCACCACGTCCGTCGCCCCGAAGCGCCGGGCCAGCTCCGTCCGGGCCGGGTGCCGGCCCAGCGCGATGATCCGGCCCGCGCCCAGCCGGTGTGCCGCCAGCACGCCGCAAAGGCCCACCGCGCCGTCGCCGACCACCGCGACCGTCGCACCCGGGCGCACCCGGGCCGACACCGCCGCGTGGTGCCCGGTGGACATCACGTCAGACAGCGCCAGCATGCCCGTCAGCAGCTTCTCGTCGCCCGCCGCGTCCTTCGGCAGCTTCACCAGCGTCCCGTCCGCGAACGGCACCCGGACGGCTTCGCCCTGGCCGCCGTCCGAACCGACCTCGCCCCAGAACCCGCCGTGCGGGCAGGAGGTCTGCAGGCCCTCGCGACAGAACTCGCAGACGCCGTCCGACCAGACGAAGGGCGCGACCACCAGGTCACCCTTGGCGAAGCCCCGCACCTCGGCGCCGGCCTCCTCGACCACACCCAGGAACTCGTGCCCGATCCGCTGCCCGGCCACCCGCTGGGCCACCCCGCGGTAGGCCCACAGGTCGCTGCCGCAGATGCAGGCGTTCACCACCCGGACCACCACGTCCGTCGGGTGCTTGATCACCGGGTCCGGCACCTCTTCGATCCGGATGTCGTTCGGTCCGTGGATCACCGTGGCGCGCATGCGTTCTTCCTCACACAAATCCGGCCGACCGGCCGGAAACGAACTCGACCAGGTGTACGACACCCTCGATGCCCACTCTATTCCGGCCGTCCGGTCGGAACATTTCGACCGGACGCGACCAGTCCGCCCCTTATCCTGTTGGACCATGCAACCGATCCAGCCCGAGACGTACGGCGCGCCGCGGACCGCCCCGGTCCCCGCCCAGCGCTCCGCCGCACCCGCCAAGGGCTTCGCGGTCGTCGACGTCGAGACCACCGGTCTCGGCCGCTCCGACCGCGTCATCTCGGCGGGCGTCTACCAGCTGGACGGCGACGGTGAGGTGACCGACCACTGGTACACCCTGGTCAACCCCGAGCGGGATCCAGGCCCGGTCTGGATCCACGGCCTCACCGCCGAACTGCTCTCCGGCGCCCCGACCTTCCCCGAGATCGCCGACGAGTTCGCCACCCGCCTGGAGAACCGCGTCCTGGTCGCGCACAACGCCCTCTTCGACTGGAACATGATCTCCCGCGAGTTCTCCCGGGCTGGCCGCAGCGCCCCGGTCGAGCAGCGGCTGTGCACCATGGTCCTCTCCCGCGACCTGCGCCTCCCGCTGCCCAACGGCAAGCTCGCCTCGCTCGCCGCCCACTTCGGCGTCCAGCAGCGCAACGCCCACAACGCCCTGGACGACGCCCGGGTGCTCGCCGAGGCCTTCCGCCCCAGCCTGCACCTGGCCCGGCTGGCCGGCCTCCCGCTCCCGCTGCAGAACTGCGTCGCGGTCACCGACCTCGGTGAGGACGAGCCCGCCGCCCCCGGCCGCGGCAACTGGACCGGCGCCCAGTACCGCCAGGCCAAGAAGCGCCCGCCCTGCCCGTACCCCAACCCGGGGCGCTGGGAGGACGGCAAGCCGCTGGTCCAGGGCATGCGGGTGGCCTTCACCGGCGACACCGCCACCGATCGCGAGGTGCTGGAGGACCGCACCGTCGAGGCCGGCCTGCACATCGCCACCTCGGTCAGCCGGCTCACCAGCCTGCTGGTCACCAACGAGCCGACCAGCTGGAGCGGCAAGGCCCGCAAGGCCCGCGACGTCGGCACCCCGGTGGTCACCGAGGACGCCTTCCTCCAACTGCTGCGCGAGGTCGCCCCGCACCCCGGTGCGTGAGCCGGTTGTGAGGTCGGCGTACCGTTCCCATGTGTACCGTTTTCTGCTGACCCGACAGTGGCTGATCACCATGCTGATCGCGCTGCTGCTGATCCCCGCGACGATCAAGCTGGGCTTCTGGCAGCTGCACCGCCACGAGGCACGGGTGGCCCGGAACGAGCTGATCGGCAAGGCCCTCACGGCCTCGCCGGAGCCCTTCGACAGCCTGTCCGCGACCCCCGGCGCCGCCGTGCCGTCCGCCCTCACCTGGCACGCCGTGACGGCCACCGGACAGTACGACCCGGCACACGAGTTCGTGGTCCGCAAACGGACCGACTCCAACGGGACCCTCGGCTACTTCGTCGTCACCCCGCTGAAGCTCTCCGACGGCAAGGGCACTGTCCTGATCAACCGCGGCTGGGTCCCCTCCGCCGACGGCGCCACCCAGTACCCGCCCGTCCCGGCCGCCCCCACCGGCGAGGTCACCCTCACCGGCCGGCTGCGCGCCGACGAGACCACCGGCAGCAGCGGTGGGTGGGTCAAGGACCGGGCCGGCCTCCCCGACCGCCAGTTCAACCTGATCAACACCGAACAGCAGTCCAAGGAGACCGGCACCACCCTCCTCGGCGGCTACCTGGAACTCACCGCCACCACCCCGGCCCCGGCCGACCAGCCCCAGCTGATCCCCGCGCCCGACCACTCGGACATCGGCCCGCACATGGCCTACGCCATCCAGTGGTGGCTGTTCACCGCGATGATCCCCGTCGGCGTCTGGGTGCTCATCCGCCGCGAGGCCAAGGACCGCGCCAAGCAGGCCGCCGAACCCGACGTCGCCCTCGACGCCCTGCCGGCCTAGCGCCTACAGCACGTCCTCCAACTCCCGCAGAAGCCGCGCCTTCGCCCGCGCCCCCACCACCGACCGCACCGGCAGCCCGTCCCTGAACAGCATCAGCGTCGGCATCGACAACACCCCGTACGCCGCCTGGGTACGGGGATTGCGGTCCACGTCGACGCTCACCACCCGCATCCGGTGCGCCTCCTCCCGCGCGACGTCCGCCAGCACCGGCGCCATCATCCGGCACGGCGGGCACCAGTCCGCCGTGAAGTCGACCAGCACCGGCCCCTCGGCCGCCAGCACCTCCGCCGCGAACGTCTCGTCCGTCACCGCCGGCACACCCACGATCTCCACCATCGTCTACTCCTCCGCGAGTTCACACTGGGGCGGCTGCTCGGCGGCCGCGAGTTCGTCCCGCGCCCGGACGGCCCGCTCGAACTGCCCGGCCACCTGCACCCGGACGTCCCGCAAGCGCGCGATGCACTCGTCCAACTCGGCCAACTTCCGCCGGTACACGTCCAACGAGGCCGGACAGGAATCCCCCTCCGGGTGCCCCGCCCGCAGACACTCCACGAACGGCCGGGTCTCCTCCAACCCGAACCCGAAGTCCTGCAACATCCGGATCTCCCGCAACAGCCGCAGGTCCTCCTCCCCGTACGCCCGGTATCCGTTGCCCGCCCGCCGGGCCGGCAACAACCCCAACTGCTCGTAGTACCGCAACGCCCGCGTAGTCGTCCCCGCCCGCTCCGCCAACTCCCCGATCCGCACGCCGACCCACTCCTCCCGAACAACCGCCACCGACGCTAAACCTTCCCCCCGACGTCAACGCCAGCCCACACCAACCCCCATCCACGCGGGCGCGCAGGACAAAGCCCACGCGCCCGCAACACCCCCCACCCCCCAAGCCGCACCCACCCGCCCCCGCACCCCTCCCCCCACCTCCCCCACCCACCCACCCCCTCCTCACCAGGCGAGAGGGACGCGCTGCGGAAGGGGGCGGCGCAGGGGGTGGCTGCGGAGAGGGGCGTGACGGGTGATTTTCAGACTGCCAACGGTCCCAACACCCCACCCACAGAGTCGGCAGTCCGAAAATCACCCAGCCCCCGGAGCGGCCACCCCCGGAGCCGCCCCCGGCACCCACCCTCCCGAGAGCCCCCCCGACCACCCCAGAACCCCCCACCCCGGCAAGATGTCCCCCATGGATCTCGGACTCACCAACAAGGCCTACATCGTCACCGGCGCCACCCGAGGCCTGGGCCTCGCCGCCGCCCGCGAACTCGTCGCCGACGGCGCCCACGTGCTCATCAGCGGCCGCACCCGACAGGCCGTCGACACCGCCGTCAGCGCACTCAACGCCCACGGCGCCGCCCAAGGCTCCGGCACCGCCCAAACCCCCGGCACCGCCCACGGCCTGGTCGCCGACAACGCCGCCCCCGACACCGCCGAGCGCCTGATCGCCGAAGCCACCACCCGCTTCGGCCGCTTCGACGGCATCCTGATCAGCGTCGGCGGCCCCCAGGCCGGCCCCGTCGAGACCACCCCCGAGACCGCCTGGCGCGACGCCTTCGAGTCCGTCTTCCTGGGCGCCCTGCGCCTGGCCCGCGCCGCGGCCGCCGCCCTCCCCTCCGGCGGCGTGATCGGCTTCGTACTCTCCAGTTCGGTCCGCCAGCCGATCCCCGGCCTCGGTATCTCCAACGGCCTGCGCCCCGGCCTCGCGATGGCCGCCAAGGCCCTCGCCGACGAGCTCGGCCCCCGCGGCATCCGGGTGCTCGGCCTGCTCCCCGCCCGGATCGACACCGACCGGGTCCGGGAGCTGGACGCCCTGGCCGCCGACCCCGAGGCCGCCCGCGCCCTGCACAGCGCCGACATCCCGCTCGGCCGCTACGGCACTCCCGAGGAGTTCGGCAGGGTCGCCGCCTTCCTGCTCTCCCCCGCCGCCTCCTACCTGACCGGCCTGATGGTCCCCGTCGACGGCGGCGCCCTCCGCTCGCTCTGAGCCCCGCCACTCGCTCTGAGCCCCCGCTCCCGCTGAGCCCCTCCGCTCCTTCTGAGCCCCGCCCGCTACTCCAGCTGACGATGCCCCCGCTGACCACGGCGCCGCCCGGACCGGCGCCGTCGCCCGGCGGGGGCCTCCTGCAGCACCCGGATCCGCAGGTCGGCCGGCAGCTCCGCCAGCCCCAGGCTCCGTACGGCGTCCGCCCGCGGCCCGTCCTCGAAGTGCTCCACCAGCCCGACCGGATCCCCGCCGGGCGTCAGCCGTACGGCGCCCCGCAGCCGCGGATGCCCAGGGGCGCGCACCAGGCGCACCCCGGCCCGCTCCACCTCCGGCAGCGCCGCCGTGCCGTGCTCCAGCGCCTCCTCCAGCGCCCGCGAGTTCACCCGCATCCGCAGCCCGCCCACTCCCGGCGTCGGCACCGCGATGTGAGCCAGCCCGGTCCGCCGCAGCTGCGCCACCAGCCACCAGGCCATCCCCAGGACCAGCACCGACAGCCCCCCGATCACCGTCGGCCACCACCACGAGGAGCCGACCCACCGCCCCCGGGAGCGCGCACTGACCACCGGCTGGTGCGGTGAGGTCAGCGGCCACCAGGCCGGCGGGTCGACCCCGAGCCGCCGGTACAGGTCCAGCCCGCCCGCGAGCACCAGCACCCCGACGCCCAGCACCACCGCGCCCACCAGCCCGAGCAGCACCCGGTTGACGATCGTCCGCCTCATCCCGCCGTCTCCCCAGTCCGATCCGGCGCGCCGTCCGCCACCACACCCTCCGCCACCACCCCGGCCGACCCGCGCCAGCTCCGCACGTCCAGCCGCAACGGCCGCGCCAGCCCGACCCGCGCCAGCTCCTCCCGCAGCTGCCGCTGCACCCCGGCCGGATCCACCGGCCCGCTCACCGACACCCGCACCCGCCGCCGCCCGACCCGGATCCGCAGCTGGTCGACGCCCTCCAGCCCGGCGGCCCGGTCCGCCAGCAGGTGCCCGATCCCGGCCCGCTCGATCGCCGCTCCCGTCCCCCCGTACGGCCGCAGCACCAGCCACCGTCGCAGCCCGGGCGCAAACGCCAGCCACAGCAGCCACATCCCGGCCAGGGCCGACGCCCCGGCCCCCACCAGCACCCACAGGTCGTCCAGGTGCCGCGTGGCCAGCTCGTCGGCGATCTGTGCCCGCCACCGCCGGGCCGGCTGCCCGGCCCGCACCGCGACCGCGTCGTACAGCAGCGCCCCGGCCACCACCAGCACCACGGTGGCGACCAGCGCTGCCGCGGCCCCCCGCCCCGCCCACAGCCGCGGCACCTTCGGCGGCCGGTCCGACGCCACCGGTTCGGAGGCCTGCGGTTCCGTGCTCACCACGCTCCCCCGGCGACCAACTTCTCGACCACCACGACCACTTCGGACACCCTCGTCCCGGTCAGCCCGACCACCTGCGCCGCCACCCGGTCCCGCACGCCCCGGGCGAGGCCCGCGAGGTCGCCGGGGAAGGGCAGTTCGACGGCCACCCGCACGGTCACCGTGCTGCCCGGCCGGGCCACCGACACCCGGGGCGGCGCCCCCTTCACGGACCGTCCGGCCCAGGCCTGGGCGAGCACCTCCCGGGCGGCCTGCCCGGCGATCCGCTCGTACACCCGGTCGGCGACCCGAAGCCGCCCCCGGCGCGCCGCACCGGGGGCGGGGGCCGGGACGGAGGCCCCCATCAGCGCCGCCGGTCGCGGCCGCGGAACAGGTCCCCGAGGTCGCCGAGGTCGATGTCGCCCTCCAGCAGACGCCCTGCCACAAAGCCGACCAGTCCGAGCGCCGCCACCAGCAGGAACGCCGCGAACCCGCCGAAGTACCCGGCGAAGCCGAGGGCCATGCCCACCACCAGGCCGACGATGGCCAGGTTCATCCGCTACTCCCTCGTCCTCCGCCGAACCGAACCCACCCCGGGTGCTACTTGAGCTTGGGCCGCTGCCCCGCCGGTGTCACCGGCTCCTCTTCCTCCTCGAACTCCGGTTCGTCCGGGAGGTGGACATCGTTGACCGCGATGTTGACCTCGACGACCTCCAGGCCGGTCATCCGCTCGACCGCGTCGATGATGTTCTCCCGCACCTGGTGGGCGAGTTCGGGGATCACCACGCCGTACTCGACCACCAGGGCGATGTCGATCGCGGTCTGCTTCTCGCCGACCTCGGCCTTGATCCCGCGCCCGATGCTGGACTTGCCGCCGGGCACCCGGTCCCGCATCGCGCCGAAGGTACGGGCCAGTCCGGATCCCAGCGCGTGGATGCCGGTGACCTCGCGGGCGGCCATCCCGGCGATCTTCTCCACCACGCCGACCGCCAGCGCCGTGCGGCCGCGCTCGCCGACCGGCCGGCCGCCGTCCCCGCCCGTGCCGGACGCTGGCTTGGCGCCGGCGGGCGGGCCGGGCGTCGGCGCACCGCCGGGGTTCTTGTGCAGGGTCCCGGGCGTCGGAGTGTCAGGCATGGGGCGCATCTCCCTCGTAGCGGCTCCAGCTATATCGCAAACCTCCCCAACTCTGGCATCTCGCCACGGGCCCCGCCTGCCGAGCGAACTCCGGAAACACCGGAGGCCCGGCCCCGGGGCTTTCCCCTGGGCCGGGCCTCCCGGCGGAAACGCCGAGGTCAGTCGCCGATACCGGCGAGTTCCCGCAGTCGTCGGGCCTGGGCCACCCGTTCGGCCGAACGCTGCTCGTCGTACGACCGTCCGGAGGCACCCTGCAGCAGCGCCTTGGTCTCGATCACGGCCCCGCGCGGCGCGGCCAGCAGGGCGGCGGCGAGGTCCCGGGCGGCGGCGTCCAGCTCGGCGCCGGGTACGGCCAGGTTGGCCAGCCCGGTCGCGGCGGCCTCCTCGGCACCCACCCAGCGGCCGGTCGCGCAGATCTCCAGCGCCCGGGCGTAGCCGACGAGTTCGACCAGCGGCTTGGTGCCGGCCAGGTCGGGGACGAGCCCGAGCGAGGTCTCCTTCATCGCGAACTGCACGTCGTCGGCGACCACCCGCAGGTCGCAGCCGAGGGCGAGCTGGAAGCCCGCGCCGACGGCGTGCCCCTGGACGACGGCGATGGTGACCAGGTCGGCGCGGCGCCACCAGGTGAAGGCCTCCTGGTAGGCGGCGATGGCGTCGTCCAGCTCCTGGTCGGCGGAGCCGGCCAGCTGCAGGAAGGTGGGCTCGCCGGGGATGCCCTCGGGGGTGAACATGGCCCGGTCCAGTCCGGCCGAGAAGGAGACGCCCTCGGCGCGCAGCAGCACCACCCGCACGCTGCCGGGCAGCTCGCGTCCGGCCTGGGCGAGGGCGCGCCAGAGCGCGGGCGACTGGGCGTTGCGCCGCTTGGGCTGACAGAGGGTGACGACGGCGAGCTCGCCGTCGATCTCCAGACGGACGCCGTCCCGCTCCCAGCTCGGGGCCTGCGGGTCGGTGGCGGGGGCGGTCATGCGGGAACCTCCGGTGGCGGGGGACTTGGCTACCGGAGAGTAACAAACCTGGACGGGGACGGGCAGGGCCCCGGCTCGGAAAGATCGGAGCGGGCGCCGGGGCCGGGATCCGGACATGACGATCGGCGGCCGGTCCACTCGGCCCGAGGGCGGACGCCCGGCTGCGGTCAGCCGTCGTCTCCTCGGCCGGCGTCCTGCCGCCGCGCCATCCAGCTCAGGGCCGACGGACCGTCAGGAACCGGCCCCGGCAGTTGCCTTGTTCTTGCCCCGCGTGGCACCGCCGCGGCCCCGGAGGATCACTCCGGACTCGCTCAGCATCCGGTGCACGAAGCCGTACGAACGACCGGTCTCCTCCGCGAGAGCGCGAATGCTCGCCCCGGAGTCGTACTTCTTCTTGAGATCGGCCGCGAGCTTCTCACGCGCGGCACCGGTCACCCGGCTGCCCTTTTTCAGAGTCTCGGCCACCCGTGCCTCCTCGTAGCGTTGCTCGGTCAGATTCCCATGATCACCCATCCACCGCGTCCTGGCCACCCATTCGACAAGGTCGATGTCGCAAATGCGTGGTCCTGCGGTGGTGATCCGAGCGCACCAGGGCGCTCACGCAGAGTGCACGCCCCCGGGCGGATGCCGCCGTCCACCGAGAAAGAGCTGATCAGCAGCGTCGGCCCGACCACGTTCGAGTGGCGGGCCGACGGGAAGTGCTTAAACGGAATCCGGGTCTTCTTCATTCCCGGACACGCCGAAAGGACTAGATTTTCTGGTCCGAAAAGCGGAGGCGACGTCTACTTCCGGTCAGGCCAACGAGACCAGATCGGCGTACGACGGGTTCCACAGGTCCTCGACCCCGTCGGGCAGCAGGATGATCCGCTCCGGGTCGAGCGCCTCGACCGCGCCCTCGTCGTGGGTGACCAGCACGACCGCGCCGGAGAACTCGCGCAGCGCGCCCAGGATCTCCTCGCGGCTGGCCGGGTCGAGGTTGTTGGTGGGCTCGTCCAGCAGCAGCACGTTGGCCGAGGAGACCACCAGGGTGGCCAGGGCCAGTCGGGTCTTCTCACCGCCGGAGAGCACCCCGGCCGGCTTGTCCACGTCGTCGCCGGAGAACAGGAAGGACCCGAGGATCTTGCGGATCTGCACCAGGTCGGTGTCCGGCGCGGCCGAGCGCATGTTCTCCAGGACGCTGCGGTCCGGGTCGAGCGTCTCGTGCTCCTGGGCGTAGTAGCCGACCTTCAGGCCGTGGCCCGGGATCACCTCGCCGGTGTCCGGCGCCTCCACCCCGGCCAGCATCCGCAGCAGGGTGGTCTTGCCGGCGCCGTTGAAGCCCAGCACGACGACCCGGGAACCCCGGTCGATCGCCAGGTCGACGTCGGTGAAGATCTCCAGCGAACCGTAGGACTTGGACAGGCCGCTGGCGGTCAGCGGGGTCTTGCCGCAGGGCGCCGGGTCCGGGAAGCGCAGCTTGGCGACCTTGTCGTTCACCCGGGCCTGCTCCAGGCCGGAAAGCAGCTTGTCGGCGCGGCGGGCCATGTTCTGCGCGGCCACCGTCTTGGTCGCCTTGGCGCGCATCTTGTCGGCCTGCGCGTTCAGGGTCGCGGCCTTCTTCTCGGCGTTGGCCCGCTCGCGCTTGCGGCGCTTCTCGTCGTCCTCGCGCTGCTGCTGGTACTGCTTCCAGCCCATGTTGTAGACGTCGATGCTGGAGCGGTTGGCGTCCAGGTAGAAGACCTTGTTGACGACCGTCTCGACCAGGTCGACGTCGTGCGAGATGACGATGAAGCCGCCCTTGTACGTCTTCAGGAAGTCCCGCAGCCAGACGATCGAGTCCGCGTCCAGGTGGTTGGTGGGCTCGTCGAGCAGCAGCACGTCGGAGTCCGAGAAGAGGATCCGGGCGAGCTCGACCCGGCGGCGCTGACCGCCGGAGAGGGTGTGCAGCGGCTGGCCGAGGATGCGGTCCGGCAGGCCCAGCGCGGCGGCGATGGTGGCGGCCTCGGCCTCGGCGGCGTACCCGCCCTTGGTGAGGAACTCGGTCTCCAGGCGCGCGTACTTCTTCATCGCGTTCTCCTGGGTGGCGCCCTTGCCGTTGGCCATCCGGTCCTCGTTCTCGCGCATCTTCTTCAGCACGGTGTCGAGGCCGCGGGCGGAGAGGATGCGGTCCTTGGCGAGGACGTCCAGGTCACCGGTGCGCGGGTCCTGCGGGAGGTAGCCGACCTCGCCCGAACGGGTGACCGTACCGGCGGCGGGCAGGCCCTCGCCGGCCAGCACCTTGGTGAGCGTGGTCTTGCCGGCGCCGTTGCGCCCGACCAGACCGATCCGGTCACCTGCGGCGACCTTGAAGCTCGCGGACTCGATCAGGATCCGGGCACCGGCACGCAGCTCGAGGGCGTTGGCGGAAATCATGGCTGGGAACTACTCCTGGGACGTGGGCGGGCGGCCGGGCAGCGGCCCGGGCGGCGGGAAGCGGGAAGGGGGCTTCATCGGCGGTCGGCGCGGTGGAACTGGGCGCCGCCGCCCGCTATTGCCCGGAGAAGATAGCCATGACGGCCAGTCTACCGGGCCGCGCGAAACGCCCCGGGGGCGTACCGCCCTGGGGTACCGGCCGACCCTCGGCTACTGCTGGGCCGCGGTCGCCTGGTCGCTCGCGGAAACCGCCGGGGCCGTCGTCGGAGCTGGCTGGTCCGCCGGGGCGGCCGGGGTCGTCGTCGGGCTCGCCGCCGGGTCGGCGCAGCCGTCCTTCGGCCGGACCGCCGCGAACGGCGCGTCCGGGTTGGCGCAGGCCGTCTCGGGGGCGGCCGCCTTGGTGTCGAAGACCTTGGGCGGCACGATCGGGCCGTCGGTGATCTCGACCCGGCTGTTGTCCAGCACCTTCACCGTCGCCGCCGGGCCGGTGATCATCGACCAGCCGTTGCTGTCCAGCCGGTAGCCGGTGATGCCGCCGGAGACGGGCACCCCGCTGCTGTTGGTGCAGGTGCGCGGGATGAGTACGGCGTAGCCGGTGTGCACGGTGCGCAGCGGGTCGAAGAGGCAGCCGTTGGAGGGCCGGTCGTTGTACCGCAGGTCGCCGTCGACGTCGCGCAGGCCCATGGTCAGGTTGGGCGTCACCACGGCCAGCCAGGGCGAACCGTCCCGCTGGACGGTGTGCAGCGCGGCCGCGGCCCGCTGGACGGCGGTCTCCTTGCGCTGGGCGTCGGTGCGCTTGTCCGCGCCCGGCTCGCCGTCGGCGCGCAGGTAGTCCGCGAGGCCCGGCACGGCGCGGTGCCAGCGCACCTCGTGGTCGCCCGGGCGCACCGAGGTGACCAGGCCGTCGTCCCAGACCACGATCGCGTTGTCCCCGGCCATCGCCAGGTAGAGCGCCTCGGCGCCCTCGCGGCGGTACGACCAGGCCCGCTCGCCGGTCTGCTTGTGGTAGGCCTCCAGGCCGGGGCCGACCACCTTGAGGTCCAGGTCGGCCGAGCTGACCGACTGCGAGTTCACCGGCGTCGCCTCCGCGTCGCCCGGCCCCGCCACCCGGTCGCCGAACGGCACCGGCTTGTTCGCGTGCGCCGCAGCACCGGCCGCAAGGACCAGCATCACCGCCAGGGCAGGCAGGATCGACCGGGGGGTGAGTACGCGCGGCGGCTTCCAGGACACGGCCGGAGCGTACCTTTCGCCGGGCGGGCGAGTCAGCCCGGAATCGCCGCCCGGGCGTCCGGTCGACCGCACGCCGGACGGTGCGCGCCCGTCCGGTACGCCCGCCCGCCCACCTGCGCCGTCGGCTCCCCGGCCGGTCGGCGGAGCCCTCCGGGGCGGGCGCCGTAAGCCGCGCCGGACCGTTACAGAGCTGATACACGGGGCCGGGCCGAACGGGTGTTGCGGCAGACGGCGTTCGAATATCGCCCACTTTAGGGTGACATTCGGCTTCTCCCTCCCCCACCGGGCCTACTGTCGGCGAGCGTGGCGCGACCGTCCGTCGACGTCGCCACCGCCCGCCCCGCTCCCGCGACATCCGGAGGAGAGACCATGCGCATCGGCCGCCTGACGCTGGCCGCCGCCGCTCTGCTGCTGCTGGCCACGGCCAGTGTCCCGGCCGGGACGCCGCTCAGCCAGACCGACCGGCACGGCCTCTCCTCGGACGCCTTCGAGCCGCGCGGCGCGGCATCCCGCCCGCCGGTCCAACGGCCCAAGCACGAGCCCCCGTTCGGCGCCTTCGTCGGCTCCTGGGACGACTACATCCCGCAGATCGGCAAGTACGCCCAGTGGCTGGGCGGCGCCAACATGCAGGTCGGCCACACCTACCTGGCGGGCAACGGCTGGGCGGACATCGAGGGCGAGCCGGTGGTGCTCGGCCTGTGGTCGCAGTGGCGGCTGGCCGACCCGTCCCGGCTGCTCGTGCTCGGCGTGCCGATGCTGGTGCCCAACGAGGCGAACCTGCCGGACGGCCAGGTCGCCAAGCTGCTCGGCCAGGGCGCGCGCGGGGACTTCGACAGCCACTTCCTCCGGCTCGCCCGCCGGCTGGTGGCGCTCGGCGGCGCGGACACCGTGATCACCCTCGGCTGGGAGATGAACGGCGTCACCTACACCCACCGCTGCAAGCCCGACCCGACCGCGTGGAAGGCGTACTGGCGCCGGATCGTCGGGGTGATGCGCTCGGTGCCCGGGCAGCGGTTCCGCTTCGACTTCGCCCCCACCCGGGGCCTGGACGCCATCCCGTGGACCAAGTGCTACCCCGGCGACGACGTGGTCGACATCATCGGCATGGACAGCTACGACCAGCCGGCCGGGAGCACCTTCGACGACTACGTGCGCGAGCCGTACGGCCTGCAGGACCAGGTGGAGTTCGCGGCCAAGCGCGGCAAGCCGGTCTCGTACCCGGAGTGGGGGCTGTTCCGCAACGGCGACAACCCCGAGTTCGTCCGGCGGATGGTCGAGTGGATGCGCACCCATGACACCGCCTACCAGACCGTCACCGACTACTGCCCGCACGGCTTCTTCCAGTGCCGGAGCAATCCGCGGTCGACGTCGGCGTTCAAGCAGCTGATGGCCGGTTCGCCGGGGGCGCCGACGGCGGTGCCGACGGTGCCCCCGGCCCCGATCGTGCCGGTGGTGCCGAGCGTCCCCGCCGTACCGAACCCGTCCGCCACGCCCGGGACCCCGGCCCTGCCGGGCGCGACGGCGAGCCCCTCGGCCGGCGCGTCGCCCAGCCCGTCCGCGGCCGGCACGCCGTCGCGTCGTTAGCGCGCCGAGGGCCGCGGTCAGGCCCGGCGGCGGGCCAGCAGGGCCTCCTTGAGCCGGGGGAAGCG